>NZ_JBLXXK020000005.1:0-109347 GCF_048513595.2 Mycobacterium sp. smrl_JER01 | reverse complement strand
CTGTACCGATCAAACGCTGTACCGATCAAACGCTGTACCGATCAAACGCTGTACCGATCAAACGCTGTACCGATCAAACGCTGTACCGATCAAACGCTGTACCGATCAAACGCTGTACCGATCAAACGCTGTACCGATCAAACGCTGTACCGATCAAACGCTGTACCGATCAAACGCTGTACCGATCAAACGCTGTACCGATCAAACCAACATCCGATGTAATGGTATCACGATCAAACGGTGTACCGATAGTACATAACAACGCTCAATCGTTTGTCAAAAGTATCGAATAACCGTTCTAGCGTTCTAATGTAGAATTACTGGAACGGTAGTCGAAAGCAATGCCACCTGGCCGTATGTGGCGTCCAAAGATTTGCTGGACATACATTCGTCACGGTGACGTTAGTGACCAACATGGTCGGGTGGAAGCGCCAAGTGCGCTGGCGACGTAGCCGTGTAGCGCCTACGCTGCACTTCTTCCTAATCCAGGCCCAGTGCTGGCTCTCGCTGGGTTGGGCAGCTACTTCACTGACTGCTACCGAGGCTCCCCGGCAAGTCCTTGCACACCTACAGCCGGCCGAAGTCCCATCTGCCCAGGATTAGGCCGGTCGACCCATTGTCGGATACTTCTGGCCTGGCCGTGAATCCGTTCATCTGAAGCGTCCAAAAATGGGAATGTTGCGGGGAGGAATCAGCCGCATCAGGCAGCGAAATCAGGGATGGCAGCGACCAGAGCATCCGGTCACCGTAGAGTCGGCCGGCCGGTTGGTTCGGGAATGAATTCAGCTACACCCAGCACGGAGGGGCGTAGTCGAATCACCGCGTCACGGGCAGGGGTCTTCGTGACGTGCTCGAACGAGTTCTCCTGACTCGACCCACGATTCCCAGAGTGCGACGACCTCATCGACGGGCTGGTCCAGAAACGCGAGACAAAACGGCATCCCGACGGCTATCACGATGGTATCCACCGTTGAAGTCTCCCCCGACTAAGGACTGCGACCTGACTCCAAATGCTTGCACAGCCTTCTGACAAGTGCGTCGATCGCAGCCGACATTTAAATGGACGAGCACGCGACCAGCGCCGTCTACCCCAATGGGCAGATGTCCCGCGCGAAGCACGGAGAGCATCAATGTGACCGGGGTGGGGATATCGGGGGAGAGACCCAAGGCGAATACCTCGGTCGGCGATTCCCGTAGACGGTCACCTAGTCAAGATACGAATCACCGGAGAGCGTGCCAACGTTGCGTGTCACGTCAGTGCCGGGGGTGATCTCGGCGGTGGCCGCGCGCCCGACAAGAAGATCACGATCTCGCGCAACTGACCAAGCCGCGGATCAAGCTTCGGGGCTTGGCGCCGCAGCAGCGCCCCATGGCCCCCTATCGTCACTGTGACGGTTTTGCGGGTGCTGCACGGCGGCTTAGCAGCGTTGCTCCCATGATCGTCTCGACTAGGCCGATCGCGTGGTCTTCGAGAAGTTCTATGTCCTCGGGCGGTCCGGTGCGCAGAACGGATTCCAAGTAGTCCTGGGTATCGGCGAAGACGTTATACGGCGGCGTTGATAGGGCGGCATCGCCGGCCCGTGCCTTCGCCGCATCGAAAGTGGTGTCTGCGTTTTTCAGCCGCTCCCGGATATCGAGCCATTCTTGCCATTGAGCACGTTGTTGGCGGTAGGTCTGTTGGCGTTGTTCTCGTAGGTGGGGGAGTTGATGTGCCTCGGCCAGGACGGTGGGGGTGACTGGCCCGGGTCCGAGCATTTTGGGGGCTGTCGCTGCAATGAGGCCGTGAATTTGTAGTTGGCGCACCGCTTCGTCCCCGGTACTTCGGGATACTGCCGCGGCGGCATAGATGTCGTCACGATAGGTGAGGCCGTGGTGTGCGATGAGTTCGTAGATTCGGCGTAGGTGGTGGCCGAGGATGTGCCATATGTCGTGGACTGCTTCGATACGGATGCGCTCGGTGTGGTGCTTGAGGTCGGCAATGAGGTTGTTCTGGCTGGTCAGGGCGTAGTAGTCGGCTTCTAGGCCCATGTGGCTGCGTACCAGGACGACTGGTGATCCTTGTCGGTCCCGAAGGTCTCTGAGGACGCGCCACACCGCGTCCGGGCTCAGTAGTCCAGCACCCAGGGATAAGCTGCGGCCACCGACTCCGACGACCCAGGTTCCTGTGCTCTTGTCTCCGGCTTTGAGGGCATGCACAGCCAGAGTTTGCAGAACTGCGTGCACTGTCCAGCGGTAGCGCTGACCGGCATATTCGAGGTCGGCCCATCTGAAGGCGTTGGCCAGCCAGTGCCGTAGATCGGGCGGACCGCTAAACCCGGTTTTGTGGGTAGCTGTTGGTAAAGCACCCCCCTGTGTGTACTTCTGCTTGTGCTGCGGGCGTCGGTATTGAAGGGGGTTTGCGATGAGCCAGTCGAAGGCGCGGTCGACGTCGCGCAGGAGGGCGCGGTCGGCGCCGTGTCCGTATCGCTTGTAGGCGGCTCCGAGGCCGTCATGCCAGGGGCCGTCAGGGGCGACGAGCTCGCGCAGTGTTGCTGGGGTGTAGCCGCGGTCGAGTGCAGCCACGACGGTGGCGAACCGTGCTTCGCTCGGGCTTTTCCAGTGGGGTCGGTCCGTAGGTGCGGTGTCGCCGTGGGTGGCGAAGGCGGCGATGCTGTCGGGGAGGGGGTCGGTGCGGGTGTAGGCGGGGGTCAGGCGGCGCTCTTCACCTTCGCCTGTGGTGTAGTCGGGCAGGTGGTCGTGTGGTTCGTCCGGTGGTGACGGGTCGGTGGTGGCAGCCGGTTTGAGCATGCCGAGGAGCTGGTAGAGCCGGGGCAGCATGTCTGGTGCGGAGCGCTCGATGAAGGCTGCGCGGGCATGGGTGAGGGTGCCTTCGAGATGGCGGTAGCCGCCACGTTTGGTGAGGGTGCCGGGCAGGCTGATGCAGCCTTGGGCCGGGTTGAGGGCGGGGGCGATGTCGAGGGTGGGGAGATGGCCGGCGAGTACGCGCATCAGGGCGGTGATCTCGGGGAGTGAGGCGGTGGTACCGATTGCGAGGGGGCAGAGCAGGTGACGGCCGCCGTCGTCGGTGTAGTCGGTGATGACGCGGGCGCCGCAGCTGGTGAACCAGTTTTCGGCGGTGCGCAGGTCGCGTTCAACGCCTGCGGCGTCGCCTCGGCTGGTGTCGAAATCCAGCGCTAAAAGGACGGTCGTTGCGTTTGCTGAGTAGAGGTAGACGGCCGCTGGCTGGGTGGGCCATTTCGCGGTGAGTTTCGCCGTCTGGGAGAACTTGCCTGTTTCGGGGGTCCATAGCCGCATGTGGTGGCGGCCCGGAGCCGCAGCTAAAGGTGCCAGACCAGCCCACACATCGGCGGGGTGCGCCTCGGCGGCAGAGGTGTGTAGTGCAGCGCTCATACTGGCTGCTCATCACCGGCCGAAGGGCGGATGAGTAGCTGGCCGGTGATGCTGGTTTTACGAAGATCACGATTTGCCAACGCAGCCTCGGCCGGGTCTGGCACAAGGTCTGGATATGCGCTATCGTGAGACGAGTCCGGCAAGACTAGTCCCTTCCAGGGGGATATGGATATCGGTATCCGAACCGAAGCGGCTAACTTCGGTTGAAACCGGGACAGAGCCCCTTCGGGGGCTTTTGTCATTTCCGGTGGTTTACCGCGATCCGATATTTAGATGTTCGTGTGGGCAGCCCCTAGTTGTCAGGCGCGACTTCTGCCAGGGCTGGTGTGGTTACATCGCCAGCGGCAAGCCCTCCTCGCGTCGGCGGCCATGGATGCGCCGAAGATCTGGATTCTCCAGGGCGCGACCCAGGATCTGGGCGACGTCTTCACCGTCGAGTTCGCGCATGAGTTCGGGGTGTCCGACGATGGCGGCCAGGAGGTCGGCAACCCATTGGGACATGGGTATGCCGTCGACACCGTATTGGCCGCTGTTGGCGGCCACCTTGTCGTAGACAACCCGATCGACGCGGGGTCCGAGTTGCGCTCGGTCGCCCTTGTGTGTGCTGCGAATCGCCATAACCTCAGACTCTTTCAGACCGGAGCGGTGCTAACTGTTAGCGACACGCGGAAAGGGTTGCGCTTACTCAGACGTACCGTACACAATGAGTCAGTACGTGAACAGTTCTATACATTCATGTGTGACAGGAAGGTGCCCAGATGGCCAGCAGCGGCGGCGAAGCAATCGCCCTCGACACCGACGCACAAGCACAACTTGCAGCGCAGTGGGAGGAGTACGCAGACGCGGTGGAGGCCAGCGGCCAGCCACCTGTGCAGCCCGAGGCGCTGCGCGAACAACTCGGGGCGATCTACGAACCTTTCGTGCAGGCCAAGGCCAGCGAGAATCTGGCCCGTCAGCAGGCATACCAGCGGGTGGCCGCCGAAGCGCGCGCACACGCGGCCAAACTACGCAACCATAGGGTGAGCTTCGAACAGCACGATGACGATGTGGCTCGACAGATCTCGGCGATCACCGGCAACGGCTAGCTCCACGAGTTAGGGGTGGCGGCAGTGCGCGCAGATAGCGGAGCGGGGGAGCGATAGTGGCGAAGGTGGCTGTTGATCCTGGTGCGCTGACCTCGCATGGTCGAGCGCTGGCCGACCACGCGCCGGGCGCTCAGTGTTCCCAATGCCAACCGGCTGCCTCCGATACCGTCTCGATGGCGGTGGCGGCATCGTTCACCGCATGGTCGAGCGGGCTGGACATGCTGATCAGCCAAGCAGCCTCGCAGCGCGCCCACGGCGGTCTCGCAGTCGACCTCACCGGCAGGGCGCTGGAGCAGGGCGATCAGGAAGCCGCCGCGCACATCGCCAGCGGCGGAACGACCCCTGCTCCGAGCGCAGCGCCACCCCTGCCCCGCGGGAACGTAGAGGCACCGTCGTTGCCCGTCGCGCCAGCGGTGCCAGCGGTGCCTGAACCGAGCACTGGCGAAGTCTGGGCCCGCACAATCCATGGCGGGGCCGGCGGCGAGCCTCTGCGGGCGTTGGCGCAGCAGCTGCGTACGACAGCAGAAAAGCTCGCCTCCGTTGCCGGGGACACCGAGCGGGCCGGCGCAGGCGTCGACTCCGCGTGGGATGACGGTGATCAGCCCGCCGGAGAAAACATTCGGCGCCACGCGCAGTGGCTCAACAGCGCGGCGGACTACGCCCGACAACTCGCAGCATCAGCTGAGGCGGCGAGCACCACGGTGGAGACGGCTCGAAACGAAACGCCAACTCCGGAAACGTTCACAGCGCTCACCGCGCAGTACCGCAAGGCGCAGCAGACGTATGCCTCCAGCGGTGGGACGGTGACCGAACCGTTGATGACCGCGACGACAAAACTTCAAGAGGCGAAAGCCCAAGCGCTGGCGGCTCAGACGCAGTATGCGGCCGCGGCCAACGTCGACAGCACGACAGCGCCAGCACCACCACCAGCACCACCACCCATCGTCGGTGGTGGACCGTCGGGCGGTGAGGAGGCTGACAAGCCAGCCGAGACCGATGCCGGGAAGAAGCGCGACGGCGCCGACAAGAGCGGCGAGGGCGAGGGAGCGGACACGGAGGAGGACGCGGAGCTGGCCGCCGACCACGCCCAGGAGCCACCCCTGGAGTCCAGCACCGGCACCGACGAGCCGGGACCGCCCCCGGCAGAAGTCACGTCCCCGGCCGAGCCGCTGGCCTCGGCTGTCGATCCCGCTGCCAACACTGCCGGCGAGGTAATGGGCACAATCTTGGGTACGGTCGGCCAATCCGCTGGCGCAGCATCGGGTTTGATGCCTGGCAGCGGTGGCGGTGGCCTACCGATGTCAGCACTGTCCGGGCTGCCGTCGATCCCGGGCCTGGGTGGAGCGCCCTCGATGAGTCCACCCGAACTGGGCGGCGGTGAAGACGATTTCGATTTCGACGATTCCTTCGGCACCAGCCCTGCCAGCTCCGGCGGCGGTGGAGGGGGCGGCGGGGGCGGTCTCCCGGCTGCTCCGTCAGTATCGGCACCCGCCGCGGCGGCCCCCGGTATAGGGGCGATGCCAGCGCCTCCACCCGCGGCGGCAAGCACAGGGGCTGCGGGTGGGGCCAGTGCACGTATGCCGATGGGCGGGATGATGCCGCCGATGATGGGCGGCTTGGGCGGTGGCCAGACCGGCGAGCGAGATAAGGACCTCCATCCGGATCGACGGGTGGTACATCGGCACGCAGCCAATACCGAGGCAGTGTTCGGTGAGTTGGAGCAGTTGAGGAAGCGTCCAGGCCGCCGAAGGGCGGCTGCGACTCAGGAGGGAAGTACCGGTGACGACACCCACGACGACCACTAACCCAGCGGCAGCGGCGGCGCTACAAGCCAACGATGCGATGTTGGGACTGATCTATGACTGGATTGAAGAAGCCGAAGAATTCTTGTCCAGTGGCGACGACGACGACGACGTGATCGTGGTTCACGATTCCCGAGGCCGGTTGATCGACCTCGACGTGCGTGAAGGTCTTCAACGTGAACTCACCGTGGACGAACTCAACGATCAGATCAACGCTGCCTTGGGCGACAACGCTGAACGCGCCCGCCGGGGAATCGATGCGATCTCGGAGCGACTGTTTCAGCGGTGCGCTGAGCTAATCCCGGAGGAGCTTCGCAAACATCCTGTTGCTGACCAGCTTTCAGCGGCCATGCACGGGCAGAGGGGGTAACGATATGCCAGCAGTAGCACCGTCGGGTGGCTCGGGAGATCTCATCAAGGTCGATCCCATTGCTCTACCTGCCTCTGGGGCGACGACCGGCGCGGAGGCTGCCACAGTCGCTGCTCGTGGTGCAGCCGGGGTGGCAGAAGGCGTCGGATGTCTGGCCAGCGGGGCGGCACAGCCCGATGGGGTATCGCTGGCGATCAATGCGATTACCAGCACATGGCCTGCTCAGCGTGCGTCATTTTTGGCCGATATGAGCCGGGCGGCAAGCACGGTTGCCGCCGGTGATGTCGGTAGCGCAGCGCAGTTGGAAGCGCAGGACACCGAGAACGCGGCAGAGATAACCGCTGTCGCGCCGACGACGATCAGCGTGTAGACCACGCGACGGCCGCAACCGAGTCGAAAAGATGATAGCCGGGCAGACCGTAACGTTGGTAGGCTGTAGACAACCGTTATTGGGATCGCCGCAGGGAGGCGCAACACCATGAACCACCCAGTGATGCACGACGTGGGCAACACTCAGCAGTACAGCGCTGCCCCGCATCCTCCGGCGCCCGGCCACTACGGTGCGCTGCCACCAGCACCTCATCCTGGCGCGCCCGGACAGCCCCCCTCGCCTGCACGACGACGGTGGGTGATGCCAGCCATGGTAGGCGGCACAGCAGTGGTCGCGCTGATTGCTGGTGTGACACTGGGCGCTGTCTTCGGGGGCGGCGGTGCAAGTGACTCTGGGACCGGCAACGAAGGACCGGTAGCAATCCAGAGCGATCCGACCGGCGTGGCCGGCGGTGGTGTGCCGTCGCCCGCTGAGGTACACGCTCAAGACGTGGCCCTGTGCACCAGCTACGCCATCATCAACACGGCGATTCCTACCCCGGACACAACCGGTTCGGATCTGCTACCTGCGGTAGCTGCATTGCAGAACGCCCTCGCAGAAAACCCCTACGCTAGTCCACCGGTACGAGCTGCGGTCACTGATATGACCTCCGTGTACGAAGCGCGGATCGCCGCGCATGGAAAGGTCCGCGCGCGAGGGCTAGCAGAACCGCCCCCTTACACAGTGGAGGCGCATAAAGCGGCGTCGGCTGAGGTTTGGGCTGTGTGCGGGCTGGACGAAGAGTAGATCGGGGGCATCTACATGGCCGCGGTAATCGGTAATGCAGGGGATGCACAGCGACCGTCAGGACGCGCGTCCTCACTGACCGTCCTGCCGTACTGGCCGTCCATCAGCGAGACAGACTTGCAATCGATTGCCGACGACGAAAGGTCCATGGCGGCATCGGTTTCCGGGTACGCCGATACGGTGCAAACTGAAATGACTAAGGGTGCGAGCCTGCTAGTTGGTCAAGGCGGCGAAGCCCGTGTCGAGTTGATGCGCAAAATGGTCAATCACGCCGATGGAGGCGCCAAGCATTTCAAATCGACTGCGACAGCGGCTGATTCATTTCGTGCGATCGTTTCCGGGTTGAAAACTGACCTCAGCCGCGTCGCCGACGCGGCCGCTGAGGCGTGGGACACCGCCCAATCCAGCGGCGGCACTTCCGCTGCCGTGTCGGCCATGGCCCCGTTCAAAGCCGAAGCTGCCAGCCTCTACAGCACCGCACTCGAAGACATCGCCGCCACACCAGCTGTATTCCCTATCCCCGAAGCGCCAGTCGGCGAAACACCAGGTACAGGCAACACGACCCAGCCTGTCAGCAATACCGAAGGGAAGGATGAGGAGCGTCCGATCGGAGAGAAGCCGGGGGAAGAGGCAGCGTCCACCAGCGGCGACAAAGACGCTACTGGCGATGACATCGATGCTTTAGACGCCGAGCGTCCGGTTGAGGCCGTCGACGGCCTTGCGACCGGCGATTCGCCCACCAAGGATGCCCTTCGCGCAGAAGGGGATATACCAGGCACGATCGGAACCGATCAGGGATTTGGACCCGTTGGGGGTATGCCCGCGACGGGCTTGCCGATGGGGGGCGGTTCAGCCGGCGGTGGTATGCCGTCGGCGGGTTCGGCGATGGGTGGTTTGCGTCCGCCGCAGATGCCCGCCGGGCTTAGCAATCCGTTGGGCAGCGGGGGAAAGTCGCTGTCGGATGCGTTTACGTCGCCTGCGTCGGCGGCGGATTCGTTGGGTAGTGGTGGGTCGTTGACGAGTGCGGCGTCGAGCTTCAATTCGGGGTTGGCGTCGGGTATTGGTTCCTCAGGCGCGGTGTCACCGCCTCCGTTGGAGAGGTTCATGGCCCAGCATCCGGGTGCGGCGCCTGCGGTAGCGGCTCCTGCGCCGAGTCCGGGGCAACCGTCGGTGGCGGCTGCCGGTGGTGGTTCTGCGGGCCCTGCTGCGGGGCCGATGGTCGGCGGTGGCGGCGGTATGCCGATGATGGCGCATCCTCCCGCGGCGGCGGGCTCCGGTGGCGGGCCGTTGGCCCCGTTCGTTCCGCCCGGTGGTGGGGCGGCGGCAGGTCCACCCACTGCGGGACCAACAGCTCCTGCGTCGGCGGCGGCCGCGCCAGCGGCTGCTGCTCCATCAGGTCAGCAGGGCGGCGCTGCTCCGGTGATGGCAGGCACATCGGGTGCGGCGACAGCGGCCAGCATGCCTGAGCCTGAGGTGAGTGCGGACTTGCTGTTGGCGCGTCAGGTAATCGACGGGTTGGTTCGAGGTACGGATGCCGCGTGGAACACGATTGATGCCGGATTTGTGAATTGGGCTGTGGCCGTGGTGCGCACGCATCTGGGACCGCAGCTTGTCATTGGCTCTAGCGCTGGTGGCGGGGTTTATGTTCCTGCTTCGGTGTTTGTTCCGACCACGGCACGGTTGGCGCCTATTGATCCGGCGTTGCCGTGGAGCTGGGCGTCGGGCTTTTTGGGTTGGCGGCGGCCGGCAGATTTGCTCACCGCACATGCGGATGCGTTGTCCGACAGAGTATCTGGGGTTGTGCGCAGCGCGTTGGTGACCACTGCGGAGGGCCCGCGTCTGTCGGGGTGGTCAGATTTCGAGACGGTGACAATGCGGTCGATTCTGCATTCGCCGGGGTCTGCGCCCGTGCTTGATGGTGCCCATCAGCATCGGTTGGCGACGATTGATCCGGCGCTGGCGCAACAGATTGCGTCGGTCGGTACGGGTCCGGCGTCGATCTCGGTGGCTGCGGTGATCACCCGGAGTGTGGTGGAGTCGGCGGTGGCCACGGCGGGTGCGGTCGGTCCGGATGGTCCGGTGCGCGGTGCGGATGGACCGATTCATGTTGCCGAGGCGGCCGACCTGGCGTTCTTGAATCAACTCAGCCAGGGCGCGGCCGTGGACTGGGATTCTTACGATGCCGAGGTCGCTCAGCGTCACGACAGCAATGCCACCAGTCCTCATATGAACGGTCCGCTGGATCTCGATTCTTCGGCAGATTCGCTACGTCAGCGTCTGCTGTATATGGCGTTCTACCGGACAGCGCTGATCGCGGAGCTCATTCGTTTCTGGCGACAACCGGCGTCGCCGGCGTTGGCCGACATCGTGTACTGCGCGGTAGCAGCGGGGTTCAAGCCTGTCGTTACCTCAACGTTGAACTCGATGTAGCTGCCGTGGGGGATGCCTTGATTCATTACGTGCCAGATGCCCGTGTTAGCGCGACGCAGCCGTAGCCGCCGTTGCTGGCCTCACTGTCGGGGGAGCATGAGGGGTGGGGCGTGGGATGCGGTGGTCAAGCCTTACCCTGACGCACGCTGTCACACAGTTTTGATCACTGATTGTTCACGTGATTAGTCAATGTGTGTAATATGTCTATCAGTGCGTGAGTGGCGTAGCGGCGTTGGCTGGAAGGGGACCGATGACCAGGCATCTGAGTCAGGATTCGCAGACCGATGAGCTGATGTCGCAGGTGGCGGCGACCGCGATGTCATCTCGACGGTCGGTGGTCGTACGCGTGAACGCGATGGGGTTTGTGCGCTATGTGACGTTGAGCAATGAAGCTCGCCAGTGGGATTCGGTAACGCTGAACAAGCGGTGCCGGGCGGTAGCGGCGGTGGCTCATGATCGATGGTTGGCTAACCACGGGGTTTCTGATGGGACGTTACCGACGCTGGAAGCGGTTGCCGCTGCCGAGCGTGCATTGAACTTCTAGTCGCGTAAGGAGCGATGCATTATGTCGTGGGACGTTTTCGGGTTGGCGATTAACCAGGTCGTGGGGGATGCGTTGAAGGCGTTCGCGGGGCCGGGTGCTGTTCCGTTGAGCACCGGGCCTGGGGGTGTTCCATTTCCGTTGGAGCCTGCACCGGCTCCTCCTGGCCCGGTTCCGAGTCCGCCTCCAGCGCCGGAGGGTCCGCCTACGACGACCACAACGACACCCGGTCCGCCCGGGGCCCCAACTCCACCGGCGGGGCCGTCGACGCCGCCCCCGCCTCCTCCAGGTGTTCCTGAGGGTGGTGACGGTGGGCCCGCGGCCGAGGCTGCGAAGGAGAATGCTCGCAAGATCGGGATGATGCTGGAGGCTCTTCACGATTTGGACTCGGCCGGTATCAGTGCCGATGAGATCGCTGCGGCCGGGGAGGCCGGTCGTGTGGAGCTGGAGAAGATCAATTCCGATGTGCAGGCGAAGATTGCCGAGCTGAAAGCCAGCGGCGCTCTGTACACCCCGGAGGGGCAGCAGGCCCTGATGGACTACAGCAAGACGCGGTTGGAAGAAGCCCGTGGGGTCATCGAGAAGGCCGCAGCTGAGGCTGAGGATAAGGCCAAGGACACCGACAACAACACCAAGGCCTATGAAGGTGTGGGTGGTCAGGGTGGCGGCAGCGCTGATGGCGGGGCCGGTGGTGGAGAGGCTGGCGGCAGCGGCGCCGAGGACAAGTCGGCTGGCGAGCCTGTGGCGGCTGCTGCGCAACCCGGTCTGGGCATGGGTGGGATGCCCGGCATGGGTATGGGGGGCATTCCTGGGCTCGGTGGTGGCATCCCCGGCTTCGGAGGCGGGGGTTCTCCGTTCGGTGGTGGGGGCGGCGGACTACCAGGTGCGGGGTTCGTTGATCCGTTGGCATCGTCGTTGGCTGGACTGGCCGATCCAGAGCGGGCAGGCCTGGGTTTCAACGACGAGCCGGCCGATGAGCCGGCCGATAAGGATTCCGAGGGTCCTGAGTTCGATGACACCGGGAATACGAACGAGGACGGCGAGGGCGAGGGCACTGACGACAAGGACGATGCGGGAACGCAACCGGCGGGCGCCAACGGTGCGCCTGGTGGCGGTGAGCCTGGCGTTGTTCCGCCGGTCGTGGAGCCTCCGAAGTCCACGGAGATCACGTTGCCAAGTGGTGAGGTGACCGAGGCGCGGTCGCCTGTTGGTGCTGAGGCGGTGCGAGCGGCGTTGGCAGGTTCGTCGGTGTCTGAGTCGTATCAGAAGGCAGGTATTACGTTGCCGCCTGCGGGAACTCCGGTGACTGAGCCGATTCCGCCGACGAAGTTGCAGGCCGGTGATGTCGGTATGTGGAAGGACCACCAGGTGATGGCCTTGGGCAACGGCAAGGTGCTGGTCTCGGGTCAGGAACAGCCGTTGGAGAGCGTCAGTTCAGGGCCGGACTTCCTGGGTTGGTTCGACCCCACCGCGACAGGTAAGACCCCGGCAGCGGTGTAGAGCATGTCTGTGGAGGCGTTTGTGCGATCGGCCGGGGGGGTGATGGGTGGTGTGCGCGACGGATTCGGGGCCTCGGGCGGCTCGGCGCTGCTGCCGTTACCGGCCACCCCGCCACCGGCACCGCCGGCCCAAGCACCCGGCAGCGGCGGTGCTGCTGAGGGGCAGGAGAACAGTGGGTGGCAGATCAGCAATAAGGTTGCCGCCCTTGCCGATCAGGACAACACCGCGCACTCCGAGGTGGAATCGGCAGCGGGATCGTCAGGGCTGCATCAGGGGGAGATGACCTTGATCATCGACCAGGCTGTTGCTGACGTGCAGTCGATGGGGCTGGCCACCAACACTCCAGAAGGTAAGCGGGCGTTGATCACCGCGATCATGCAACGACTGGAGGAGACCCGCGGCACCGCCGAGGCGGGGACCGCTGATGCGGGTACTCATGCCGCCTCGACGGCGGCGAATGTCGCGGGGTACAACGATATTGGCGGTGTGCCGCGCGGCCCGTCACCGTTGGCCGGGTTCGGCGGCGCCATGCCCGGGATGGGTGGCGGGATGCCGGGCGGCATGCCAGGTATGGGTGGCGGGATGCCGGGCATGGGCGGATTGTCTGCGCTGGGGCAGCCGTTGAGCGCCTTGAGCGGACTGGCCTCCCCGGCCGGACAGACCATCACCAAAGCAGCGGCGTCAGAACGTGCTTCGGGTAGTGGATCTGCGCGGAATGTGTCGTCAGCCGGGCGTATTTCTGTCAAGGATGTTCGGTTTGACCGCGAGAAGTTCGCCGTCGGCCGGGAGGCCTACAAACGTTATGTGGCCGAGGCGCTCGACGTCATGGGCATCACTGACCCCCAGGCGCGAGAGAACTGGAGTCGGGGACTTATGACCGCGGCTGCGCGTGAATCGAGCTTCAATCCGCTGGCCATCAATCTCACAGATTCCAACGCGCACGGTGCCGCTGCGGCTGACGGCTATTTTGGAAACTCGTCGCGGGGCGGCTTGCAGACGATTCCGACAACGTTCGCCGCAAACCACCAGCCCGGCACCTCGACCAACATTTACGACCCGGTGGCCAACATCAGCGCCGCCATGAACTACGTGATGGGTCGATACAACGTCTCCCGTGACGGCAGCGACCTGACAAAGGTGGCTCAGTTCAATCCGGGTTCTGCTGGAGGTGGTTACTGATGTCTGTGGAGACGTTTGTGCGGTCGGCTGGGGGGGTGATGGGTGGTGTGCGCGACGGATTCGGGGCCTCGGGCGGCTCGGCGCTGCTGCCGTTACCGGCCACCCCGCCACCGGCACCGCCGGCCCAAGCACCCGGCAGCGGCGGTGCTGCTGAGGGGCAGGAGAACAGTGGGTGGCAGATCAGCAATAAGGTTGCCGCCCTTGCCGATCAGGACAACACCGCGCACTCCGAGGTGGAATCGGCAGCGGGATCGTCAGGGCTGCATCAGGGGGAGATGACCTTGATCATCGACCAGGCTGTTGCTGACGTGCAGTCGATGGGGCTGGCCACCAACACTCCAGAAGGTAAGCGGGCGTTGATCACCGCGATCATGCAACGACTGGAGGAGACCCGCGGCACCGCCGAGGCGGGGACCGCTGATGCGGGTACTCATGCCGCCTCGACGGCGGCGAATGTCGCGGGGTACAACGATATTGGCGGTGTGCCGCGCGGCCCGTCACCGTTGGCCGGGTTCGGCGGCGCCATGCCCGGGATGGGTGGCGGGATGCCGGGCGGCATGCCAGGTATGGGTGGCGGGATGCCGGGCATGGGCGGATTGTCTGCGCTGGGGCAGCCGTTGAGCGCCTTGAGCGGTCTAGCGTCGCCAGCTGGACAGACCATCACCAAAGCAGCGTCGACCAAGCCTGGTGGCGGTGCCGATCGCGGGCTGGATACGAGCGGTCCCGGCCGTGCCAATGAGCGTGGGCTGCAGAAGTACACCAAGCTGATGAACCGGGCTATCAGCGCTGCGTTCCCTGAGATCAAGGAGATTGGTGGGGTTCGCTCGGATTCGCTGCACTGGCATCCCGACGGGTTGGCCCTGGACATCATGATCCCCAACTGGGATACCCCCGAAGGGCGCCAGCTCGGCAATGAGGTCGTCAACTTCCTGGTCCGTAATCGCACCGAGCTGGGGTTGGACCACATGATCTGGCGGCAGCAGATGATTCAGCCTGATGGAAGCGCTTCGATGATGGGTGATCGCGGTGGCTCGACGCAGAACCATATGGATCACGTACACGCGGTCTCGATCGGCGGGGGAAGGTAGAAGTGGCGGGATCGAACGAATCTGAGAAGCAGCGGCCGCCGCGGCGGCGTGGCACTGGGCTGACGTATGCCTCGTTGGAGCAGGTCGCCGCGTGGCGGTTTCTGTGGCATCGGATGGCGGTCGCGGTGGCTCGGCATTCGGTGCGTCTGGTGCACGATCCGTCGAAGAACTACGGGGCGTCGACCCTGGTGGGTGTGGTGATTGCCGCGCTGGCGCTCGGGGTGTGTTTTGTGTTGGCGTGGCTGCGGCCCGCAGGCCAGATCGGGGAGTCCAAGCTGGTGGCCGATCGCGCCAGTGGGGCCCTGTATGTCGATATCGGCGGAACGATGCACCCAGTGCACAATTTGGCGTCGGCCCGTCTGATCCTGGGCCAGGATGCGTCTCCCAAGCTGGTACCGATGGCGCAGATCGAGGACCGTCCGATGGGTCCAATGGTCGGGATCATCGGCGCCCCTAATGATTTGGCTCCGCGCACCCCGCAGACCACCGGGTGGGGTTTGTGCGACAGGTTGGGCTCTGGTGGACCGCAGAGTAAGCCCTCGGTCACGGTGCTCGCCGGCGACTTGGAGTTGGGTGATTGGTCGCACGAGATGCATTCACCGCAGGCGGTGCTGATGAACTATGGCGGCTCGGTGTATCTGGTGACCGATGGCCACCGATCGTTGATCGACCTCGCTGATCGTCCGGTCATGTTGGCACTAGGTATTCAGGCCGGTGGTGTGCGGCCCGCGCCGATGTCGAAGGCTCTGTTTGAGGCTTTGATTCCTACTGCGCCTTTGCGGGTTCCGGCGGTGCCCAATCCTGGCGGGCCTGTCGGGTACGCCACGACGCAGCTGCCAGTCGTGTCGGGGTCGGTGGTGCGCTCGGTGTCCGCTGATGGGCAGCAGCAGTTCTTTGTGGCCTTGCCTGCTGGCATGCAGCTGATTCCCGAAACGGTGGCGTTGATGTTGAGCAACGCCGACCCGTCTGGTCAGGGCCGGGTGCTTGAAGCGGCGCCGCACATTGTTGCTGACGCGCCTCAGGCGGTGGGCTTCGATGTCTCGAAGTATCCCCGGGGTCCCCTGACATTGTTGGACAAGGCGGTGGAGCCTGTCACGTGCGTGGTGTGGAGCAAGGACGCCAATGAGGCGCAGGCCAGCGTGAGGACGGTCTCGGGGCGTCGGCTACCTATCCCGGTCAGTGAGGAGCCCAAGGTGATGCGGATGGTCTCTGGACAGGCCAACGATGCTGCCGATGCGGTCTATCTGGGCTCGGGTAGCGCGAATTTTGTTCAGGTCACGGGTGTGGAGCCAGACTCGCCGCGTCGTGAGTCGTTGTGGTGGATCGGCGATACCGGGGTTCGGTTCGGGATTGATGTTGCGGGGCAGGGCAATTCCACGCAGCAGGCATTGGGGTTGAAGGACACGACGCCGACGCGGGCTCCGTGGACGGTGATCCGATGGCTGCCGGCGGGCCCACTGTTGTCGGAGCAGGCGGCGCGTGTGGAGCGGGACACGGTGATCAACATTCCGGGCCAGCGGTTGCAGAGCGAGGGGAACTGACCGTAATGACCAAGCAGGGATTCGATAAGGAGAAGGTGCGCTCGCCGGAGCTTGGTGAGCGCAGCCTGACATTGCCCGAGCTGGCTGAATTGGTGCGTCCGCCGCAGTCTCGCCCGCCCATGTGGGTGTGGATCTTGGTGTTCGTCATCGCCGTGGTGACGTTGTTGGTCATCATGATCCGCAGCGGAGCGCGCACGATGGGTATGGGCGGCCTGTTCATTCTGCCGATCATGCTGATGTCGGTGTTCATGATGATGCGCAACCGCGGGGGCGGGCAGAATGAGAAGGCACGACCGGCGGCATTGGCGGCCAGCCGGGTAGATTATGCGCGCACTCTCGATGAGTTGCGTGAAGATGTCCATGAGGGTGCCCGGGCGCAGGCCCGCGAGATCGCCTACCACCATCCCAACCCCTCTGAGGGTGCGCTGTTAACTCTGGTCGGCACAGCCCGAATGTGGGAGCGCTCCCCGAATGACCGGAACTTCGGGCATGTGCGTATCGGCGTCGGCGTAACACGCCTGAGGACGAAAATACTTCCTCCCCAGAAGGTTCCGCCGCCAGAGTTTCGGGAGACGGCCACGGCAATTGCCGCCCGCGATTTCTTGCTGACACAGAATGTGGTCCATGACGTAGCTCGGCCGCTGCATTTGTTCGACCAGATGGGGTGGTCGTTCTTTACCGCCGAGGATGATCAGCGCCCGATCGTTCAGGGTTTGCTTCGCGCGATGGTCTGCCAGCTGTGCGCGTTCCATGGTCCGGATGTGGTGCGATTGGCGATCATCAGTGATGACGAGGCGGCCTGGCAGGGCGCTAAATGGCTTCCCCACGTGGGTGATCCGGTTCTCGTTGATGCCTCCGGGCCGGTGCGGATGATCTATTCAGATGTGGGTGAGTTTATGGATCGGCATGGAACTGCGCTGCAATCAAAGGGTCCGTGGTCAGCCCGCATGGAGGGGATGCCCCCTCCCGACGATCACATGGTGGTAGTGGTGGACTTGCCGGGGGCCAACTGCGCTCCACTGCTCGGGGTGCTCAAGAGCGGTGACCTCGGTGAGCCGGTAGACGCGATGGGGTTCGCCGGTTTGTGTGTGTTGGAGGCCACCGGAGATACGTTTTCAGCATTGGCGACCTCGGCAACAGCATTCGTCCTTGATGACCAGGCCAGCTTGCTGCGCGCCGAGGAGGTGCTGTGATGACCGAGGTGTCTAGCCGGTACGCCAAGGGTCTCAAATTCGCCGCAAAGCCGGACGTGATGTCGCAGGTGGAGTTCGAGGTTTTTGCTCGGGCGATATCGCGTTTCGAGCGTGAAGATGCTGCGACACGTCTGCTGGCTGAGCGGGCCGCTGATGCTCGGGCAGGCCAGGATTTCTTGGACTTCTTCGAGATCGCGGATGCCCGACAATGGGATCCGCACACGTTGTGGTCGAAGATGACTGTGCAGAACAGGTTGCGGGCGGCGTTGGGCAAGAACCCGACCTCCGGCAAGCCGGTGTGGTTGGACTTGAAAGAGTCCGATGAAAGCGGCATGGGTCCGCACGGCATGTTGACCGGTCAGATCGGCTCGGGGAAATCCGAGACGTTGGTGGCGTTCATTTTGGCGTTGGCCATGACGCACAATCCCGAAGTGCTGCAGCTGATTCTGGGCGACTTCAAGGGTGAGACGGCGATGATGGCGCTGGCTGACTTGCCTCAGGTTCAGGGTGTCATTTCCAACCTCGAAGAATCCTCGTCCCGACTGGATCGCCTGGAGGACATGCTCAACGGTGAGGTCGTGCGTCGGGAGACAATCTTGAAGGCCGCCGGGTACAAGGATGTCCGCAACTATGAACGGGCGCGGGCGACGACGCGTCCGGAACTGGAGCCGCTGGGCGCTCTGTTGATCGTGCTGGACGAGTTCTCCGAGCTGCTGAAAATCCGGCCCGCGCTGACCGGAACGTTTGACACGGTGGCGCGCAAGGGTCGCGGGCTCTGGATGCATATTCTCAACGCATCCCAGCGAGTCGAGTCCGGTCGCATGGCCGGAATGATCAGCCAGCAGACCTACTCGATCGGATTGAAGCTCAAGGACGCCGGGCAGTCGCGTCAGGCGATCGGTTCGCCGAAGGCGTACACCGACCTGATCGGGGCGCCGGTGGGTACCGGTTTCTTGGTCCACGAGGACGAACATCAGTTGTTCCGGTCGTTTTACGTGTCAGCGCCCTTCATTGCGCCAGTGGTGGGCAAGGCGCAGCGTCGACGCCAAGAGGGCCAGTTCATCGACGCGCACCGCTTCGATGCCGGCGTGCACTCCTTGCCGATCGACATCGAGTTAGTCGATGACGAGGATGATCGCGCCGCTCAAGAGCAGGCCGAAGCACAGGCCTTGGCCGAGACAGACGTCGATTCCCCGACGGTGGTCTCGACTCTGGTCGGGCGACTGGCCGAAGCAGGCCGTACCTGCCGTCCGATGCACCGGATGTATCTGCCTCCGCTGGAAGACATTCCAGCGATCCCGTTGGACGAGATGGCTCAGGAGTTCTGGGGCCGGGACTGGCTGGATGTCACCGCGGACGCCGGTTTGCGGGTGCCCTACGGCCGGGCCGATGATCCGTTTGCTCACAGCCAGGCCTTGGTTGTGGCGGACCTGTCCAGGGCTCAGGGCAACGTGATGGCGGTCGGAGCACCGCAGAGCGGGAAGTCGACCGCAGTGCAGACGATCGTCGCATCCCTGGCGATTTCGCACAGTCCGCAACGGGTGCAGTTCTACGGCGTCGATTTCGGCGGCGGCAGACTCGACGCGTTAACAGGGTTGCCGCACGTAGCTGGGATCGCGGGCCAGGGCAACGCGGAGAAGGTCGCCCGGGTGGTCAGTGAGGTCGAGCGGATTCTCAGGGACCGGGTGCGCAGCTGGGAAATCGCGGGGTGCGATCTGGAAGAATTTCGTGCGCGGAAGTTCGCCGGCAAGCCCGGCGAAGTCCCCGACGACGGTCATGGCGATGTGTTCCTGCTCGTGGACAATCTCCCCGGGCTCAAACAGCAGGACATAGATCTGCACGGCCGGATCGTCGCACTCGGGTCAGGCTCGGCACTGAACTACGGCATTCATTTACTCGTGACCAACGACCAGTGGGCGACAGCGAATCTGACCCTCAAGGACAAGTGCGGCACCCGCGTCGAGATGCGAGTACAGGAACACACTCAGAGCGAGGCCGGTGATCGTCAGATGGCCGCGGCGGTGCCCGATCAGCCAGGCCGGGGACTGATCAAGGACGCCGGCAAGACGTTGCACTTCCTGGCAGGGGTGCCAGTGTCGTCAACGGTCCTCTCCCCGGTCGGCTCTGATTACGGCCAAGATGCGGTCCAACAGACGTGCGCGCTCATCGCGCAGCGCTGGAGTGCTCTCGGCGTGGCCCCTGCCCCGACGTTGCCGACGTTGCCTTCTGAGGTGAGTTACGTCGAACTCGATGATGTGCCGCGCGGGACGTTGAAACTCGGGATTGGTGAGCACGCGCTGGCTACGGTGGGTGTCAACCTGGCTGAATGCCCACACTTCTACGCCGTGGGCAGCGCGAAATCGGGTCGTACTACGGTGCTCAAGACCCTCATCACGTCAATCCAGCACAGTTTCACTCCTGAGGCCGCGAAGATCATTGCCTTCGACGTCGGCCTGGAGCTGGGGGCGTTCATCGACCCGGCCTACTTGACGTTCTACAGCTCCGATGCTCAGGAAATCGGCGAAGCAGCCAAGAAGCTCGCAGCCAAGTTCGCCGAGCGTACCCCGCCGGCGGATGCCAGCCCCGAACAGAAGGCGCGCTGGCGCTTTAATGGCCCGCGCTACTTCATCGTGATTGACGACTTCACGCTGCTCAATGTTCCGGGGTACAGCTCGATGTCGCTGGTGGCTCCCTTAGAGCAGGCTGTTTCGCGGGGGCGACAGATTGGGCTTCACCTTCTTGTCGCCTCATCGGTGAAGAATTGGATGTCCACCACGGGTGGCAACAAGATCATCTCCGGGATGAGCGCCGCCGGGGCGGGTGTGCTGATCCTTGATGGTGCCCGAGACGATGGGCCGATTGTTGCCGGTATCCGCGCCGCCCCGAGGTCGCCCGGGCGCGGCGAGTTGGTCTATCCCAAGGGTGGCCGTCAAGTGATCCAGGTGGCTACCCCGCCGCTACCGGAGGGCTACAGCCCAATCGCTCATGGCGATGAATGGTGAGCGGTGGAAATTCGCGCATGACAACGTCGTCAAATCGTGGTGGTATCAAAGAGGCAGGCCAGTCGCGTGTATGGCTGGCAAACAAGTCAACAGGCACGGGGACTGTTCACTTCATGTGTACGCAGTGACTATTCCTGTGTTATCGTGCAGGAGTCTTGATTAGTTAGGGGAGGCGTCCATGACGTCAGTAGTAGTCAATCCGGTCGGTCTTGCCGCCGCCGCGGCGGCCACCGCAGGACTGTCAGCTCAAGCTGCCGGCCATACGGCGCAGGCGGCCGCGGCCGCGGCGGTCGTGCCGCCGGGGCTGGAGGAGATTTCGGCGACCAACGCGGCGAAAATCGCCGCGTACAGCGCGGAGGTGTCGGCGGTCCTGGCCGGGGCGTCGGCGATGCAAGCGCTCTACGGTGTCGCGAACTCGGTGGCGGGCACGGTGACCTCGCTCGAGGATGCGGCCAACGCCGTGTTGATGAACGCGGTCCTGTAGGGCCCAGGCAGGGAAGACGGGGAGCGCGACTATGCCACCGGGGGCCTATCAAGCTGAACCGCCGGAAACTACGTCGGCGGGCTTTTGGCTTGGACCGTCCGCTGCCTCGTTCTTCGCCTCGGCCGCGCAACTCGAAGCGCTGGCCGGTGCCATCATCGGCATGTTGGGCGGGCATGCGGCCGTGGAAGCCGCGATGTCCGTCAGTTGGCCGTCCGCCACAGGCGAGATCGCCAGGTTGGCCCATGTCCCGCATCTTGTGTGGCTGGGGACGGTGGCGACCATGCTCAACCACGCCTCTGCCAGCATCATGGCCACCGGGGACGCCTTCGAGACGCTGCGGGCAGCGACCCCCAATCCGGGTGAGGTCGTTGGCAATCAGAGCGAGCATATGGCCTTGGTCGGGGCGAATTTTCTAGGGATGCTGACTCCGCTGATCGTCGCCAACCGTGGCCAGTACACCGAGATGTGGATGCGGGGCTCGGCCAACAAGTCGGCCTACGAGGCAGCATCCCTGGCGGGGGTGCAGGCGATACCGCCGATACCGCCACCACCGCCGAGCACCGTCGGTGCGGCGGGCGGCGGCTCTCAGCCAGGCGCGCAGTCCGCCGATCCCAGTCAGATGATGGAGACCGCGACTGGGCTGTTTCCGCAGCTTCTGAGTATGCCGACGCAGGCGTTGTCGGCGTTCAGTGGCGGCGGGCCGCTCAAGAGCATCACGGAGCTGCCGCAGCAAGCATTCGGCCAGCTCAGTTCGCTTGCGTCATCGTTGAATGTGTCACCGGATGATCTGGGAGCTGATTTCTCCGCAGGCGACGCGGACTGGGTGACCCAGACGCCGCAGGCCGGGGGTGCGGTCGCGGCCTCGCTCGGCGGCGCTGGCGGGGGCGGCGGGATGGGTGGGGCCATGTCGGCCGCCTCAGCGCTGCGCAGTCCCGGCTCCTGGGCGTCCTCGGTAAGCGCGGCGACCCCAGTCAGCGCTGACTCGGGCTCGCGCATCGAGCAGGTGCGATCTGGGACAACGATGCCGGCCAGCATGGGTGGCGGCGGAATGATGGGACCGATGGCCCACGGGGCCGCCGCGGCAGGGGCCGCCAATCAGCAGGATTCGGAGAAGAAGCAGGTCGACGGCGCCACTGTGATGGCGGCGGCGTCGAACCTCTACACCGGCACCGACTCGATACCGGTGATTACCGGAGGTGGTGGTCTGCTGACTGCCAGCGCCGGGGGCAAGGGGGTGCCCTGAGCGAGTTGCGGGCACAACACATTCTCGACAGACATGCAGGCGACACACCCCGAAAAGGGCTGTAGCCGTTGACGAAAGGATTACCAGGACATGACGATTTCCGGCGATATGGAGCTCATGGAGACCACCCAGCAGGGTCTCTTTGAGAAGCAGGACCGGTTGCAGTCGATGGTGCAGCAGCTCGGATCGGCACTCGAAGCCGTCGCACCGGGCTTCAAAGGTGCTGGCCAGGCTGCGCTGATGCGGGTCGGTGAAGACCTGCAGACCATGGGCAACCAGCAGGCGCTCATGCAGGAAGAACACGGTCAGAAGATGGGCGTGTCGAAGACCAGCCTGCAGGAAGGCGATGAGGACGCCGCTGCCGGCCTCAGTGCCATCGACGCCATGAGCGTCTGACCGGCATCCACATCCAGGAATCAACGTAGAGGAGCACCATCATGAGCTTGATCGAATACAACGTCCCGATGATTCAGGACTGCGCTCAGCAGATCGCGGCCTGCAAGACGCTGACGGCCGAGGTCGCCGCCGAAGCGAACAAGTTGAAGGCCCTGACCGAGGCGTCATTCCAGGGCGGCGGCGGCGACGCCTTCCGTGAGAACTACACCCGAGCCATCACCATGGTCGATGCCTTGAGCGGCAAGCTCAACGAGGCTGAGACCGCCCTGCTGACCGGTGCGGACGGAATGGTCGCCAAAGACGCGAGCATCAAGGCGCAGTACGTATAGGTGGCCATCCACCTCCTGTGACGGGTATTCGGCCCGGTCTGGCGATTCTGTCGGCAGGCCGGGCCGAGTGCTTTGAGCGCAGTATGCAAGAAGATCGTTCACAACGGGGAGAAGAACCATGGGCGGGACAGCATTTGTAGGGCGTCCGGGTCCGCGTGCGGCGGGACCACAGCCGGCGACAAGCTTGGAGATCACCGCCGAGGGGCTCTGGCTGGTGCAGGCATTGTGTGCGGTCGAGACGTTGCCCGCAGTGCTCGTGTGTCGGCCGTTTGTGAGTGAATGCGGCGTGCCGGAAAGTCACCCGGGCTATGCGGTGCTCCACGAGGCGGGCGTCCTGTTCGATGGCGATGCCGTGCACCCGCAGGTGAAGTTGTGGATGGAAACACTGGGCAATCCCGATGTGGTGCTGTCGTGTCTGGTCCACCGCGGCGGCGAGCATCTACGGGTAGCGATTGCCCGCCGCGGTGATGTGACGGTCGCCGCCGCGCGGCACGGGGAGAACGTCACGGTGGAAAGCTTGGGCCCGGGCATGACGCTCGCGGGCTTGGTGCAACGCGTGCTCCCGCTGTGCGGTCCAGTCGTGGCGCCGGCGTCCTTCAACGCGGTTACCGTCCCGACCGCGGACTTGCTGAGCAGCTTGGCGCAGGTGTTGCGCGGCGAGCACAGTCCGATGGTGGCGTTGGGCCGCCTCGGCATGGATGCCGACCAACATCGCATCGTCACGCTGGCAGCCGATCACCCGGTCATGGAGTTGTCGATGGTCGTCGTGACCCACGGCAGCAACCATCAAATGCAGGTCAGCAAGACAGCAGCAACGGTTACCGATACCAGTGCAGGCAGGGTCGTCAGCGGACCGGTTCGTAGCGAGAGTGGCTCCTGGTGGACGTTGATTGCGCCGGGGTCAGACGCGGCGATCCTCTCAGCGCTCAAGTCGGTGATGTCTACGGTCGGCCTGGCGGACTGGTCAGCTACGCCTACGCCGCGGCGTTAAGAGCGCCATCCTCAGCCGTGGCCGTGCCGCCGAAACGTCACCACATAAATCAGTCAAATCATATGTTTACGTGGTGACCAAAAGTGATTAATCATGTACTGTTATGAAGCAGTTCCAGGAGGTAGGCCACTAGTGGCGCAGGAGAATCGAGAGCCCGTGAGCGATCAGGACTTTTTCAGCCAGTATCTACAGCCGACGGGTACGCCCGCCACCGGGGACGACCCGGCGACTCCGCTGCCGTCCAACGACGATGCACGTGACGACAGCGGCGATCCGCCCCTCAACGGGGGAAGCGCTGTCCCGCAAGCTGATCCTTTCGGGGCAGAGGCCGCGCCGCCCACTCCGGGACCGAGCATGCCCGACGCTGGATTCGACGGTGGAAACCCAGCAGCCGCGTACCCCGCGCCCGCGACGAGCACCCCACCGCCGACCGCTGACCCCGGGTACACCAGCACCCACCGACCACCGGACACCTCCTACCCAGCACCACCGCTCCCGCCAACGGGCGGATTCGATGGTGGCCACGCCGCGTACCCGCAGGCGAGCACCCCACCGTGGATAGCTGGCGCTGAATACGACAGTGGATACCCGGCAGCCGCGCAGCCCGCGCCCCCGGCGGCGGGCGCCCCGCCGCCCTGGGGAGCTGACCCCGGATACGACAGCACCCACCGGCCACCCGACCCGCACACAGCACCACCGCCGGCCGGGTACCCGACGCCGCGGCAACCTGGTGATCAGTCGACAGCGCGGCACGCTCAGCCGCCGGGACCCAGTTATCAGCACGCCGCCGGTAATGCAGACGCCTACAGCGGCTCCCAGCGCGGGTACACGGACCCAGCTCCGCGGCACATGCCTACCCCGCCGCCCCCGGGACCCTACGAGCCACACGGTGGTTCGGCGCGTCCAGGGCCGACCGAACGGCCGGACTGGCAGTCGGGACCTCCCGCCGGTTATCCGGGCGGGCCGGCTCCGCAGACCCCGCCCCCGCCCGCGGTCCGCCCTGGCCCACTGGGTGGGCCCGGACAGCGCCATGAGTCGGTGGGCGCCATGCAGTCTCAGGTCCGAGAAGCCGATTTCGTCACCCCATACAAGCAGGTTCCCGAGCGTGGGTGGCGGCGCAAGGTGTATCAGACGACGCGGATCAACTTGGGGCTCAGTCCTGCTGAGCGTGAATGGAATGATCTGCGGCGACGTCTGACGGTCAATCTTCGGGGTACGTACACGATCGCGGTACTGCAACAGAAAGGTGGGGTGTCCAAGACCACCACCACCGTCGGCATCGGTGCGGCGCTGGCGCGTTACCGCGACGACAAGGTGGTGGCCATCGATGCCAATCCAGCCAGCGGTAACCTCGCGAAGCGGATCAATGAGCCGAGCACGGGAACGTGGCGCGGTTTGTTGATGGATCAGAATCTGCACTCTTACAGTGATTTTCGGCACTACTTGGGCAAGGATAGTTCCTCCGGTTTGGAGGTTCTTGCGGGCGATCCTGGCGACGAGGTGATCACCGGTCACGCGCTGGCGATGACGTGGCAACGCCTGTCTCGGCAGTACCCGATCGCGTTGCTCGACTGCGGAAATCAGATGCGTGACGATGTGATTGCCGCTGTGCTGTCGATGGCAGACGTTGTGGTGATTCCCACCACCACGCGCTACGACGGGGCCGAAGCTGCCCGCGAGACGTTGGATTGGCTTATGCAGCACGGTTATCCGCATCTGGTGCGGTCGGCGGTCATGGTCGTCAGCAACGTCAACAAGGTCACTCCCACCAAGGCTGTACGCAATCTGCATGAAGGGTTTGAGCGAGCGGTGCGGGCAGTCCATGACATTCCCTACGACCCGCATCTCAGCGATGCCACGGCCATCAACTTCGATCGGCTCGCACCGCAGACCCAGCGGGCGTTCATCGAAACAGCGGCCTCGATTGTCGACGGCTTCGCAGGCGCGGCAGACAAAGATCCGGGGTATCGGCCGCAGTGGCCGACACCTGGCCATGAGCATGGGCAGGAGCGGCGATGACATCAACTGACGTTGCGGTGACCGACAATTACCCAGTCGGGACGGTCGCTGCCGAACGAGTACGGCTGGCCGAACAGGTACGGGTGGCGGTGCTCTTTGAAGGCCGCCAGCACGATCTCACGTTGCCTGCCAGCTCGCCAGTGGCCGCTGTCGCTGATTCGCTGGTGCGCGTCCTACTGACCCGTGAGGGTAACGAAGACGGGATGCGCAGGCCCGATGACGAGCGCATGATCAGCCCCGGCGTGGTGCGGATGACGCTGATCAGTGGGCAGCCCTTGGACCGTACCCAGAGCCTGACGCAGCAAGGTGTGCGTGATGGCGAGCTGCTGGTGCTCGACATCATCGACGCCGAAGTCGAGTTCACCCCGATCTTCGAGTCCCCCTCCTCAGCAGTGGCGGTACTCAATCAGCAGCAGCATTCGGTGGTGACCGCTGAGACTGCGCGCCGCGTGGCCGGGGTGGTGGTGGCGGCAGCTGTCGCGGCAGTGACCGCACTATTGGGGTTGGCCTGGTGGCGCAACCTGGACAGCGGTCAAGACTGGAACCTGATTCCCGGTGTCGCGGCCGCGGGGCTGGCAGTGGTGCTCCTGGTTGTCGGATCGTTGGTGTGGTGGCGGGCTCAAGACTCGGTGACCGCGACGGCGATGTGGCTCTCCGGTGTGCTTATCGCCTGCCCGGCAGCAGCGGTGATGGTGACTCCTGGCTATCCCGGGGCGTGGCACCTCGTGCTCGCAGCGGTCGTCACAGCGACCGTGGCGGCGGCCTTATGGCGGTTGAGTCCGGCCCCACGGATCGTGGTCTCGGCCACCGTTCTCATCAGTACCGCCACAGCGATACTGGCTGCGATCTACGCGCTGACTGGAGTTTCACTGCAGAACCTCTCGGTCGCGGTGCTGGCGGTCAACCTTTTCGTCCTCACCGGCGCGCCCAAGCTGGCGGCACGGATGGCGGGTATCCCGATCCCACCGTTTCCGACCGTCACCGGCAAAGACACCTTCGCCGATGCCGATGCTATTGCCGCCGAGGCATTGGTCGCTGCCGAACATCAGGGCACACCGACCGTGGAGCAACTTCGGCGCTCGGCTGAGGCCGCGAACATCTACCTGACCGCCCTACTGGTCACGGTCGGAGTCTTCTTTGTGGGCGGCTCGATCTGGGCGGTGATACCCGGGCAGGGACGCTGGTGGCTGGCCACGGTATACATCGGCGTGCTGGCCGCCGTTCTGGTGATGCGCGGCCGGGCCTTCGCCAGCCGGGAGCAATCCATCATTGTGGTGGCCACCGGGCTACTGATGGTGCTCATCACGGCCGCGAACTACGCTCTCGCCGGCGAGAGCACATTCACTGTCTACATCGCGGCGGCAGTGGTGCTCGGCCTCGGTGTGGCCGGCTTGATCGCCGCAGCGGTCGTGCCCGCGAAGGTGTTCTCACCTGTCTTCCGCAAGGTCATCGAATGGATCGAGTACCTGCTGATCGTGGTCGTCCCCCCGATGGCGATCTGGCTGCTGAACCTGATCTACCTCGCGAGGAACATGTGATGATCGGCCAACGCGCGGGGGTACTGGCCACAGTGGCCGTATTGGCGGCGGCCTGGCCACTGGCTGGCGCCCCGTCGGCAACAGCGATCACACCGCCGGTTGTTGATCCGCTCGCGGTTCCGGACGGGACGCCACGACCCGACGAACCGATGAAGCAGAAGTACGACTGCATCGCGACCGGGCTGATCGCCGGTACCGACCCGGCAGCAGTGCCTGGCTCGCAGGCCTTCATGAATCTGCCCCGCCTGTGGGAATCCGCCGGCCGCGGAGCAGGGATCACGGTGGCGATCATTGACACCGGGGTCTGGCCGAACCCTCGGCTGCCCCGACTGCGCGGTGGCGGCGACTTCATCATGGATGGCGGTGACGGTCTACAAGACTGTGACCCACACGGTACGACGGTCGCGGCTATCATCGCGGCAAGCCCGTCCGAAGCGGACGGATTAGTCGGCGTCGCACCGGAAGTCGAGCTCATTTCGATTCGGCAGTCGTCGCAAATGTTCACCCCTGTGGCCCCGTCTGCGACCTCGGAGGAGGACCGCCGGGCGGGCACGGTGAGCAGTTTGGCCAGGGCGGTGGTCGCCGCGGCCAACACCGGCGCTCGCGTGATCAACATGTCGATCGTGGCGTGCATCCCTGTGCTCAAGCCCGTTGACCAGACCACTCTTGGCGCCGCACTGCGCTACGCCGCCGTAGAAAAGGATGCCGTACTGATTGCCGCAGCAGGCAATACGTCGACTCCCGGGTGCGCACAGAACCCCAACATTGATGCCACCAGCGTCGAAGACCCACGCAACTGGAACTCCGTAGTGACCATCAGCACCCCGGCCTGGTTCTCTGACTACGTTCTGTCCGTCAGCGCCACCAACAATGAGGGTCAGCCCGCCGTCGATGACCAGGGCACGGACATCAGTGTGGGCGGGCCGTGGGTGGGTGTGGGCGCACCAGGGCTGTTCGTGGAGGGCGTCAACCAAGAAGGCAACCTGATCAACGGAACTCACGATGCGGAAACCAATTCGCTCAAACCGATGAGTGGCACCAGCTTTTCGGCGGCCTACGTTTCCGGACTGGCCGCCCTCATCCGGGCAAAGTATCCCGGTCTACCGGCCCATCAGGTGATCAACCGGATCAAGCAGACCGCTCATTCCCCGGCCGCTGTCGTGGATAACCGCCTGGGCTACGGCGCAATTGACCCGGTGGCCGCGTTGAACTACGACGTGCCGCCGATCCCGACGCCGCGGGAGAATCTGTCGCGCCCCCTCGGGCCACCACCACCTGAGCCCGAGCCGGACCGCCGTCCCATGATGATGGCGCTGGTGGGTACCGCGACACTGGCGGTGCTGCTGGGCGCGGTGCTAGCGGTCGGCGCTATGTCGAAATCGCGACGAGGCTGAAAGGGCCGATCCGATGGTGATGTTAGACGAGCATATTCCCGGCCCCAAGGCCGGTTTGAACGAGCAAATTCGACGGTGGCGCTTGGATTTTCGACTGTCACTGGTGGTTATTGCCGAGATCATCGCGCTGGCTGTTCTCGTCGCGATCACCCCGGTGGTGTGGTGGGCTGCGGTGCTGATCGTGATAGCTGCGCTGTTGTTGGTCACGCTCAGCTACAACGGTGCCACCGCGTGGGGGTGGCTGGTCCGCGCCGCGCGCTTTCACTACTTCCGACGCAGCGGGAAGGCACACAAGCGGCGGGCGGGAATCCCTGCGGCGTTCACCGTCGACATGCCCGGGGCGGGCGCGGTCGGGATGCGGTGGGACGGGCAGTATGCAATCACCATGATTGCCCTGCACGGCAAGCCGTTTGCGCCGACGGTCCTGGTGCCTGCGGGTGCGGAAACAACCAGTCTGGTTCCTGTCCAAGCTGTTATCGATCAGCTTCATCAGTTCGCCGGCCTGGAGCTGCATTCGGCCGACATCGTGTCGGCGGGCGCTCGGGTGGCCCCTGATGGCCGTTACACCCCGAAATATGAGGAAATCATCGCCGATCGCGCCGCGGTCGGGGAGCGGCGTAGCTGGCTGGTGCTGCGCCTGTGCCCGCAAGCATGTCTGGCGGCAATGGTGTATCGCGGTGACGCGGCGGCCGCCGCGGCGGCGGCCACCGAGCGGGTGCGCCAGTCGGTGTTGCGCGCCGGTTGCCGGGCAATCACCTGCACTGCCGACCAGATGGATCAGGCCACAGAAGCCCTGCTCGCCGGCGCCGAGCTGAACCGGATTCGTGAGGGTTGGAGTTATCTGGACACGGTGTCGGAGTACGTCACGACCTATCGGATCGCGGGCAAGGACCTCACGACACGTGTGCTCAACGATGTGTGGACCGTGCGCTCTGATGCCACGGTGACTGCGATCCGCCTGACAGCCGATCGGGCCGGTGTGGTCGCCGCGGGCGCGGTGGTGCGGTTTCATACCTCTGCGCCGCTGCCGCATCCACCCCTGCTGACGTTGCGTCCCGTCGTCGGGCAATGCTTCGACTCGCTGCTGGCGAGTTTGCCGCTTGGCGATAGGGCTCTGCGTTTTGAGATGTCACCGCGGCGTCTGACCGACCCAGCCGAGCTGAAAGTGCCGGTGGGGCCCAGTGGGCCTATGCTCGGGATGACGGTGACCGGTGTGCCGTTCCTGATGCCGCTGACCGACCCGCTGCGCGCCAGCACTATTTCGCTGTGTGCATCTCTGGACACGGTGATTCCGGTGCTGTTGAGGGCCAGCGCGGCCGGATCGGTCATTCTGATTCACACTGAGCGCCCACAGGTATGGCAGCCGCTGCTTGACAACTCTCATCGCATCAGCATCGCCAACGATCGCGAGCCTGTGCGCTCCCCGAACATCATCGTCGCTGACGGCACGGGTCATGGTCTGACCGCTGGCGAGCGTGGACACACCCTGATCACGCTCAGCGATGTGGCCGAACCGAGCGCAGATGTGACGTTAGTGCAGCACTCCGGCGACGAACTCGTGCTCGGTACACCAAGTGTGCAAGGAGTCCGTCTCAGCATCATGCGGCCGCGCAATGAGGCGCAGTTCCTCTCGCACCTGGTGGTGCGTGCATGATCAGCCAGCGGTCGTTGGACGCTCTTCGCGCGGCAATGAAGGTGATGGGGTCGGCACCCGAACGCGCAGCGCAAGTCTTCGTTCTTGCGACCCAAGACGATCCGGCGCTGGCGGATGGATGGTTGGGTCGCTACGCCACCGGAGAACGCACGGTGGCGGTGCTATCCAAGCTCTCGGAGAATGCCGAGCGACTAGGCGAGGGTTTAGGCAGGCTCCAGCTTGGCCCCGCTAATTTGGGCGCGTCCTTCGACATCGAGTACGCGCGCTTTCCGATCGCTGATCAAATCACCGCGCACCTGGCCTATGCATCCGCGCTGATTGCGTCGGATCAGTTCCAGCAGGCGAGCGACATACTCGCTCGTTTGCCGGCAGATCATCCCGAAACCGGATACGTGCGTGCATGTCTGGCGACCAAGACTCAGCGTTGGCCCGACGTGTTGACGGCAGTAGGGGTGTGCACTCAAAACCCACGAGACGTGTATCTGGCGCGGGCGGCAAGCCTGCTGGAGGCTTGGGCAGCAGCCAGTCTGGGATTGATGCAGCCTGCTTTACAGGCCGCACAGCGGGTCATTGACGGCAAGCCGACCCCCACCGATGGTCTGGCTGCGCGGGGAGCACGCGTCAACGATGTATTGACACGTGATGCGCTGTTCTGTCGTGCTTTAGTGCTTCGCCACCAAGGCGAGGACGAAGAATCCGAGTCCGTGTTGACCGGAATCCGCGTGCAGTGGCCGGATTTCGAGCGTGCGCACATCGCCCTCAACGATCGCACGTTCGGGTTAGAAGTCACCGATCCGGAAACGATCGCTTCCCGCACCGATAAGTGGGACCCGGACACCGGCACCAGCCGCGCTGCCCGTGATCAAGCAGACCGTGACGCCACACGACAGGAAGTGCTGGCACGCGCAGAAGAGCGGCTGGCTGCGTTCATCGGTCTTGAGGGGCCGAAGGAACAGATCGCCGTGTGGCGCACGGAAATCGAGATTGATCTTCTGCTGGCAGAACAAGGCGAGGAGGTCGGGACCGCCAACGAGAACCACATGGTGTTTGAGGGTCCACCGGGGACCGCGAAGACGAGTTACGCCCGGATCGTCGCCGAAATCCTCTTTGGTCTAGGCAAAGTCGATCGGCCGACGCCCCTGGAAGTCACTGAGGAAGATGTCGTGGTCGGCTATGTGTCGCAGACCGCGGAGAAGATGAGAGAGATCTGCGAGAAGGCCTTGGGCGGTGTTCTGTTTATTGATGAGGCTTACCGGCTCGCGCCCGAGACAGATGGGCACTCGTTCGGCAAGGACGCTATCAACACCTTGCTCAAGTACATGGAGGACTACCGCGACCGTCTTGTGGTCATCGTGGCGGGCTATCCAACGGAGATGCGCCGTTTCATGGCAACCAATCCGGGCCTCGCGAGCCGGTTCCATTTCACGTTGACATTCGACAGTTACAACGCCGAGGAGATCGTCGCTATTGGCCAGGTGATCGCCAAGCAGGAAAAGATCACCGTCGCCGAAAGCGCGTGGGAACTGTTACGGGGAGAAACTGACCGTCTTCGCGCCATCGCTACAAAAGAGGGCACAGCGCTCGATGCCGCGGGTAACGGTCGCTACGCCCGCAAGGTGGTGCTCGCGTGCAAACGGGAACGCGCCCGCAGGTTGCACACGCTGGGTTCTGCGGGCCTGAGACAGCTCGCTACGGACGACCGTTCCGCCTTCGATGTCACTGATGACGATATGGCCCGGGCGCTCGCATCGGCGCTGACCCCAGAAGGCGTCAGCACGTAGACGACGAACAATGCACAGTGCTGTTTACTTTACGTCTTCGCGTTGACTAACTATGACTTATTGTGCCACTGTATGGTCATGTCGTTGGGTGAAGCGGTCGCGTCTCTGTCCAGCATGGATGCCGCACTCGACCTTGCTCACGGTCTACTCAAGCTCGGCAAGGATGGCCTAGGTAAGCAGTCGGGGGCCACCGTCTGGGAGGTCCATGCGGTTGTGCCCCTGGCCGTGATTCTGTTCGCCGCGGGTCCATTGGGCTGCGGCGAAGGCGAGCCGTGGGTGCGTGCGGCGATCGACAACGCCGATCCCGAGGACACTGTGCAGCCGGGGTGGGCGCGCGCCGCGCTGCTGTGCATCGCCGTCCACCCGCTTATGGCGCGTTCGGTAGCCCGGCTGACCGGGTTGAGTCAGCGGCAGCGCGACTGTCTCGTGATGGCGCTACGCGTGGCGTTAGACGAGTCTCCTGGCACCCTGGCCGGTACTGCGCGCATCTAAGCGAAGGGGCGAAACACTATGTACGTCAAGCCATCCACGCCATACTGCGGCTTCGGACGCCGTGCCGGTGGCAACGAGATGTTCGTGCCGAGCAGCGCAGCACATGTGCTGGTGTCCGCACCGACCGAGACGGGCAAAAGTCGGCGTCTGCTGGCGCCGGCCGCCACATTGTGGGGAGGCCCAGCAGTGGTCGTCTCGTCCAAGGACGATCTCATGCAATACGTCATGGAACGCCGATGGGGACCAAAGGCGTTGCTGGACCTGCGGCCACTGAAATCGCCGGTCTATCCAGAAGGCGTGGTTCCCAATGTCTATGACCCGACTGTCACGATTGACAGTCCCTATGAAGCCCTGACAGTGGCCGAAACCATCATGCAGATGTCGACGGTCGGGTTGGGCTCGGGGGCTGATCAGGTATCTGACGGCGGGGTATGGGAATCGCAGGCCGCCGGCCCGCTGGCGGCGTTTCTCTTCGCGGCGTCGCCGGAGGGCAACGGCAAGGGCATGGACTGGGTTCTAACGGCAGTCGACAACATCGACCCCGAGAACAGCACCCAGCCTGGGTGGGTACAGGCCGCCGCGTTGTGCCACCAGTACCCGACCTTGGCCATGGGTATGGCACGGATCATGGAAATGGACCCGCGTCAACGTGACTCGGTGGCCATCACAATGCGCAAAGCGATCACTCCTTGGCTGCGCACCTCGCTACTCGATCGTGAAGGGTTTGAGCCGTTCACACCGGATTTTCTTGATGACCCACAGGCGACCCTCTTCATCTTGGCGCCGGCTGATGGCACTGTGGCGGGTTCTGCGGTGACTCTGTTGGATTCGTTGGTGCGTCGGTGGCGCGAGAAGACGTCGACCAGGGAAACGATGCATCGGCTGCTGATGGTCATTGACGAACTTCCCAATACGGCACCGATTCCTAACCTGCGACGCATCGTGGGGGAAGGTCGTGGGCTTGGCATTAATCTGATGGTGGCCGTCCAGGCATCCTCGCAGCTCGACACCGTGTATGGGGCGGTGTATGCGAATGAGTTGCGCGATATTTTTCCAGCCTCGGTGATTATGTTCGGCGCTCGGGAGGAGGAACTTCTCACGGCGGCCGAGCACTGGTCGGGACTGACCAACCGACGTCCGCAAGGGTTCGGGCAGAACGACGGTGGTAAGAACCTCAACAACGATCTCGGTGCCACTTTGCGCTGGCAGGAGCTTCTTCCACCGACCCGCGAACATGCGCGGCTGCTGATCCGCGGCGGGGTGGGAACCTGCGTCGAAATACCAGACTGGTCAGTCTTTTTACAATTTTACGATCAGACGACTCAGGCTATCCTGGCCAGAGCTCACGGCCGGGGTGGGAGCGCTGAGGCCGTGGAGCAGGGGAGGCTTCGCCGCTTGGTGCGGCGTGCGTGGCTGGATCGCGACAGTGCGGCGTGACCCGGAGCTTGCACGTCGGATCAACCTGCTTTTCGACGTCATGCATACGCGCACGGAGCCGCCGCTGAATTCGGCGGCCGCCGCCGCGGCCATGTCCGCCCGTGGTGGTTCTGCGGTCAGTGCGGCAGTCGTAGAGCAGTTGCGATTGGGCTATAGGGGCGATGCACTCGATGCACAGCTGAGCATCGTTGCTGAATTCTTCGGTGTACCAAGCGTTTATCTCACCGAGACTAGGGTTCGGACCGGCATCGACGCCCAGCTTCATCTTGTGCGGCTCATGCGCGAAATGGGAGATCGAGGGCCCGCGGCTGCCCTGTCGGTGATGGGCGGCACGAAGGCGGGATTATGACGGCGCTCGCGTGGGCTGTGGGGGGTATCGGGGTGGCGTTCACGGTGTGGGAGATGGTGCGTCGCTTGCGTGCGGCGGCCCAACACCTTCAGGACTGCACCAGTGCGAGCGAATCGACCGATGTGGTCGTGGGCGAGGGGTAGCGTCCCCGCTCGTCGGTGATACACCGCATTCGGATCAGTAGCTCGATCCGATGGTGCTACTGGGCGTGAAAGCCTGTTCTGCAACAGTTTTGATTCCTACTCCTACCGCTGCGAGGGTCCAGAGGATTCCGGCTGCGTTGACGACGAGGCCGATGACGATGAGTTTGGCTGAGCGTGGCATCGGACGCACGGCACCGGCGCCTAAGGGTGTGCGGTCAATCGGATCGGCTGGCTCGATGGTGCGGAACGGCGATGGTGCGGTCATATCATCGGGCAGCAGCGGCAGAGAGAGGGTCACTGTCGGTGCCGTGGGGGAGAGTGGCCACCAGTCGGTTGAACCGTCGATTGCCAACCAGCCATTGAGAATTCCGTAGATTCCGGCTGTGAGCGCTGCTGCTGGAAGTTGTGCGAGCAGCCAGGGCGCAAGGACTGTACTAGTCAGTGTGTCCGAGGGGCGGTACAGCAGAACCAAAAGCACCCCCAGTGCCACTGATGCCCAGAGGAATGCGGGGATGGGGAAGGAGCGAAGCCGGTCAGGGATGAGCGCTTCGCTACGGTGATAAATCAGCTTGCCCAGCGGCCAGCCAAGGGGAGCTAACACGGCCGCGGCGATGACGATGACGACCTCCAGCACACCCTCGACGGTCTTGACGCCGCGAGTGAGCAGTGGGTGACTGGGGTGGTCGTTGTAGGGGCTTGGTCGGGCGCCAGCGACGTCGCGGGCACGTCGGCGAATTCTTCGATTAAGCAGCTCTGCGCGGCGTATCTGCATGGAGAAGATGCCCGCGTGCTCGGCAATCCATTCGCGGCGTAGTTCGTCGTATCGGTCAACACTCGATGTGAACACCATGTGTTTACGTGTTGCCTTCTATTGCGTAATCTGTCAGCATGATGGTCATGACGGACAGCGTAGCGATGGGCGGTGCGATGGTCTACCCCATCGCGGCGTTTCTGGTCGCGCTCGCTGCGATTGGCCTTCTGAGCTTGCTTTTTGTGGTGCTGTTGGCGCTTGTGGTGCGCCGTCTATGCCGCCGTACGGATCGGTTCGCGGCCACGCGCTGGAGTGATTCATCGGTAAACACTGCCGGTGGTGGTTTCTCGTCGGTGGGCGGATCTGCACTGTGGCCGGCCGCGTTGGTCTACCAGGTTCCTGAGCCTGACCGGGCCCAGCGACCCGGGCCGCGCGTCAGCCGTAGAGGCCAGCGCCGTCAGCTCAGTTCACGCAGTGCATCGACTTTGCAGCATGGCGATCGGGGACGGTAATGACCCTTACTAATGACCAGTGGTCCGACGACTTGGCCGCCGAGGACGACGACGGCTTCGGATTCCCTCAGGCTCCGACCTTCACCCTTCCCGCAGAGGCCCAAACGGGTTACACCGACCTGGACGAGGACGACCGTGATCCGGCCGACGACCACGCTGACCATGATTCTGGCGAGCGCGGATTCGGGGATTGCCGCGACCCTGAGGATGACTACGCTGATCCCGACGAGGGTGTAGCGGACTACGACGATTACCCGGTTGAGGGACAAGCCCTCACCGGACCTGTTGGTGGTGGCCAGACGGACGCGGCGGAACCGCGCCGGGCACGCAGGTTTGACGGCAAGGTAGCTGCGGGGTTCGGTGCTGTCGGGCTGGTGGCCGTGTTGGTGGCGATCGTCGGGGCGGTCGCTGTGTACGGCTCGGATGAGCCGAAGCCCACCGGCGCTCCGAACGGGGCCGACGCGATGGCTTTGCCTCCGACGCGCTCGGCGGCGCCGGCGCCCGCCCCCGCTCCTACGCTGGACCGTCCGATTTCGTTCACCGCCGATGCCCTGGGCTCGTGCGCAGAGGGGTCGACGTCGGCACAGACGATGGCCGGCACTGATCCCCACGCGGCGTTCGTGTGTGTGCGCGGCGGCGGTGATGGCCAGGTCATCGACATCGAGCTTCCAGGTACGCACTTGATCACGGCGATTTCGGGTGAGTTTGGCTGGGTGGGAACCGATGCGAGCGGGTCGAAGCCGTGGTCGCAGTACCGGGTGGTTACCACGGTGCAGTACACGTTCAACGACACCGATGCCACGCTGGTGACCCAGGAAACCAAGAACGTCCACGGTGAAGCGGTGCAGCCGATTAAGCGGGTGCTGGCATCCAAGATCCGCATGTTGATCCGGGAGACCTCCCGGCCGCCAGCGCAGCCCGCAGGTGGTGCCAGCACGGCACCGACCAAGCCGAACGGACCGCTGGGCCTGGAGCTTCCGCAACTGCCGGGGGTGCTCGGCGGTGGGCAACAGAACAGCGATCCGGTCGACGCCGCATTCGCCATCAAAAGCTTGAAGATCATCGGCCACAAGCCGGTATAGCGCCGAGGACACACGACCATGGCAATGAGCCGCATCTGGCAGCAACGGATCAGCCGCACGCAGGGTGTGCTGACGAAATTCGGGAAACCCGCAGTGTTGATTCTGGCGGCCCTGGCGGGGCTGAACGTGCTGTGGCAGCTTCTTTTTGCCACAGCCCCTGACCTCACCGAGCCATCACGGGCGGTGGTGAACCGCTCTGCGGTGGTCGGTGCGTTCGCCCAGGATTTCGTCGCGGTCTGGCTGGAGGCAAACACTCAGGATGCGGCCAGCCTGAGTCAATTCATCAGCGCCGATCCCGCGTCCTTGACGCTGCCTTCCACTCCGGCAGTCGTCATCAACACGCCCACGATCGTGGCCGTGTCACTGGAGGGCCTTGCAGGTCAGGAAGCCGACGCCGAGGTGTATTCCGTGGTCGTCGGGGTGACCCAGCGCCCGTATGAGTCCGCCGCACCACACCGAGCCTTGTACCGGGTCCCCGTGCTGTGGTCGCGCTTCGGTCCCCGTGCCGCGAGTTTTCCGGCGCGCATCGGCGGACCGGGCGCGGGAGCAGATCTGCCGCTGAGCTACCCGAGCACGTTGAGTGAGGCCGACCCCGCCTACAGCACAGCGACGGGTTTCTTGAAGGCTTATCTGACCCCTGCCGGCGGTGTGGAGCAGTACGTCACCACGGACTCGATGATCGCCGGATTGGGCAATGCGTACGAAACCCTTTCCATACAGGGCGTTACCGCGCTCGGCGTTCCCTCGTCGGTGCCCGCCGACGGTGAGCTGGCTCGTGTCTTGGTCCGCGTGACCGCAGTGAACTCTCAGTTCGCTCCCTCGCCATTGGTCTACCCCTTGACGCTTCGCGGGGTTGGTGGGCGCTGGCTGGTCGCAGCAATCGACAAAGCGCCGGCGGTGTCGACCGATGACCGTCTCGTTCCGGCGGCGGTGTCCACCGACTGGAGCTCTGCCACACCGAACTGACCGGCACGTCCAACCAGCGGCCGTGCCACAAGGGAAAGGGAACCGCAATGACTCAAACAACCTTGGCCGCAGGGGATCTGCTGACCGCCATCCCCTCGCTATGGGAATCGGCTCAGATCCCGCTCGCGATCATCGCCATCTTCGTTGGAGGTGTTGCGGGCGCATTCGCGCTCGTGCGCGGGTTCGGCGCCGCAATGGGGAAGGTTCTCGGCGGGGTCGCAGTCGCAGCCATCATCCTCGGCGCGGTCGGCCTGGCCGTCTCACTGAAGACCACCGTGGACAAGCACGGTGGGGGCATCACCACCGGGCAATTCGGCTAGCGCCCCGCCAAGGCGTCGAGAGCGCCCGAAACCGAGCTGGTGTTGACGAGATGTAGTTGGAGGTTATGCAGTGGGTGAGAACAGCTTTCGCGGTCAGACAGCACGCGTGTACGCCGATGTGCGCGACTTTCCCATCTATGTCTCCCACATCGATGACAACACGCGATTGTGGTTCGCGCCGTGGCGGATCTGGGACGGCGCGACCTTCCTGATCGGTATCACCTCCACGGTCTGGGCGACCCGCAAGTGGCTTGACTCCGGACACGCCATTGCCATCGCACTGTTCGGCCTCGCGCTGACAGCAGCACTGACCGTCGCTGCCCGCCAGATCCCGGTATCTCGACCCAGCCCGCTCTACCGAATCGGCTGGCTGCTCGGCGGACTGTTGCACACCCAGCGCAAAGCCGGGATCAACGGTGAGGGCGAGGCGGCGCTGTCGCCGCCCAAGGAGGTGATCGGCAATCTCAGTTTCACCTCCGGAGGTGTCTACGCAGAGTTCATCGTGGACGGACAGCCCGGCGGAATGATGCCCTACGCGCTCAAGGACGCGATTGCGATGCGTCACCGACCTTTAGTGCGTCAACTTCCCTCGGGGTTGCTGCTGTGGGGCTGCTGCGTGCGCCTGGACCACCGGCGGCTGCTGCGGTGGATGCTCTCGGGCTACACCAATGAGCCTGCGTGGGTGCAGGAAGTCCGAGACTGGGAGGACTTCTTGACCATCGAGCCGTTCTACGAGCAGGTGTTCGGGATACGCGTGCCGGTGGACTCGGGAGCCGCTGGACGATCCGGAGTGGGCGGCCTAGCCAAGGCGGCCACCGTCGTCGCCGGCCGCGACCCCGACGACCCGCGATCACTTGCCGGGTACCAGGAGATGTCGGCCTCGATACTGTCGAAGATTCCTGCCGAGTTCAACGCGCGTCCGGCCACCCCGCGCCAGATCCACTGGTGGTATCGGCGGCGCCTGGCCATGGGTGCGGTCAACGATCCTTTCCCGCACGGTGCTGGCGGTCCTGATCGGCTCACCGAAGCCGACTTTGCGCCCGTGGTGCCGGCGCAGTTCGACTGTGGTGACCAGGAGTCCCGCAAGAAGGACCGCCGCTGGTGGCGGCGTGTGGTGCCGTCGCTGGCTGCTGTGCTGGTGATTAGCGGTGCCCAGCGCCTGGACAGCTTTCAAAGCATGCTGGCCGTAGCTCAGATTCCACGCGGCGGGCTGGCCTATCCACGTGCGGAATACCTGCTTGCCGTCTACGACGTGGACACACCTGCCGACATCGACTGGATTCAGCACATTTCCACCCGCCCGGCTGAGCAGGCGCTCACACGGATCGACCGCGCTCAGCGCAACCTCGATGATCAGGCGTTCCAACGGGCAGGTCGCCGGTCCAGCGACAGTGACCTCATTGAGCGCTACTCCTCGGCCGAGGAATACAACGCCAAGCTGCGGGCGTCGAAGTTGGAGCGGGAAGTGGAGTCCACGACGGTGATCGCCGTCGGGGCGCGCTCGCGGGCCGAACTCGACGGGGCCTGCCAGCTACTGCAAACGCACTTCGCAGAAGACCTCGACATGACGCTGAGTCGCCGTCGCGGCAGTGCCCAAATTGGGCTGTGGCAGACCGGGCTGGCAGGCAGTGAAGAGCGCAGCCCGCGCAGTCAATTCAGCCAACCGGCGACTACCACCGACTGGGCGCGATTTTCGCCGCTCGTGTCCAGCAAGCTCGGTCACGGTACCGGAATTCTGTTCGCCCGCAATCTGTCCACCCGACGGCCGACCCCTGTCCTGATCGAGCCGGAAGGCGCGAGCCGTCGGCGTCAGGTACCCGGAATGCTGTTCTACGGCCCGCCTGGAGGTGGCAAATCTCAAGGCGCGAAACGGGTGGTGAACGGACTGATTGCCCGCGGCAATCAGTGCAGCATCCTTGATCCCGGCTCTAATCCCGAGTGGGTGCGTGCGCTGGCACATCTGGGGGATCGGGTAGCTGTACTTGATCCCACGCGTGGTCAAGTCTCGGTCGACGGGTTGCGCATTTTTCGCCGTGAGATCGCCGTGGAGCGCACCCTTGATCACCTTCTTCCAATGATGGGTGTCGAGCCCGATGCCGAGATCGCCCGCCAGCTCCGCTTTCTGCTGCGCCCCGATCAGCGGGTCGCCGAAAGCATGGGCGCTCTTGTGCGCTACCTGAACAGCTTGCAGGGAAGCGCCTACAAGGAGTACGCGGAACTCGCTGCGCGGCTGGATATGTGGGCCAACATCGACTATCTGCGGGCGATGTTCGATGAGTCGCTGCCGATACCTCCGATCGCCGAGAAGGATGCGGTGATCTGGCTGACCGGTGACTTGGAGTTGCCGACGACCTCGCAGACCGAAGATCTACACCTCTACAAGCGTCAAACAGCGCGTGCACGTGCCGGTTTGGCCATCTACGGGATGATCGCTGGGCTGACACGGGAGAGCTACACCGGACCCAATCGTCGGCCTGGCAAGTTCGGGTGGTTCGTGGCCGAAGAAGCCCGGGCGTACTTCGCGTCGCCGGTCGGCCGCGAAGATGCCACCGAGTTGATCACCCAGGGACGCAAGCAGCGATACGGTCTGATCGGTATTGCACAGCATGTCGAGTATTTCGACGGGATTCCCACCAAAGACCTACCGACCCGCGTCATTACACCGTTCAAAGCGTCTGCGCGAGAAGAAGCGACCGAAGAGTTCAAGCGCATCGGGATTGATCCCGAGGAGTACCCCGAGGTCTTGAACCTGCGTACCGCCGAGGGACACGGTTACGCCTACATGATTGACGATGCTGGCAGCACCGGTCTGATCGACATTCTGCAGCCAGTCCAGCCTCAGCTGCGGCACGCCTTTGATACCCGCGGCTTGGAAGACGAGGCGCTGGAGCTGATGCGGTGATGTCCGCCTACTGCGCATGGCTGTATGAGCACCCTCGTCTGCGGCGAGTGTGGCTGGTCACTCAGCTCCTCTGGGGAGGCTGGATGATGGCCCTGCTGACCGCCCCGCACGCGGTGGCGGCCGGGTTCGCTGGAGCGCTCAACTGGCCCAGCCCCATCGTGGACACCTACGGCCAGCCGGTGGGCACCTATTTCATCAGCACAGTGTCGATGCTCGACGCCATCCGCACCCAAGGCAGCGACGTCAGCATTATCGATCCGGGCTCCTGGATTCCCGCACTGACCGACCGCTTCGAAATCGCCATGACCTACAGCCAACTGGCCGTTATCCTCGGATGGTTCTGCGGATTCCTGGTCATGGTGGGTGCGGTCGGGATCTGGTTCATCAAGATCGCACTGGGCTCGGCGTGGTTGGGCTGGCTGGCCGCACTGGCCGCGCCCGTGCTGGTCGCCATCAACAACCTCGTCGGTGAGTTTCAGATCATTCCGCTGGCACTGATCATCTGTGTCTTCGTCGGCGGCATCATCGCCTTGACTAAGGGGTTTGGGCGCGGCGCCGGGGTGATGTGCAGCGGATTCCTGGTGATCTTGCTGATCGGGTTTTTCCTCAATGATCCGGTGAAGGAACTCGGTGACAATGGCCTGCTCGCCACCGGACGAGCCATCGGATTCGAGCTATCGCTGGGTATCGCGAACAATGGCAGCTTCGACCCCTCGGGTAACGCCGAAGGCCAGGTCGAAGTGCTCTCGCAATGGATGGCCACCACCCTGATTCGCCACCCCATTCAGATTGCCAACTTCGGCAGCGTGATCGACAACATTGACGGGTGCGCACAAGCCTGGAACGCCGCACTCAATGCCTCGACCGTCCTGACTCCCGCGACCCAGGCACTCGCACCGGCAGGGGCCCACGACGGTCCAGTTCAGGCCATGCGGGCGTGCGGCGCAAACGATGCCTACGCCCACGCCCATTTCCTCAGCGGCGAGACGATCGGGCTGATGTTCTTCATCAACTGCGTCGTGCTGGTGGTGCTGATGCTGCTGTGCTACATCGGCTGCGAAGTCATTCGGATCGGATTCAAGGCGTTCTGGAATGTGCTGGTGCTGGTGCCCGCCGCCGCGGTAGCGGTCGCACCAGGACCGCAGCGCGAGTTCGCCAAACGCACCGCCATCAAACTGATTGTCCACGGCCTGGAAATGCTATTCGCCACTGCGGCTTTCGGCATTGTCCTGGTGCTGATGTCGCGAGTATCGAGCGGAAAGCTCGAAGGATTTGAAGTCCAGCACCCCATCGCGATCCTGCTGCTCATGTTGTTGTTCGCCGGCGGCGCGGTCTTCGGGTTCAGGGCGCTGATGCGAGGCTTCGGCGATCGGGGACTGCCGGGGCCGATGTCGGTGCTGCGCAAGACCGCTGCTGTCGGGGCCGGCCCCATGAGCTTCTACCCCGCGATGCGCGACATGGGCCGCTCCATGCGCCGCGACATCAACGCCGACGGGGTGGGTCTGCCAAGTTCAGGTAAACCCGGCGATGAGGGAACGCGCGCTCCCGCAGCCAAGGGCCGCAAAGCACATCCCAATCCCGGTGGCATCCCGTCTGCGAGCGGATCATCACCGAGCACACCGCCGCCATCGGCAACCACACCCACCGCAGTCCCCGCACCCGCTGCGGGCGCACCCGCAGGCGGGTCGGCCGCTGCCGGTACCGCGGCGCGCGGAGCAGCCACTGGCACCGGTAGTGCTGCGGCCAGCACAGGCGCGGCAGGCGGCGCTGCTGCGGGAGCCGGCGCGGCGGCCGCCGCAGCGGCCGGACCGGCCGCCCCTGTGGTCGCTGGAGCCGTGGTCGCGTCGAAGGTGATCGAACGCCAACAAGCCAACAAAAGCCGTGACAACGGACCTGCTGCCCGCAGCACCCCGAAGTCGAGCACAGATTCTTCGGCCGCGCCGGGGCGCGCTGGTGCTGCACCCACCAACCGTCCCCCCACACCGCCGAATGATCACACCGCGACGCAGCCGCGTCCATCGGCGAAGCAATCTCCGGCGCCGAGGACGGGCACCCCGAACGAGTCGCCCGGCCGCAAACCCCAGCCCCCGCAGGACGGCAGGACATCATGACCGTTACCGACATCTATCTCGGCGCAGAACTGAACACCACCGGGCGTGCTTACTGGGCTATGTCACGGATGGTCAATCACGGTTGGTCAGTCCTAAGCTTCGGACTCGACTGCGGTGGGTGGTTGCGGCTTCGCACCCCGTCGGGGGTGGAGTTGCCCGTGGCTGCCGATCCGATTGACCACACACCGTCCGCGAAACGGCGGGTACCGGGCCAGCCCGGTGAGCCGCTGCTGCCGCTGCACGCCTGCCGCCTGCTCCACCAATGCGCGCAGCAGCACGACGTTTCGCACGGACGCGACGACACCGCCCGCACCATCGCCGCCCTGCTGCGCCTGGGCATGCCCGCTGGGCGCGCGCATGCCGACGATGCTCGATGCCCGTGGTACCTGCCTCATCACGGGGCCGTGCAACCGCCGGCATCGGTGCGTCGCGCGTACTGGGCGGCGACCACACTCACCGATGACTACGGATGGCGTATCACTGGTGTCGATGCGCGAGGGTTTACCGCGGTTGGCCCCTACGACGCCGAGGAAGTCCGGTACCCGTGCGCTGCCACGGCTGATTCCACCACCTCGTCCCGGCTCGCGCGGCTGCTGCCTCAAGTGCACAGCGACGGAGGGACCGACGAACTGAACCGACTGCTCGTGGAGCACCAGCAGGCCCACCAGAGCAGGGCGGTGGCGCGATCATGACCATCCGCACTCTTCCCAGCGACCTTCCCCGGCTACGCGTCCACGGTCGGGGTCTACGGCACACTCGGGTCACCGACGTGAATGCCGCCGGTCCCGACATGTGTGGTACTCCACGCCGGCTAGCTGCCGACGTTGCGTCCCCCGCGTCCTGTGCCAGTGGCTCGACTGCTCATCGTGCGGCGGCAGTGGTCGAGTATGCGGTGCGCCTCGCAGGAAGCGTTGACGAACTTGCACAAGCCCATCGCGCTCTCACCGCAGCGCACTGCGACTGTGCACCAGAGGATTTCGGGTGCGTCCGGCGCGTGCTTCATGACGTTCTGCATACGCCCGACCCGTGCGCAGAATACGGGTTGGCGATGGGTTTGACTGTGCGCAGGCCCTGGGCGTCAATGCTGCTGGTATCGAGTCAGATCGGCGGGAAGAACGTCGAGAATCGGACAGATTCCACCGACTATCGCGGTCCGGTACTGATTTACGGTGGTACCCGCACCGACCAGGCTGGTATCGAACTCGGTGTGCAGCTGGGTATGCGAGAGATGGCCTTTCATTGCGACCAGCAAGGCTGGCTTGGCGCAACCGTACTTGTCGACGTCCATCGGGCCCAAGGGTGCTGCGCCCCGTGGGGGACGACTCCGTTTAACCCCGGCCAGCCCAAGTATCACTGGGTGTTCGAGTCTCCCGCACGACTGGCTGCGCGGCCATGGCACGACAACGCCAAGGGTTTTGACGGGTTGCGGCCGGTGTCGTGGTCGGCGCTGGTCAGCCGCAAGGCCGCACGGTATGCCCGGCGACAAGGAGTGTCCGGTGCATCCAGGTGAGGGCGATGAGCAGGGCTGCTGGCAACAGTGGCGCACCGACCGTGACCGCGACGAGCAGCGTCGGGTAGCCCAGCAACGGCGCGACCGCAAGGTCCGTAACCAGCTCAGTCGCGTCGTGGACGTCCTTGACGAGCTGCTCGGCCCCGGTGAGCAGCAGCCCCGTCGCCTCGGTGAGGTCGCGGACTTCTATGGCGTGAGCCAGTACCGGCTCTCAGCGGTGCTTGAGAAGCACCGCGACGAGTTCAGCCGAGATGGGTGGCAACCGCATCACCGTGGCCACGACGGGCACGATCTGTGGCCTGACCGTGCTGTCGTACGAGCAGGACTACTACTGGAAAAGTCCTCTGTAGCAGCCCATCTGCGACACCTCCTCGGTGTAGGCGATATTCCGCTGGTGTACTCCCAAAGTGATGCCCGCCTGGCCGAATGCCGGCAGCTCTACAACAAGGCCCTGACGGTCGTTGCGGATATCCACGGCGAGTCCAGCACCGACGATCTGTGGCGAGCAATGCAGGGTGCGGATCGGTACGACCTGATGGCGATGGTGATGACCTTGGCCTCCCTGACTCCCTACGACCGTCCCAGCTTGGGGCAGTGGCTACGCGAAATCAGCGCCCTCACCACAAAGGACGGCAGTATCGCTCGCGGTCTGGCGCTGCTAATCCCTCAACGTCAAGCTATCGATGCGCGAAAGCTCAAAGAGTCCGGGTCCGCACGATCGCACAGAGCGCGGGCCGACGATGAAGGAGCGGTGTGCCAATGAGTTCCACCTCCCACGCTCGCTCACCGATAGCCGAACGGCGTTCTCGCGCTGAGCAGACCGAACGGCAGATTGCCTGCCTGTTACCTCCGCACAACCACTACGTTCAACCACTCTCGGGGACGCTGGAAGTTCTGCTTCACAAGCCGTGCAGCCCGCTAGAGACGGTCAATGATGTGGATTCCGAGCTGGTCACGTTCTGGAGGGTCCTACGCGATCGGCCCGACGACCTTGCGCGGGCATGTTCGTTGACTCCGCACTCGCGGGTGGAGTTCACCTCTGCGATTAGCGGTTCCCGACTCCCTCGTGCCACCAACGAGGTGGAGGTTGCCCGACGAGTATGGGTCCGGCTCAATCATAGTCAAACTGGTGCTGCGCGAATGCGTCCGCAGTGGCAGAACACCGCAGCGCACCGCAAGACGGCGGCGGGCCGCGATACTGCCATTGCTCAGATGACCGAGGTCGCCACCCGAATCAAGAGGGTGAGCCTGGAATCGGCCGCTCCTGTGGAGCTGATCGACTCGGTAGCGCGCCAACCCGGAGTGTGCATCTACCTCGACCTGCGAACCGAGGTCTTCGGTGCTCAGGGCGCCAGTCTCATCCATCACGCGCGCGTCGACCCGACGCAGGTACTTCGAGCCGTGTCGAAGGCGAAAGCTGCCGTCGTGATCCGCGCCGATCGCGACACGGTGGCGCACAGTCCTGTACACAGCTGGGCGTGCACGCCAGTGGGGGAGCACCGGGATAGCGCCGCGGTGCACTTGTGGTCAAACCGTGTGCTGTCGATGCAAGAGCGTCTTTTCGACCTTGGCGACTACGGTTGGGCAGCAACGTGACTACGGCCGACACCATCGCTGTTCGTGAGCAGCTGGTCGCGGTGTTGCGGGCCGCCGAAGCACCGATGACTAGCGCCGAGCTGGCCAGCGTTCTGCCGTGGCAGACCCACCGTCTCGATGTGGGCTGCGAGCTGGTGTGTCACGCACCTCGCCGGCCTACGGCGATGCGGGTGGTCGAGTGTCATCGAACCTGGCATCTGGTGAGTCGTCCGCGTTCCTCACAGGACTCGCGCACAGGGATATATCGGCATCTGAGGAGCTTGGCCCGTGCAGGGACCATCCGGTCGATTGCGTTGGGGCCAAGGAAAGTTCAGTGGGAGTTTGTAGGTGAGTAGGAGAGCGACGATGAGCAGGATCACCGTGTACACCAAGCCCAACTGCGTGCAGTGCACCGCGACGTTCAAGGCGCTCGACAAAGCGGGCATCACCTACGCGAAAATCGACATCAGCGTCGATGCCGAGGCCCGCGACTACGTGATGGCCCTGGGCTACCTGCAAGCCCCCGTCGTGGTGGCCGGCGATGAGCACTGGAGCGGCTTCCGGCCCGACCGCATCTCCGAAGTCACGGCTCCAGCACTCGCGCAGCTATCCATGTAGCGGTACAAACACTAGCGGGAGAAGAAGACCTCATGACAGTCGTGGCGACCCCGTTTCAGGTCGGGGAACACGTGGTAGACGATGTGCATTGCCTTGAGGGACAACAGATTCTCCGGGATGCCAAAGCAGCGAGATCACGCCCGCTGTGTTTGTGCCAGCCCGCCGGGGTGCAGATGTACATCGCTGCTGCTGGCGACAGCCTCATTGTCAAACGAATGCCCGGCACGGCGGCCGCACATGACCATCGGTGCCGGTCGTGGCTGCCTCCCAGCGAGCTATCGGGCTATGGCGCCGTTGCCGACCGGTCGATCGTTGACAACCCTGTTCGGCCCGGTGACGTCGGTGACCCGGTTCAGTGACAACGACGACGTGCTCGCCTGGGCGAACGACACCGAATATGGCTTGGCTGCTTCGGTGTTCACCCGCGACGTGGGCCGCGCCATGGTCACCTCCGGTGCACTCCAATTCGGCACGGTGTGGGTCAACGACCACGCTCCGGTGACGCCGGAGATGCCACACGGCGGCTTCAAGCAGTCCGGCCACGGCAAGGACATGTCGGTGTACGCACTCGAGGCCTACACCGAGATCAAGCACGTGATGATCAACCATGCGACCGCCTGACATGACGGTCAGCGCCATCAACACGTTCCGTCTGCGGCCGGGTGTTCCGGTCGCCGACTTCGAGCAGTTCTCCGCTGAACTCGATCGCCCCGTGTGCCTGGGCTTCGACGAGGTGCTGGGGTTCGACGTCTATCTCTCCGACGACGGCGTGGTCGTCGAGGTGATGACGGTGACCTCCTGGCCCGACTGGGAGCAGGTGCGCGACAACGCACCCGAGCTCAAACCCGTCGTCGCCCGCTTCGACGAGCTCGTGGAACCGGGCAGCGTCAGCACCATCTTCACCCGTCATTCCCCACTCAGGAGTTCCGATGCCCACTGACTACGACGCCGTCATCATCGGCGCCGGCCATAACGGCCTCGTCACCGCCAACTACCTGGCCCGCGCAGGCAAGTCGGTGCTGGTGCTCGAGGCGCGCGACCTCGTGGGCGGCGCCTGCGTCACCGAGGAGCTCATCCCCGGCTCGAAGTGGTCGTCGTGCGCCTTCATCGCCGGCCTGCTGCGTCCCGAGATCATCACCGAACTGGAGCTGGCCAAGTACGGCCTGGAGCTCTACCAGGGTGACGCACTGTCGTTCAGCCTGTTCCGCGACGGCACCTCCTTCACCATGTGGAAGGAGACCGACCGGACGCTGCGGGAACTCGAGAAGCTCAGCAAGAAGGATGCGCAGGCGTTCCTCGACTTCGGCATCCGGCTGCAACGCTTCGCCGGGCTGGTCACGCCGTACCTGCTGAAACCGCCACCGGAACGGTCCGAGGTGTTCGCCGCCTTCGAAGCCGTCGGCGAGCAGACGCTGTTCGACGAGTTCACCCTGCTCTCGGTGCGTGATCTGCTGGACCGGTATTTCGAGGACGAGCGGCTCAAGAGCATGCTGACGTTCTTCGGCATGGTGTCGATCTTCGGCGGTCCCTCCACCCCCGGTACCGCCTACACCTACGGCCACCATTCCTGGGGCGAGTTCAACGGCAACTTCGGCCAATTCGGGATGGCCCGCGGCGGCATGGGTGCCATCAGCGAGGCACTGGCGGCCTCGGCCCGGGCACACGGGGCCACCATCCGCACCTCGGCCCCGGTGGACCGGGTGCTCGTCGAGCGTGGGGTCGCCACCGGGGTGCGGTTGCGGGACGGCTCGGTGATCACCGCGAAGCAGGTGTTCTCCAACGCCGATCCCAAACGATCCCTGCTGCAGTTGCTGGAACCGGGGGTGCTGGCGCCGAAGCTGGTCCGCGACGTCGAGAACATCGACACCCGCGGTTCGATGGCCCGGATCCACCTGTTGATCGATGAACTGCCGCAGTACCTTCCGTTCACCGACGCCACCGAGGGACCCCAGCACCACGGCCACCAGCTGCTCGGCCCCAGCCGAGAGGCATTCGAGGAGGCCTACGAGGCGCAGCGACGCGGCACGTTCCCCAGCACGTTCGTCATCGAGGCCGTCACCCAGTCGGTCACCGACGACACGCTGGCGCCCAAGGGTCTGCACACGATGACCCTGGGCATCCAGCAGCTGCCATCCGAGCTCACCGGCACCACCTGGGCCGCGGAAAAGGAGAAGTGGGCCGACCTGGTGCTCGAGGACCTGTTCACCTACGCACCGAACTTGCGTGAACACATCCTCGACCGAGTGATCATCACGCCCGACGACCTGCACAACGAGCCAGCGGACCGCCCGCGGCCGACTCGGGGCTGACGTGCAGAACACACGTGCCGTAGGGGGCCTGGTCCGCGACGGCGACATCATCGCGCTGAACGCCCACGCCGGCACGCTGGACCTACTGGTTCCCGACGACGAACTGGCCACCCGCCAGGCGCCACCCCCGCGCCATCGACAGCGTCGTGGCTACGCGGCCATGTACGTCGACCGTGTCCTGCAGGCCGACCGGGGGTGCGATTTCGACTTTCTGGTCGGCCGCTCCGAGCAGCCCGAAAACGAGCCGGACGCCATTTTCGACGGCTGGGTGGGGGGCTGGTACCGTCGACACCATGACCCAGGCACCTGCCTCACCTCCGCTGCACATGCAGCGTGTCGACTTCGACCCCATCCCCACCCTCGGCGAGATCCGCGAGACCGAGGGGGTGCGCACCGTCATCAACGCTTTCGGCATGCCGGTGTACCTGGTGACCCGCCACGACGACATCAAGACGGTGCTCTCCGATCCGGAGCGGTTCTCCAATGAGCGCCCGCCAGGGTTCGTCGTACCCGGGGCACCCGAGGTGTCCGAGGAAGAACAACGCGCCGCCCAGTCCGGCAACCTGCTGGGCCTGGACCCACCCAGGCACACCCGGTTGCGCCGCATGCTCACCGGCGAGTTCACCGGCCGCCGGATGAAGCGCCTGGAGCCACGGATCACCGAGATCGTGACCCAGCATCTGGACGCCATGGAAAAGGCCGGTCCACCAAGTGATCTCGTCACCGACTTCGCATTGCCCATCCCGTCACTGGTGATCTGCGAGTTGCTGGGCGTGCCGTATGACGACCGCGACGATTTCCAGCACCGCACCAGCCGCCAGCTCGACCTGTCGATCCCGATCGAGGAACGCTTCGAGCTGCAGCGCGCCGGGCGTGCCTACATGCAGGCGCTGGTGGCCGGCGCACGTCGCTCACCCGGTGACGATATGCTCGGAATGCTGGTGCGCGAGCATGGATCCGAGCTCACCGACGACGAGCTGGTGGGCATCTGCAGCCTGCTACTGGTGGCCGGTCACGAGACCACCTCCAACATGCTCGGCCTCGGCACCCTGGCGTTGCTGCAGCACCCGGATCAGCTGGCCCTGGTGCGCAACGACCCCGATGCCGTGGGCCCGGCGGTGGAGGAGCTGCTGCGCTGGCTGTCGATCGTGCATTCGGGCATCCCCCGCATCACCACCAACGACGTGGAGATCGCCGGGGTGCAGATTCCCGCGCACCAGCTGGTGGTCGTCTCACTACCGTCGGGCAACCGCGACCCGAGCTTCATCGACAACCCGGAGGTATTCGACGTCCGCCGCGGCGCCATGGGACATCTGGCGTTCGGCCACGGTGTCCATCACTGCCTGGGCGCACCGCTGGCCCGGATGGAGATGAAGATCGCGTTTCCGGCTCTGTTGCAACGCTTTCCGACCCTGCGCCTCGACGAATCCTTCGACGACGTGGCCTTCCGGTCCTTCCACTTCATCTACGGGCTGCAGTCGCTGCAGGTGGCCTGGTGAGGGTGCGCGCCGACCGCGACGTCTGCATCGGCGCCGGGGTCTGTGTGATGAACAGCGAGGCGGTCTTCGACCAGGACGACGACGGGATCGTGGTGCTGCTGGTCGAGGATGTGCCCCCAGCCGAGCAGGACAACGCGCGAAAAGCCGTGCAGCTCTGCCCCTCCGGAGCGCTGAACATCGTCGAGTGAACGGGCGTTGACACTGCACCCACCGTGACAAAGTGCGAGTGACAGTCACGCTGGTTGCAGTCTCGATGAAGTACCAAAAACCCTGTGTCACTTGGGCATCTGACGTCACATGGCGCGGATTTTTGTCGGTGGTCGCACGTATGTTCGAGGCATGGGTAGCTCAGCCGTCGCAGACCGGGAGGCGATGCTGGCTGCCCTGGCGCAGATCGAAACCCTGACCGCGCAGATGAATCGCCTGTCGATCGACGCGTTCACCGATGTCGAGTTGTTGGATGTGCAGCAGCGTCTTGAAGCTATCGCCCGCGCGCAGCCGGTCCTCGATCATCGGGTGTATCAGCGGATCACCTCCCAGAGCTCACCGATATCCCTGGGCGCCAAGAATTACTCGGCAGTGCTGTCGCAGCGGCTGCGGATCTCCAGCTCGGAGGCGCGTCGGCGGTTGGACGAGGCGGCGTTGTTGGGGCCGCGGACCTCGCTGACCGGTGAACCGCTGGCGCCCTCCATGCCCACGTTCGCGCGTGGTCAGGCCCAGGGGTTGATCGGCGCCGAGCGCATCAAGCATGTGCGGTGGTTCTTTCGTGAGCTGCCCGGGTTCGTGGATGTTCAGACCCGGGAGAACGCCGAAGTCCAGTTGGCCCAGCATGCCTGCGAACTCGGACCCGCCGAGTTCCGCACCGCCGCCGCGCACATGCTCTACCTGCTGAACCAGGACGGCGAGCTCTCCGATGAGGACCGCCAAGCCCTGGCTTATATCCGGGTCGGCAAGCAACGCCCCGATGGGATGCGGCCCTTCGAAGGACTCCTGACTCCGGAGGCGTGGGCCACCTTAGAGCCGTTGATGGAGCGCAACGCCGCCCCGGGGATGTGCAACCCCGCTGACGAGCACCCCTGCCTCGACGGCGAACCCACCGACGAGCAGATACGCAACGACACCCGCACCACGGGCAAACGCAACCACGACGCGCTGCTGGCCCTGTGCAAACGCATGCTCACCACGCAGCCGACGGGGACCATCAACGGCCTGCCCGCGAATGTCGTGATCACGGTGAGTCTGACTGATCTGGAGAAGGGCACCGGCCACGGCCTGACCGCCGGCGGCACGAGGCTGCCGATCGCCGACGTGCTCAAGTTCGCCGCCCACTCCCGCCCGTGGCTGGCGCTGTTCGACGGCAAGGGCCTGCCCCTGCACCTGGGCCGGGCCCGCCGGACCGCCACCCTGGCTCAGCGGCTGATGCTGCTGGCCAAACACCGCGGCTGCACCATGCCCGGCTGCAGCGCGAGTGCCTACCGCTCCCAGGTGCATCACGCCAACCAAGACTGGAAGGACGGCGGGCGCACCGACATCGAGGACCTGACGTTGGCGTGCGGGCCGAACAATCGCATGGTGGAGACCGCCGGCTGGACCACAAGGAACCGCCCCACAGACGGCGTCACCGAATGGATTCCGCCCCCCGAGCTGGACTGCGGCCAGTCCCGCACCAACAACCTCCACCACCCCGAACGGATCATCGACCACGACGATCCGTAGGCGGACAAGACCCAAACCTGCTCGCCGACAGCGGGAATCAGTCGCCGTCGCGGTGCAGGTCGATCAGCCCGGCCTTGCTCAGCGCGAGCACGCTGACGATCAGCACCCAGACCGGGAACGCCAGCGTCAGCCACACCGTCACGTCACTGGCCACCAACAGCGTCAGCGCCACCACGTAGGTGAAGATCACCAGCCCCCGCGACACCAGGCCGGTCTTGAGCCAGATGGTGGCCAGCGACATCATGAACACCGCTGCCATTCGCAGGGCGTAGGTCTTCGACAGCGCGATCAGCAGTGCCTGACCGAACACGTGCACATCGGCTCCGTAGTCGGCGCCGCGGCTGGCCACCAACGCCACCCCCACGGCAGACGACACGAAGATCATCGCGAGGAACAGCAGCCCACTGCCCAGGAAGACCGAGGCGAAGAACTTGTCCTCGAACCTGCCCAATCCGTCGCGCACCACTCCGATGAACCACAGGAAGCAGATGCCGGCGAACGGCATCAGCACCGCCGCCGCGCGCACCTTGCCCTCCGAACCCTCCACCCACTGCGCGCCCGGCTGGGCGCCTTCGGGAAGCGCGGTGTGGATCAGCGCGATCGCGACGCCGAACAGCACGGCGAACAACACGCCGGCCAGGCCAGCCGCGCGTGGGGTGGACAGCCGGCGCACATCGCGCTCGGGACGTTCGGTGGTCACGTGATCATGGTGCCGCCGAAACTGCGCGGGGTGCGGGATTTCAGGGTAAAACGCCGCACTGCCTGCAGTCTCGGCGCCGACCCGTCAGGGCTGGCCGGCGAGCAGACGCACCATCAACCCGTTGGCCTCGGCGAGCACATTGCCGTCGGGGTCGCGCAGCTCGGCGTTGACGAACGCCTTACGGCCGTCGGTCTCCCGGATCCAGCCGCGCGCGGTCAGCGTGGTGTCGATGGGCGTGACCTTGCGGTAGTCGACGTGCAGGAAGGCGGTGCGGCTGATCGGCCGGCCCGCGGCGTGGATCACCATGCCGAACACCGAATCGAACAGCAGCGGCAGCACCCCACCGTGGACGGCGTGGTTACCGCCCACGTGGAAACGGCTGAACTGCACGGTCAACTCGACACCCTCGGGCTCGAAGCTGCTGAGCCGAAACGGCGGCATCAACAGGCTGCCGCCGCCGGGCAGTTCGACGACCCGGTTGGCCGGGCCCACGCCCTCGGCGGCCTCGAAGGGGGCCAGCTGTTCCACCAGCGCCTCGACGCGATCAGCGGCGTCGTCCCACGTCGCACTGTCGGGGTCGGCGGACACCGCGAGGTCCTGCAGCCGTCGCATCGACGCCACGAAGCGGCCGAACCCGGGACCGGGCTGGGCGGGTTCGAAGATCGGGAACCCGCCGTGGCGGTCGTAGTCGGGGTCGGTCACGAAGCCAGGAATGCCGACGGAACAACCACGCTGCGACTGGGGTTCTCGCTGTCAAAGTCCGGCAATCGTGCCGCTCCAGAGCCTTCCGGATCGCCGGCAAGCGCGGTGCAGTCGGACGGCAACAAGTTATCCCTACGCGCTGTGCTGCATTACCTCTGGGATGAGGCGGAACTGACGACGTGGCACCCGGGCTTTGCGGGGCGGCGGCCGTGGGGTGTGGTGTACCGCCGGCTCCGGGATGCCGCCGATGGCAAGCTAGTCCGCAAAAGCCCCTTCGCCGCATCGTTGTTCATCCCGGAGCCCTTCTCGGCCGACCGCAAGGCCGAGATCGAGCAACGCCGGATTAAGGCTTGGGCTCCAGCGCGTAGACAGCCGGGGAAGCCCACCAAATTCCTGATCGGCGTGGGCGATATCAAGGCGATTGAGCCAGCCGCCCACGGCTTCAAGATGCAGGTCCGCCACCAGCCGGGCCACCCCTGGTTTCTCGATGAAGACCTGTACCGAAAAATGACCAAGCGCTTCGCCACAGAGCTGGAACTTTGGCAGATGGCTGATGCAGGTGACGTGCGGTTGGTGGCGGTAGCTACCTTCTCCGTGTCTCGGGCTGGTTACGCCAACGTAGAACAACTCTCTTTGATGACGACCGATCACAACTGGCTACCCTTCACCAGCGATGCCGAGCGCACCCTGCTGACAACTGCAATCGCAGATGATCGGTGTTTCCGGAAGGTATTGCCTTACAACGGTAGTTCCACGGCCTTGGCCTCTTTAATCTTCACCGACACCGCGCCGGCGATAGCCGCATTCATCGATCGCTGTGGAGGCGAGGACGACGAAGACGAATCGATCGCGGGGCTTCCGGTCTGGAACTGGCGTACCGATGAAGATATGCCGGATTTGCCGTCACCTCTCGACGGTTCGGAATGACCCCTTACCAGGTTGGAACAAACGCATTGTCAGAAAATGCCTTACGTCCGCCGTTCGCCTACTTCGGCGGTAAGCAGAAGATCGCCGGGGACATCGCCGCACTGCTAGCAGGCCATAGCCATTACGTGGAACCGTATGCTGGCGGACTCTCAGTATTGTTGGCTAAGAAGCCAAGTCGACTAGAGACAGTCAACGACCTCGACGGAGACATTGTCCACTTCTGGCGGATGCTACGTAATCGTCCCGAGGAGCTGGCTCGGGCATGTGCGTTAACTCCGCACTCACGAGCTGAGCGTAGCGATGCACTTGACCGTCCGTCCGACTTGGATGATATTGAACGTGCCCGGCGAATCTGGGTATGTCTGGCGCAAGGCCGGACAGGCACCCTTCGCCGGACAGGCTGGCGCTTCGACACGGCGGACTCTGCGCACACGTCAATGCCTCGCCGGCTAGATAGCTATATCCGTCGGATGGAGGCAGCAACCGCTCGGCTGCGCTCGGTCTCTTTGGAGTGCCGACCGGCACTCGATGTCATTGCGGCATACGGCAAGGGCCGCCGAACACTGATGTATGTGGACCCTCCCTATCTTGGTGAAGTCCGAGAACGCAACTACCGCAGGGAGATGCTGTCTGAGGACGGCCACCGTGAACTGGCATCCACCTTGCATGAGTGCGTTGCCACCGTAGTTCTGTCGGGCTACGCCTCACGCTTGTATGACGAGGAACTCTTTCGGGACTGGTACCGGGTCGAACTGGCAACTGCGACGAGCCAGGGAGGAGCGTACGAGGTCCGCACTGAAGTGCTGTGGTCCAATCGCCCCCTGCGTAGGACGAGTTCGACGGTCGTCGGGCCCGGTGAGGGCGATGCGCGTAACGAAACGTCCACCAACAAAGCCGTATGTAACGAAACGCGCTGCCCGGTCTGCGCTGGAACTCTTCGGCAGGCTGCGACGGGTCGGCGGCGCATCTACTGCTCGCCAGCATGCCGGGTCCGTGCACATCGATGCGCCGCAATCAGCGCGGAATAGGGCTTCCGGACATGTCGTACCCGCAGCGGACGATGGGGTACATGAACGAGGACAACAGCAACCGGTGTGTGATTCGCATTCTGGGCTTAGTTGACGGGACGCCAACCGATTTCGATGGCCAGTATGTGGTTGAGTACGACCCGAGCAGGACCGGCACGCTTATCTGTAACGACTTCCGGGGTGTGTAGGACTGTGCAAGACGTAGAGGCGGCGCCCCTGAATGACTGTTAGGAACGGTGTTATCCGTAACGGTGTAACCGACGTGCACGCTCATCAGCCGACGCCGTGCGGAACTAGGTAGTACCGGCATCCGCAGTGACACTCCGCGTGTACCGCGCGGACTTTCCAGGTCGTCTCATCGAAGGCCGTCACATTCATGTGGGAGCCCTCCATATGGCCGCATGCCGGGCATCGAGACAGCCTGGCTTTCAGAGACTTGGGCATCGATAAGCAGACGGGATGATGCGGAAGTCCAATTCGACCTCCATCAAGGTCAAACTCAGCTTCGCCCTCCGGGATTGCTTCGCCGCACGTTGTGCACCGATCAGCCATATCGCTTCTCCTAACGCGTTCGATTACTTCGTCGTCGTGCACATGTAAAAAGAGCTGCGCGGAAACGGGACGCCGCCTACCCATGTGCAAATGGTCGGAAACTGGCGCAATGTGCGTCTCCCCTCGATTTGCTACAGATAAGGCGTAAGCCAGTGACAGGTAAACCCATGCCGGTATTCCATCTGGTGACCACCCCCGATATCAGTCAAGCGACGCGGTTCACTCCCGACGAGACGGTCGACCTGTACCGCGCCGTAGACCAACGTAACCCGATCCGGGCTGATGGTGAACCGAACCGTCCTCTCACTGCGTTCAGTGTGGAGACCGACACCCTTGCGGCGGCGCTGCCGCCTGCGGGATGGCACGTCGATCCGCACAATCCGCGCTACTGGCGCTGGTGGGACGGTACGGCCTGGACCAGCCGTATCGCGGCGCGGTGATTCCGCAGTAGCAGCCGGGGACGTTCACGACGTCGAGCTGCGTGTTCACAGGTTCCTACCCACCTCGGCTGAATCCCTCGTCACGGTGAGCGGCGTTCCACATGCGGGTGTGGAGATCATGGGCGGTGGTGTTGCGCTGCTGGGCTTTTCGGTGGCGTTGCAGGGCGGTGGTGATGGCGGGTGTGTGGTGGTCGGGGTGTAGTCCGGCGGCTTGGGTGAGGGCAGCGTTGCTGTCGGGGCTGGCGTCGTAGTGGTTGATGCGGCCGGTGGCGGCGGTGAGCACTGGCGACCACCGCAGTTCGGTGTGCAGCAGTTTCAGTAGTGGCGCTGCCGGTGGTGGTGGCCAGGTGGCGGTGTTGGTGTCGAGCAGGATGATTCGGGCGTGGGCGGTTGCCGCGGTCTCGGTGAGGTTAGCGATCGTTTCGGGGGGCAGGTGTTCGGCACGGTCGATGACGACGATGGTGCCCGGTGCGCTGTCGTGCAGGTCCAGGGTGTCGGCGTCGATGACTGTGTTGGCGATCGGGGACAGGTCCGGATTGTCACAGATGGTGGCGGGCGCGGCCCAGATCAGCGGGCGGCCGGCGTCGTGGGCGGCGCGTTCAAGGTGTTTCATCATGGGCAGAAGCGCGGCGCGATCGGAGGCGTGCGCGGCGGTCAGCACGAACGGCGCATCGGTAAGCCGCCGTAGGCGGTCGGTGTCGATGTCGGGGTGTTCGCTGATCGGCAGTCGCTCTTGGAAGGCGTGTTGGCCGGCAGCGTCGAGCACCCGAAGTTCGGTGTCGATGCGGGGCAGCAGCTCGGTGATGTGTTCGGCGGTGCTGCGCTGTGCACGCGCGAATGCCTGTGCTGCGGCGAGCTCGGCGCGGTGCAGCTGGTCGCGCAGCGCCGCGCGGTCGGCGCGATGTCGGGCCAGCAGTGTGTCATCGTCGGCGCGGCATCGGCGCAGCAGCGCGTCGGCATCGGCGTGGGTGACGATGTGCTCGCTGCCGCCGGCCGCGGCGGCGCGGGCGGCCGTCGCTTCTTGGAATACCGCGTGGAACTGTTCTGCGGGGCTGGTTGGGGGCAGCTGGTAGCTGGTCAGGAAGTTCAGATTCTGGGTGGCCGAGGCGATATCGAGCGGGTCGGCATCCGGGTCGGCGCGCAGAGTGTCGAGTTCGGTGCGGGCGTGGTTGATGAGTTCGAGGGCTTCGGCATAAGTGGTTTCGGCGTGATGCCATTGGTCGAGCACGGCTTCGACGCGGGCCAGGAAAGGCCGGTCGGCGTCGGCCGCGGCGCGCATGCGCCGCAGTTCGTCGGTGGCGGCCAAGACGTGGGGTCCGCCGCCGGCGGTCACTTGTGCAGCGAGTGCACGTAGGTCGGTGTCTGCGGCGGCGTAGCGGTCTCGCAACGCGTGGACGTCGGCGCGGTGGGCGGCCAGCGCAGCGGCGGGGCTAGGCCGCACGGTGCTCAGGCTGTCGAAGTCGATCCCCGTATCGGGGTCGAAGTAGTCCTCAGCGTGCTCGGGTGGGGGAAGTTGCTCGTCGGGGGCGGTGGGCTCGGTGAGGTCGTAGTCGTCTAGTCCGAGTGCGGCGGCAAGGTTGTTGGGGTCGGCCAATACGTCGTCGTGAGAGTGCTGGCGCCCCGGTGGTGTGTTCTCGATGTCGGGGTGTAGATGGGTGAGTTCTTCGTGTTCTTCCGGTGTCAGGGGCGCGGTGTCGGGCAGCGGGATGTCGTGGTCGTAGGGGTCGGCGGTGGTGAACACCTCGATGGAGTAGGTGAGCAGTCGGGCGTACTCGTCGGGCCGTAGGTGATGCGTCAGGTGGGCGTCGGCGTCATAGAGGTGTTCGGCGGCCACGTGCAGCAGATCGCGCGGCGTCCACTGGTCGGGGTCGGCGTTGCCGATCGCGGACACCAGTGCGGGGAATGCGGGATCGGCGGCGATCGTTTCGGCCAGTTCGGTGCCGAACACGGTGTGCAGATCGGGCAGCCAGTCCGGGCGCAACCCACCGTTGGCGGTCTCCAGCGCCGCTGGTGTGAGGGTGCCGCACAGTCGCCACCACAGCGCGGCGGCGGGCAGTTCGTCGGGCAGTGGGCGGTCGGCGGCGACTGTGCGCACGAGCTGGGTGATGTTGACTCCAGTGCGTGCGGCGGCGGACAGGTGATGCGCCAGTTGCGGCCAGTAAGGGTCCTGACGGATGTGCGGGTTGATGGAGTCGATGAGGGTGTCGTAGCGGTTGGTGGTGGCGTCGGTGCCGATGAGTTCGGCGGCCTGATGTTCCAGGCGGCGTTGGGCGGCGCGGGTGCGGGCGGGGTACTGCTCGGCTCCGGCGATGCGGGTGTCGTTGTCCTCGACGGCGGTCGCGGCGCGATACACGGCCAGCTCGGCAGCCAGTTCGAGGTCTGTCCCGACCAGTGGTCGTGCCCATCGCGGCGCGGTCGCTGCGCTCCATTGCCGTGCGGTGGCGGCGACCTCGGCGGCCAGGTCGGTGACCCGTTGCGCCCGGGCGGACAGGTAGGTGTTCCACTGCGGGTCGGCGGCGAGGCGGTCGGGGATGGCGGGCAGCCAGGGCAGCGGTCCGGCGCCACCGGAGTGCGCACCGGTCGGATCGAGGCGCCAGTCGATGACCGCGGCCGGGTCGGCGGCATTGTCGAATCCGCCGGCGGCGACCACTTTGTCGAGCCGTTTGAGGGGGTGGATTCCGGCGGCGGCGATCAACGCCAGGTGTTGGCGTAGCACCGGCCAGGCGGTGGCGGTGGTCAGCCCTGGGACGAGTTTTTCAGCGTGGGAATCCAGCTCGGCGTGCTGGGCGGGGCTCAGGCGTGATTCGGCGGCGGTGCCGACGGCGTGGGCGTACATCTGGGTGGCTGCGGCCAGTCGGGAAGCCGGGTCGGCGGCGGCGCGGGCGGCGCTGGTGGCCGAGACTTGCGCGGCGTCGCGGGCCAGGGCACGGGTCAACACGTCCACCGCGGTGTCGGGGTGGGTGGCTTTCGGCGACAGCACGCGGTGGGGGTCGTGCTCGGCGGTGGAGAAGTAGATGTGGTTGCCGTGCACACCGCGGGTCAGCGCGGTGTAGACCTGTTGGCGGGTGAGTTGATCGGAGCCCACGGTGTGGCAGCGGTAGCGAGCGGTCGCTCCTTGGGTGGCGTCGATGGTGCGGGCGTAGCCCAGCGTGACGTGGGAGCGTACGTACTCGGCGGGCAGCCGCAGATGCGCGTTCGACTCCAAGTGCACGACGGTGATCGAGCCATCCGGGTCGACCTCGGTGACTTCCCACCGGTAGCCGTTGCGCACGAAATCCGTTGCGCCAAGGGCCAGGGTGCGATCGTTTTTCTTGGTGAACACGAGGTCCCCGACGCTGGCGCGGGCACCGGCCATCAACACCGCTTCGATGCCGGGGGCGTGGCCACCGAGTTCAGTAAGTCGGTGCAGCCGGGCGCGGTCGTTGAGTTCGGACACCAGATCGTGGGTCGGTGCCAGCAGCAGCGAGTGCTTATCGGCGGCAATGTCGGATTGCCATGCCTCGAACGCCATATCGGAGGCCGCGGCTTGGGTGCCGACATGCACGCGCTGCTCATCGAGATAGAACGCGATCCCGGCCGGGTCGCCGTCGCGCAGCGCCAGTCCGGCTTGGGCCTCAGCTGCCGAGGCGAACCGCATCACCTGGGACAAGGTGATCGCACCGTGGCGGTGGGCCAGGTCGCGCAGCACACCTCCGGCGCTGATTGAGGACAGCTGTTTGTCATCTCCGACCAGGCGCACGCTGGCGCCCTTGGCTAAGGCGACCGCGATCATTGAGGCCAACGCCAACGTGCCGGCCTTGCCGGCTTCGTCCACGATGATCAACGTGTTCTCATCGATCGCGTCGTACCACTGCCGGGCCGGATCGCCGGGGGAGATGTCGGGATTGTCGGTGAGCCAGTTGAACTTATCGAGGGTGTCACCGACTTCGACGTCGATTTCTTCGCGCAACAATTGCGCGGCACTGGCGCTGGGAGACAAGCCGATGACGGTGCCCCCGGCGCCTTCCCAGGACCGGGCAAGGGCGGCCATGGCGGTGGTTTTCCCCGACCCGGCCGGGGCGAGTGCGAGCATTACGCGCTGCCCGCGGCACGCCATTTCGCGGACCAGTTGGGCTTGACCGGCGTTGAGTTCGCGTCGGTGCGCGGCCTGGGCGAGTAGCTCGATTTCGACATCGGCGGCGGGCACGGTGCGGCCGTCGCGCAGCTCGGCGGCGGCCAGGATCTGCCGCTCAGCGGCGAGGATTTCGGGGCTGGTGTAGGTCTGCGATCCGACCTGGCGATACACGCTGGTCCCGTCGCGGCGGCGCAATCGCGCGGGCTCACCGAGGTCGGTATCAGGGCTGGATGCGTGCCGGATGCTGCGTGGTTCGGCCAGGGCGGCGTCGGTGATGAGTTCGGCGATGCCGTCGATCCCGGCGTGCCCGGTCACGCGGACCACCCGCAACGCCTCGGCCAACACATGGGTGCGGTTCCAGGTGGACCGCGCTGCGGAGACGGTGGCGATGACCTGGGCGGCGCGGGCGTTGATCCACCCCGCGGTGACCTCGGCCGGTGTCGTGGTGCGCCCGGCCAAGGAGCGCGCGATCATCGCGTTGACCGCTTCGTCGCTGCCCAACAGGCCGACGGCTTGGGCGCGCCATTCTGCGCGTTGCTCGGCCAGCGAGCGGGGTTCGTGTTTGGCGTCGCGGGTGGCCAGGGTGGCTTGTTGGAACATCGCGATCGACTCCGGGGTGGTCGGCTCGCGGCCGTGGGCGGCCTGAAATTTCTTGGCCAGCACCGCATACTCGGCGTCGATCGCGGCGCGGCGTGAGGACCACAGTTCGTTGAGTTCGCGGCTGACGCCGACGACTTCACGGACCTCGCGTTTGCCTTCGCGGGCATCGCCGCGGGCGGCGAACCGCATCCCCAGCTCGTCGCCCAGGTAGGCCTCCAGCCGTGAGTTGTACAGCTCGGATGCCGCGACGGTGGACGCGTAGAGCGGTCGGCCATCGAGGGCGTACCAGCGGGGGATGCCGTCGGTGCCGCGGGCGCGGACCTTGTTGGAGATCGCGACGTGGGTGTGCAGGCCGGGGTCCGAGGCGCGGGTATCTCGGTGGAGAAATTCGGCGGTGATGAAGCCTTCGGTGTCGACTTGTGCGATTCCTTGGGCGCCGATGCGGGTGTAGGCGGCCTGATCTTGCAGGAAGTCCAGGGCGTCCTGGACGGCCTTGCTGTGGCATTCCTCGATCTGCTTGGCGATCGGTTCCGGGCACAGCGCGTACAACGCGGACACGCTTTTGACCGGAGTGAAGGTCATGTCATAGCCGGCGACCGAGGTGGTTTGGTCGCGGGTGCCGCGGGCGATGAAGCCGGTCAGTTCGCGCTCGTCCAGGGGTGCGCGGCGGTGCTGTTCTTCGAACATTTCGGTGGCGATGTCGGTGCGCATCTGCGCCCGTACCGACTCGTCAATGGCGGCGTTCCAGTGCGCACCGATGGACAAGTTGTGATCCCGATACGCCTCAGCGAGGCGCTGCTGCAGCTCGGTTTCGCCGGCGTTGACCCGGAACGGGCGACCGAGGGTGGTCGCGGTCAACGCTGAGTTTTTGCGTGCCCCTTGGGCAATGAGCTGCTTGGTCAGCGCTGAGGCGTTCGGGTGCACCCCCAGCCCGAACAGGGCCTTCATCTGGTCCTCGGTGACCTCGGAGCCTTCGGCCACTGACCACAGGCGGTCCCCGGCGTCGGTGCGAGTCCAGTTCTGCGATCCGGCCGACAGTCCGGCCAGTCCGCGTCCGCCCCAGCGGCCCGGTGTCTCGCCCTTGGAGGAGTAGTAGTCGCCCAACGATTCCGGGCCATGAGTGCGGTCGTGGGCAGCCACCTGCCGCACCAGGTACAAGTACCCGGAGCCAGCAGTGAGCTTGTGGATGCCCGCATTCACCTGCCCAGCGCACCGATTTCTCACGACGAAACCAAGGCCGCTTTCCGCCCACCCCCGAACGGGCCGTGACCAAACCGTGACCTAAGTGCAAGAGGTGTGTGGGACCAAACCAGGCTGGAAAGCAACGATGCAGGTCAACAGGGGTGAGACGGTGGTGAGGGTGAAATCAGGGGTGAGTGGGTTGGCGGGGGAGGAAAGGAAGCGTGATTGCGTCGTAAGGGATGGCTAGCATCCGGAAACATGGCTAAAGCAACGACGAAACATGCAGTGAAGCAGCGGGTTCTGGAGGCGCGGCGCGCCGAGAAGGCCGCGCGGGAGGCGCGCGAGGCGGCCATTGTCGACGGTCTGTCGGAGTTTCTCGCCGAAGTGGACCGTGCGGCGGCGGTGGGGATGAAGCTCGAAGAGCAGGTGGCGGCGGCGCGCACGAAGGCCGCCGAGCGTGTCGAGCGGATTGAACAGGAGACCGAGGAACGGATCGCCAAGTTGACCGAGGCGGCGCGGGAGGAAACGGCGCGGTGTGAGCGGGCGGCCGGTGAGGCTGTGATGCGGCTACGGGGGCAGGGTGAGACGGTGGCGGCCATTGCGAGCCAGACGGGGCAGAGCCAGAACCGGGTGCGCGACTTGGGCAAGCTGGCGGTCGGCTCGCAGGATGGCGCTGAGGTGGCGTCGGCCCCGGCCGGGGCGCAGGCAGGGCAGGATGGGTCCATGCAGGACGGGGGAGCCGGCGCTGAGGATGCCGCGGAGGTGTCGGCCAGTGGAGTGGCCGCAGGCAGTGCTGGTGGAGCGCTGGGCGAGGGTGAGGCGGCCGATGCTGAGGAGCTGGCGGTAGGCGCGGCCGCGAGCTTGAGCGCGTAGCGAGGTCTGACGGGTGGGCGCGCTGGCGCGGGAGTTGGCGGTTGATCCGGAACGCGACATGGCAGAGGTGGCAAGGTTTTTCAGCCGCGTGGTCGCGGGTCCGGGTCGCCAGGACTGCTGGCTTTGGACCGGTGCGATTGGCGATGACGGTTACGGTCGGAACCGAGCGGAGTTGCATCCGGTTCGACTTAAGGCAACTTCCTGCTAACTGTGAAGTAGCAACAACTTTGGCCGTACCACTGTCTATTGTCCACGACTACTACGAGATTGAAGCGCGGAAACAGGTGTTGCATTTGACGTACTAATGATGCATTCTATGCAACGTGGTTGAAGGGTCTGATTTGGCGGGTGCTGCGCACCTCGTGTTGGTGCCAGCGGTGACCCATCTGGACCCGGAGACCGCGGTGTTCGAAGCCATGCTGGAGGGTTGGGCGTTGCAGCAGCGAACGCGATTTCTCAAGCACTCGACGATTGCGTCGCGTCTTCAGTTGGCGCGTCGTGTCGCGGAGTTCGTCAACGAGTACCCATGGCAGTGGCAGTGCTCCGACGTCGAGGCGTTCATCGACAGTTGCCGCCACCGCCCCGTGCCGATCGTGGTGTCGACCGCGCGGCTGTACGAGACCACGCTGCGAATGTTCCTCCAGTACGTGACTGATCCCCGCTATGGCTGGACCGCAGAATGCGTGCAGCGCTTCGGGGTGGCGCCCACCCAGTTGCTCCACGAGTGGAACACCATCGTGCACGTCACCGACTACGAAGGAGATCCGCGTCGACGTCCACTGACCTACGACGAAATCCAAGCCCTATTCGACGCAGCCGACGGGCGCGTCGAACAGATCCGGGCCAACGGACGAAAGGGCGGCTTGGCAGCCATGCGAGATGCTGCTCTGATCAAGACGATCTACGCGTTCGGCCTGCGTCGCCGCGAGGCGTGGGGTCTGGATCTCGCGGACATGCGGCACAACCCGAAGGTTCCCTCGTTCGGACGCCACGGCGCAGTGTTCGTGCGGTGGGGCAAGTCATCGCGGGGGAGTGCACCCAAGCGGCGCACCGTGCTGACGGTCCCGGAGATGGACTGGATCGTCCCGGTACTGGAGCAGTGGCGCGATGAGATTCGACCAGCTTTCGGCATCGGCGCGCATCCCGCATTATGGGTCACCGAACGCGCTAGCCGTATCTCGCTGCGACGCATCAACGAGGCGTTCACCACTGCGCGTGATGCCGCAGGACTGCAGCCGACATTGGATCTGCATTGCCTGCGCCATTCCTATATCACCCACCTCATCGAATTCGACTATCCGGAGAAGTTCGTCTCCACTCAGGTCGGGCACACCTTCGCCGCCACGACCGCGATCTACACCGGCGTTTCAGACGAGTACCGCAACCGGATGCTCCGCCGATCGCTGAGTCGACACTCCGCGCTCTGGGAAGGGGACGATGCGTGAGGAAAATGACCTATCAGTGGAAGCTGCGCCAACTCATGGCAACCCGCGAGATGTATGCGACCACCGACCTGGTGCCGCTGCTGGCCGAGCGGGGCATCCACCTCTCCCGCGAGCAAGTCTTCCGCCTCGTCACTACCGTGCCACAACGCCTAAGCCTCGACACGCTGGCGGCGTTGTGCGACATCCTCGACGTCGGCGTCGAGGAACTCATCGAGATCACCGCTGCCAGCACACAGGTCCCCAAGACGGTGGGGGAGACACCAGTGACCGCGCCGCCGGTGCGCCGCACCATCATCCGGCGCCCACCAGGATCGTGACCCCAGCAGGTGACACCAAACGGCGGTAAAAGCTCTGATCAGATCACGGCCCTTTTGGCTGATCGACTGCCTGGTGCCAGCCGCGCCCGATTGACCGCCCACGTGGACAGCTTGAACCTGACGGCGGCGCACGCAACGGGTCTGCTGCGGCACCTGAAGTCGCACCCGGACGCGTTAACCTCCGGATCAGCCACTGGGCCGGCCGCACTGCGCGCCTTGCTGGATGTGTTGGCCACCGAATATCCCGCCGTGCAACCCGTCCGGTGCCACGGCTGCGGAGCGCAGAAACGATTGCCCTACCGCCGCGACGGTGCGAGCATCTGCGGAAGCTGTTACCGCAAATCTCATCTCAAGGTCTGCGTGCGCTGCGGTGAACTTGGCTCACCAGCCCGCCGTGACGGCGCAGGCATCGTGTGTGTCCGCTGCGATCGTCATGATCCATCACGCAACACCGCGTGCACCCGATGCGGCACCATGGCACGGGTCGCCTATCGGGTCGACGGGAAACCGTTCTGTCAGACCTGTGGACCGCGCAAGCTAGTCACCTGCTCGTCCTGCGGCCGGGAGAATCAACGCACCCACGCGCTCACCAACGAAGGGGCCATCTGCCCCCGCTGTTACCGACGTGGCCGTACGCACCAGTGCCATCAGTGCGGCCGCGTCACGGACCACGCCCGTGTGGCTAATCGGGCCGCCGGCACCTGGATCTGCTATCGCTGTTGGGTACCGCCGACCGCGACGTGTAGTGGGTGCGGTCGCCTCAGACCCTGCACTGGAGGAAGTGCCTCCGGCCAGCCGGTCTGCTCGACCTGCCGGGCCGGACCGCGCCGACCCCGACAGTGCGCGATCTGCGAACACACGAAGGCCATCGCGGCGGTGCTGCCGTTGGGAGGGGTCTGCGGACCGTGCGTGCGGCAGCTGCGACGACATCCGCGGCCCTGCACCGTATGCGGGCATGTCCGCCCCCTCGTCGGAGTTGGCGACAGCGGAGCCGGGGTGTGTGGACTCTGCTCCGGCGACGGGCGCAACTGGACGTGTCATGACTGCGGCCGAGTGGACCTACTCCTCGGCGGCACACAGTGTTTGGCCTGCACCGCGAAGGCACGGGTCACCGACACGTTAACCGGCCCCGACGGTCAGATCGACGATCAACTTCAGGGGCTCTGGCACTATCTGGTCGTCGACAACACACCGGAACAAACCCTCGAAGTCATTCGCGGTACAGAATGGATGCGGATACTCGGTGAGCTCATCGCCGCGCAGCGTCCACTTTCCCACGAGGTGCTCGACAAACTTCCCCCGGGCAATCCGGTGAGCCACCTCCGAGTAGTCCTCGAGCACACAGGGGTAATCGAGCCCCGAGACAACGACCTGGACTCCCTGGACGCATGGCTGCGTACCTTCCTCATCACCGTGCCCCGCGAGGAACTTCAGACGCTGCGTACGTACGCTCAGTGGTCGGTGCTACCGCGGACCAGACGCCGCGCAGCACGGCACGGTGCTACCGCGAACACGCCGAAGTACGTCAGGACGCGCATCGAGACCGCCGCGCACTTCTTGGCCTGGCTCCGCGACAACGACCGCACCCTTGCCGAGGCCACCCAGCACGACGTCGAAACGTGGATCGAATCGGGGACCAGCACGCGCCGCCGGCTTCGGGACTTCCTCAAGTGGACCCACGCCCGCGGGTTGAGTGCCGCTTTGCACGTGCACTGGCTGGGCCGGGAGGGACTCGCCGAACACGTCCTCGGTGACGACGACCGCTGGACTCTACTGCGCCGGTGCCTGCGCGATGACAACCTCGCGCTGCACCTGCGGGTGGCGGGCGCGCTTGTCCTTCTTTACGGGCAAATCCCGACCCGCATCGTCGAACTCACCGTCGACCGCATCACTACCAGCGACGCCGACACCTATTTGGCCCTACGGGATCAGCCCGTCCTCCTGCCGCCCCTACTTGCCACGCTGACCATCGAGTTGGCCAACCTCAGCGCCAGCCGACAGCCAAGCGCTCGACCAGAGGCTTCGGCGTGGTTGTTCCCGGGCGCCCGGCCCGGCAGCCACATCTCCGCCGGCCGACTCGCGACTGCGCTGACCAACAAGATCGGCATCTACGTGCGCCCGGGGCGGGGCGGCGCACTCAACGCACTCGCCGCCGACCTACCGGCCCCCGTCCTCGCCGAGCTCCTCGGCCTATCAATCGCCACAGCCACCCGATGGACTGCACTCGCCGCCCGCGACAGCGCCGAATACATCGCCGCCCGGATCGCGGCACCGCCACCATGATCGGTCCGTGGTGTGCGTAGGCCGCCGCCGAACCTCAGAGCTACTGTCGCCGCTACAGAGCTGGTGGGCGAGGCGGCGCACGGAGAAGTGGGCCATCATGGGCGGCCCGCCACCCCTCCGCGGGCTCCCCAACGCCGTCCTCCTCGATGGCCCCGAACTGGAAGAGCTATCGGAGATCGATCGACGAGACGCATTTAAGGTCAGTTTTGTCCTCTGGCCCGTGCTGTCTCAGAGCGGCGGCGAACGGCCCTCAGGAACCACCAGAACGTCGCGATCTGGGAGCATCGAGCACCGGCTACCAGCTGAGCCCGCGGTCGACCGATATTGTCACCGATCGAGCGGGGACGGCACCGAGCACGCCGCTGGGTTAAGCATCAGAAGGGGCAGTGGATGGCCGAGAGTAAGACAGAGAACCTGTTTCGAGGTTTCCACGGAGCCGAGACGTTCGTCGAGAAGCGCGACATCCCCAAGGACTTCGGATTCCATTCCAAACGCGACGGGTCGACCGACTCCGGGTACCCGGACTTCTTCAAGGAGATGGAGGGGGGCTGGCTCATTGTCGTCGAGGCCAAGTCCGGTGATCCCGGTCCGAAGACCAATCACGGCGCGGCGGAAGTCGACGTTCGAAACTACATGGCCGACAACGCTGTCCCGCACGCCGATATCATTGGGATCGCCGTCTCCGGCCAGACGAAACGATCCCTAAAGGCCACCTACTTCTTCCGCAAGGGTGACACCGATCTCACTGAGGAGATCGAGGGGCTGCGGGGGCTGATTGACCTAAAAACCCTGACCCGCCACTACAACGTCTTGGCCCATGGTGATCCGCTATCAGACGCCGAGCTACGCCGCTTCTTGGTGAACCTCAATGAGCGCTTCCATAAGGACTCGCGTGTCCGCGACACGGACAGATCCCTGTTCTTTTCGGCGTTGATGATCGCGCTCGACGACTCCAAGTTCCGCAGCGTGTACAAGTCACAGGTGGCGCCCGACGACCCCCGCATGGTCAGGGCCCGCTACCTCAACGACGAGATCGTCCAGGCAGTCACTCGCCAACTCATAAGGAAGGTGAACTCCGAGTCCAAACTAATCGACTGGGAGGATCGCTTTGCTTTCGTCAAGACGATCGACATTCCACTTCCTGAGTACAAGCAGATCATTACCGACATCGACGATCGCGTGCACCAGCCTTCGAAGGAGTCGACCAAACACGACCTTCTCGGGCGTGCGTACAAGATCTTCCTGTCCCGTGCAGGGAAAATGGACAACAAAAACATCATCCTCACCCCCGACCACATCAAGAAGCTCATGGTGGACCTCGCCGAACTTGGCCGCGACGACGTGGTCCTCGACACGTGCATGGGCTCAGGCGGCTTCCTCATGGAGGCAATGGAGCAATTGGTCGCCAAGGCGGGCGGGTCGAAGAGGCGTATCGACAAAATCCACAACACTCAACTTGTGGGTATCGAAGTCGATGCCGTGCTATTCGCACTCGCGTGCAGCAACATGTTTCTGCACGGAGATGGGCGATCCAACCTGATATTCCGTGACTCATTGGTGACCCGTGGCAAGACCTTCCATATTGCCGACGCCGATGAGGACTTCCGGGACTACATCAACGGACTTGGCCCTTCGAAATGCATCATCAATCCCCCATACGAGACCGATAATCCGATCAAGTTCACGATGTCGGCGATTGAGTATCTTGAGGAAGGCGGCCGGCTCATCATCATCATGCCCGTCAACACCCTCTCGAAAGACACAAAGGCTGCCAGCGAGATCCTGACCCGAGCAAGGCTGGACTTCGTCATCGACATGCCGCAGCAGCTGTTCTTCGAGCAGCAGCGCGGGGTGAAGACCTCGATCTTTGGGTTCACCAAGACCAGCAACGGCCATGCCCCTGACTCTCTGGTCACCTTCATGGATATGGAGGACGACGGTCACCAAGTCCGGTCAGGTGCCGGCCGACGTGACACCGGACGATGGACGGGCATCGCTGAGACCGCAGAACGGGCGATCCGCGACCGTTCCGAGGACGAGGCTGCCAGATCTTGGCGTTCGCTTATCTATGACGCGGCGGGCCAACTCAATTGCCGCGGGGTTAGGCCGAATCCCTGGCCCAAGTCTGAGGAGCACGACTGGGAGACCGCAGTCGCCGACTACCAGGAGGCCCGTACGCTGCGCGAAGAGGCTGTCGTGAAGATGTCCGAGGTGCTCACCCGCGCAGGTATCGGGGGCTTTGATGCGTGAAAGCGGCTGGACAACGAAACCCATGCGCGCGGTCCTGAGGCTCTACAAGCCGCCGCGAGCAGTCCACGCTCCCCAGGACCAGGTCAGCACTCTTGGGATTCGTTGGTACGGCCTAGGGCTGTTCGCCAAACCGGGGAGACGCTCTGACATTAAAGGGGAGTCTTACTACCAGCTGAAGCCGGGGACCGTGGTCTACAGCAAGCTATTCGCATGGAAGCAATCGTTTGGAGTCGTCACCGACGAGTTCGCCCACCTCATCGCCTCTAACGAGTTCCCCCAGTTCGACGTCGACCGCGAGCTCGCGACCCCCGAGTACCTCGCGCTGTACTGCTCATCGCCGTCGTTCGCCCAGGAAGCGCTGATGAAGTCAGACGGAGCCACGGCTGTCAGTCGCAACCGCCTCAGGATTCCAGACTTTCTGGACTTACCCGCGATCCTGCCACCACCCGGAACCCAGTCCAGGATCGTCGAAACCGTCGCCGCAGTCGATGACGCGCTCGCAGCTACCGAGCGCGAAGCCAATTGCCTCGCCGCGCTGCTCGTCATGCGCCGCGAGGTGCTCACCAACGACCCCAGGCACTCTCAAGTGATGGCAGAGAAAGCCTTCGAAATCCGGCTCGGCCGTCAGCGCTCCCCAGAACGCGCCACGGGGCCATCGATGACCAAGTACTTGCGTTCAGCAAATATCGGACACGACGAGCTGCGCCTCGACGACGTGATGGAGATGGACTTCAACGAAAACGAGCGCGCGCGACTGTCGCTCGAAGTCGGCGACGTCTTAGTGTCCGAAGGCAGCGCAGGTGCTGACGCGGTTGGCATGCCCGCCGCTTGGAACGGAGAGATCGAAGGAGCGGTATGTTTCCAGAACACTCTCCTGAGATACCGCGCAATTAAGAACGTAACCACGCCGGAATTCGTCAGACACTGGTGCCTGTGGGCTTACGAATCTGGCGCGTTCCGCAACAGTTGCCCGCCCGGCGTAAACATCCTGCACATAGGAGCCACCAGAGCCAAGGCCATGCGGATCAGGCTGCCGAGCATCGACGACCAACGGGCCATCGTCGATGAGCTGGAACCGCTTACCACGGCGGTCGCCAGCCTCAAAGCTGAGGTAAGCCGACTTCGGGATGTGCGGGCCGCACTGCTCGACGCTCTACTCACTCGCAAGGTCGAAGTCGTAGCGTGACAAGGCATTACAAGCAGCTGAGTCCTGGAGGGTGTTTCCGCAGAGAAGGCGCCGTGGATGCCGGAATAGTGCAGCCTCCCGATATGTGCCGTTTGCCAGCCTTCGCGATTCGCCGCGACGGCAGGCTGCGCATGGTGCGGCCACCGCGGTATGCCCTTGCAGTGGCTGCAGGCGGTGCGGCACTCGATGGGTACGTGCGGGCGCTGCACGAGTGTGATGTGCCGATGTGTGTTCGAGTGATCACTGCCGTGGAGTTGCGCGGTGGGGTTCGGCCTCATGTGGTCGGTGGGACGCAGCGGGAGAACATGGAGAGAATGGCGCGGGCGCGGCGCGGCGGGGGATCGCCTGCGGTGATCGCGCGCCAGGCGGGGGTGAAGGCGCGGCGGGAGCAGGCGCTGGCTTTGCGTGCGGCGGTGCGTTCTGGCTGGGATGGCGCAGCGGTGGAGGCGGCGCTGTTGGGCGGCCAGCCTCGTCTGTGGTGAGCCGCGGAGGGTCGTACTCCCGCGCGATGGCCTGCGGGACCGGCCCTGGGTAGGCGGTCCCGCAGGCGGTGGCGTGGGACTGGCCTAGTGGTCGGCGGTGGTGGCGATGAAGGCCTCGGCGTCGGTGAGGTAGTAGTCGGCGTGGCGGGTCTGGTCGGCGGTGGCGTCGTTGGCCAGGAGGACGGTGACGGCGTAGTCACGGGCCGAGAGGGCGTATTGGCGGCGGCGGTGGGGATCGTCGGCGGCGGCGACGGCGGCGTGGATGTCGGCGCGGGCGTAGGCCAGTGCTGCGGTGGTGGTGGGGATGGTCATGATGGTTCTCCGTTTCGTGGTGTGACGTGGTGGTGCGCCGGTCGGCGCTGGGGTGCGGTCAATCGGTTGAGGGTGGGCGGTCAACCCCGAAGAGCCGGCGACGGGTGGAGCAGGGTTTTCGGCCTGCGAGCGGCAGCGAGCTTGGTAGGGCCGAAAAGGTCACTCGGCCTGTGTAGGTCGGCGTTGGTGTGGGTTGACCGGTCGGGGCCCCCGGCCGATTAGGCTGCGCCCCCTGCTGACGGTGTGAAGGTGAGGGGCTACGGATCTGTCCGCCGCGAGGCGGGCAACCGCGCCGCAGGCGCGCGGCCAACGGGTACCACGCCGTCGCGCACGGGGCGCAGTGAAGCCCGCCGCTGTGTGCTCTGTTCGCGCGGGGTCGCGGAGGTCAGCGAAGGCTCGCCAGGTGGTGGTTGAGGCGGGCGGCGATGTCGCGGGCGCGGGCGTGAGGGTCGAGCGGATCGAAGTCGGTGCTGTAGGCGATCAGGCGGGGTCCACTGGGCGTCCACAGGTTCACGTCCCCCAGTTCGGTTGCGTAGAAGGGGTTGTGGGCCTCAGGCCGCTGCTGATGATGGGTGGGGGTGATCCCGTCACGTCGGTAGGCGTGGATGCGGGCGGCGGTCAGCGGGAGGCCGATGGGGCGCCCAGGGGCGGCGGCGTGGTGTTCGGTCATCGGAACACTCCTTTCGATCGGGGTCGGGGTCGGGGTCGGGGCGGGGCCGGGTGATGCACTGCCGGGAGACGGCGCGTTCTCCCAGCAGTGCGGGCCTGTCAGGTGGTGACGGTGGCGGGTTCGCCGGTCAGCGTTTCCACGACGAGTCCGACGAGATCGCGGGCGGCCGGTGGGGTGACGGCGTTGCCTGCCAGGCGGACTTGCTCACGTCGGGTGCCGAGCATGCGGTAGTCGGTGGGGAAGTCCATCGCGGCGGTGATTTCGCGGGGCTCCAGCATCCGGAAGAACACGTCGTTGATGTCGATGTGCTGTGGCGGTGCGGGGGCGGGTCCGCGGGTGATCAGGCTGTGGCGCTCGACGGTGGTGACGGTGGGCAGGGCGTCGTCGGCAGGGGTGCTGCCGCCGTTGCCGTAGTAGCTCGTGATCAGGGGTCGGGGCTCGGTGGGGTTCCATCGTCCGTGGAACACGTCGCCGCGTGTGACGGGGGCGTAGACCAGGCCGTGGTGGTTGCCGGATGCGGTGACCGTGGAGAGCGCTTCGGTGGTGCAGCGGGCATCGCTGGAGCCGCCGCGGAGTTCGGCGATGAAGGGCGCGAAGGCGATGCCGTCGTTCTCGCGGGTGGTTCGGGTGGCGATGGGTTGATCGACCGCGACAGCTTCGTTGCGCCAGGTGCCTCCGGTCGGGACCAACAGCGCGGTCTCGCTGCGCGTGGTCATGGTCCGTGTGGGCTGGTCGACCGGGGCGGCGTTCTTGCGGTCGCGACCCTCGACGGGTACCAGCATGGGCTGCCAGTAGCGCTGGATTCCGGCGGCGATGCGGGCCATGGTCTTGTCGGCCAGGGGGCGGGTGCGCTCACCGATGCGTGTGCCGGTCAGCGACCAGTCGATGATGTCGGCGGCCGGGCGGTAGGTCGGCTCGATCACCTGGTTGCGGCACGCGACGTTGGGGCAGCGGTAGACGTACTGGGCGCGGTACTTTCCCCACGGTGCGCGGTCGGTGCGCTTGAAGCTCTGGACGGCGCGGACGGGTCCGCAGTCGGGGCACACCGCGTAGGGCGACACGATCCGCTTGACGTCGGGGCGGGGATCGCCGGCCCGAGTGAAGATCGCATAAAAGCGGTCTCGCGACTGGGGGGCGCCGCGACCGAGCAGCTGCGCATGCATGCTGTTGAGGTAGACCATCTGGCCGACGTAGCCGATGGATTCCATTGCCATGCGCCACGCCTGGAACGGCGGCCAGAACACCACGTCGACCACGTTCTCCACGATCACGGCGCGGTACATGTGGTACTCGGAGAAGCGCACGACATCCCACATGGTGGCGCGGGAACGCTCGGCGGCGGCCTCGGGGAGGATCTCGCCGAACAGATCCGGTTGGGCGTCTTGACGTTTGCGTCCTTGGGCGATGCTGTGTTTGGTGCAGCTCGGGCTGGCCCACAGCAGGTCGGTGGTGGGGAACAGGCGCGGGTCGATCTGGGAGAGGTCGGCCTGAATGTGGTCGGTGTCAGGGTGATTGGCGCTGTGGGTTTCGATGGCCCTGTCCCAGTGGTTACTGGCGACCGTGGCGACGACGTTGTTGATCATCACAGCGCCAGCGGTGGAGCCTCCTGCGCCGCAGTAGAGGTCGGTGATCGTCAGCATGGGGGTGGTCCTCTCAACATTGGGTGATGGCTATAGCCTACCACATAGTGGATGGTGATGGCCATCCACTTTGGGCGGGTTTGGCGGTTAGATCAGCTGGTCGAACAGGTCGAGCTGAGCACCGGCATCGAGGTCGAGAACGCGGCGCAGCAGGGCGTCGGTCTGCTCGCGCAGCTCTTTGGTGCGGCGGTAATGCTCGCGGTCCTCGTCTTCTGAGGGGTGGTAGCGGGGGCACGGTCCACTGTGGGCGTTGCGGGCCGTGCGGGCGTAGGGGCAGCGGCACCACTGCCATGTGCGCATCTGCTCTTCCCGAGTGGCTGTGCGTAGCTCGTCAATCTCGCGGCGCAGCGCGGTTGGCAGAGCTTGGCCGTGTCTCTGAATTTGAGTGGCGGTGACGGTGATACGCGGGAGGCCGGAGCCGGGGCTGATGAACTTTGATCCAACGGTCCAGTAGCTGGTCATCCAGTCGGGTGCGCCATGGGGGGCGGTCGGTCCGCTGGCGCCACCCGCGCGGGCCAGCAGGGATCGCAGTGCGCGTTCCTCGAGGAATGCATCCAGGAGCGCGCCGCCCGATGATCTACCGACGAACGCCAGGAGGTGGCGTTGGTCGGGTGTCAGCGTGGGGCGCATGCGCACGGGCTGACGAGGCGGTGGCGGTGGGTGCTCATGCGGTCAGTGCCGTTGCATTGGGCGCGGATACCGCAGGGTTGCCGGCGGCCTTGATGCGGTCAGGTCGGAAGCCGCTCCAGTGCTCATCGCCGGCCACCACGACGGGGGCTTGCAGGTAGCCCAGGGCCATCACGTAGTCGCGGGCCTCGGCATCGACGCTGATGTCGATTTTCGCGTAGGTGATGCCCGCTTTGTCGAGCGCCTTGAACGTCGCGGTGCACTGCACGCAGTTGGGCTTGGTGTACACGGTGAGGGTGGACATAACGCGCCTACCTTTCTAAGTGGATGGTTATAGCCTACCATTAAGATAAGGGGGAGTCAACGTAAAAATGGTCCTGAACTGGCCATTCGCTACGCCTAAAGCGGCGACGGGCTCGACGCGGGCAGGCACGCGATGTCCGCGTCCTTTTTCTTATCCAGGCGTAGTTCTACTGACGCGGGCACAGCTGGGGCCGGACGGATCATCGGAAACAGGGGCCGGGGCCCTGAGTGCATGACCGGCCAGTCAGTCGTGATCCTCGATAGGTCCGACCGTGGCACCGTTGTGGACAGAGGCGCCAGGGTCGCCCTTGCTACCGTTTCGGGATGGCCGATTCGACAGCGGAGGTGTTCTCAGCGGCCAAGTTCACCCTGCGCGCCGAACAGACCGGGCTGATGTGGAAAGAGCTCGCCGCGCGGCTTGAGGTTCATCGCACGACGTTGGGCGCGGTCCGCAGTGGCCGCAGTGCACCCTCCACAGAGCTTCTGGTGAAGATCGTTGAGGTGCTAGGGGGCACGCCCGAAGACTATTTAGATCTGCCCGAGCGTCAGGCGTGGACCTTGAAGCTGTTTCGCATGGTGGCGGGGTACACCCAGCACGCGGTGGCCGAAGCACTAGGGGTGGCTCCGGCCGCCGTGTCGGGTTGGGAGACGGGCCGTTATCGGCCTCCGCGATCGGTTGTGCCGATGCTTGCCCAGATGTACGGGGCGTCCGAGGCCGAGCTGGACGCAGCGATGAGCCACGGCGAAGTGGGCCCCACCGAAGCGCTGGTGTTATGTGCCGAAGCTGTGGTGCGCTTCGCCGAGGTGGCGTTCGAGGCTGTCGCGGCGATGCCCGGTCCCTCTCGGGGCGCGAAGAACGCTCGCATTCGTGAACAGTTGGAGATTTCGATGGAGTCCCTGTCGGCAGCGGTTCGGGACCTGGCGGATGAGGACGGACGGGACAGCCTCGTTGACGCGGTGCGACAGCTGGCCGAACTACATGCCGCCATCAAGATCTAAAGACGTGTAGCCAATACACTTGATACACTCCGCTGGTCAGACGCCAGCAAGGGGGTGGTCATGTCTGTCAAATTCCGTTCCCAGGATGGAGCAGCCGATCGGGCCGCGGCCCGCGCCCTCGACCTCGCGGCGGCGGCACTCGCGCTGGCCCACGTGGCGAATGAGGCGTTCACCGAAAGCGCATCGGGTGCGTCAGAACGCCAAATCAGCAGTATAGAGACGGCATCCAGGCAGATCATTGTCGCCATGGAGAGCCTGCCAGGGGTGGGGCGTGGGCAGCGCCGCAATGCGGCCGCGATCTCGCGGGGGCTCTCGACACTCGCAGCCGACCTGCAGGGCGACACCCGCGCGGAACTCAACCCGGCCTAAGCCGCGGGCGTAGCCAATCTGGGCGATTCGCAGATGATGCGTTGTCAACATGCTGGCACCACTGCTAACGTCCCCGTCAACAATCACTTTCTGGGCGGGGGACCCAACAATGACCACTTCGACTCCGCTGCTGCGGGCCAAGATCGCCGCAGGCACCGTCGCAGCCGTCACGCTGGCCTCGGTGCTGACCACCGCACCGGCAACCGCTACCACCGTCGAGCAGACACGCCCAGTCCAGCAGGTAGCCATCTCGCTACTGTCGGAAACAAGCACCGCCACAACAGCATTCGGTGTAGCCGACTCACACCTTTACAACCTCGATCCCGATGACCTCGCCGCCCGGCTGACCGAGCTTCGCGGCCTGGGCGTGTCTGATCTGCGGATCGCCGTGCCCTGGGTGTACATCGAGCCGGCCGCCGGCACCTATGACTGGTCGAAGATGGATGCCTTGGTGTCCACGGCCCGTGAGATGGGATTCACCCTGACCGGCGCGGTCACGGCCACCCCGACGTGGGCTGGGTTTCCGCTGGCGGGCGCCCCCAATCCAGATACCTATGCCGGGTTCGCTGGTGCGGTCGCGGCCCGCTACGGGTCGCAGATCGCCAGCTATGAAGTCTGGAACGAACCGAATGGAGTCATCTTCTACGCCCCGGTCAGCGCGGCGGGCTATACCCAGATGCTCAAAGCGGCCTACACCGCGATCAAAGCCGCGAACCCCGATGCTGTCGTACTTGCCGGATCACTCGGTGCGACAACCGATGTCAGCGGAATCTCGGTGACACCGCAGCGATTCCTGGCTCAGATGTATGAGGCCGGAGCTGGCGGGTACTTCGACGCGTTGTCCTATCATCCCTACCACTTCACGCTGCCGTTCTCGCAGGGTGCAGGCACTCTCAACACTCCGCTGGAGCAGGTCAAGGCGCTCTATGAGCTGATGGTTGCCAACGGTGACGCAGACAAAAAGATCTGGGCCACCGAGTACGGCACCGCGACCACCCCGGGTTGGGGAGTGACCCAGGCAGAGCAGGCCGCACTACTGCGCGATTTCCTCACCGCGTGGTCCCGGCTGCCGTACACCGGTCCAGCATTCGTGTACACCGCCCAGGATACCCAGTCAGGAATCCTCAACCACGAGTTCAACTTTGGTCTCTTCACGTCGAACGGGAAACCGAAGCTCGCCGCCCACGTGCTTGCCGATCTTATCGCCCAGGCCGGTCTCGGAGAGCTGCCCGACTACACCGCGCCGCGCATGTCGGCCGCCCGCGACCTCTACCTACAACTGGCCTCTGTCGGCTTTGGACTGGCCAACCAGGCCATGGTGATTCCGAACGCCGCAATCGCGGTGATCTACAGCCTGATGCCGGCCCCGCTGCGGCGCGCGTTTACCGCGGTGGCCAACGCCGTGTCAGCGGTAGTTGCCCAGGTTGCCGTCGCCGCCACCCCGGTCATGGAGGCAATGCTGGGCGTGGTGATCCGTGCACTACCGCCGACATCCCCGACGACCGCCGACGACGAGCAGTCCGAACAGCCAACGGATCTGTCCAAACAGTCGGCCACCGAGACAGGCGCAGCAGCCGTGGAGGGGGATCTACCCGCCGGGCCGGTTCGGGCGATCGAGGGCATCGATGCCGATGCCTCCGGACCCGCAGACATAGTGACCACAGAGTCGACCGACAGCGACGAACGGCCCAGTGTGGAGACGGCTGAACCTGGAGTAATCGACTCCATAGACCAGACCGACACCGAGACAGCAACACGCGTGACCGACCAGGCGGATCAGGACGCATCCACCGACGAAGACGGCGCCCACAGACCGGGCATCGCCGCAGAAGCCCCACCTACGGACTCGGCCGCCGAGCTGGGGCGCGACGGTGCCGACGGCCGCAGCGAAGAAGCCCGCGACAGCGACCCGACCGAGGACGCTGCCCGACGGACACCGCGTACCGCGACGAGTGCCACCCTGGATCGGCTTACCAGGGACGCCCGCGATCACGCAGACCGCCGGACCGGTGACTCCCGTGGTCTATCACCGCGTACCGCAGCGCCCAGCTCGAACAAGGAGTCGGGAGACGCATCATGATCCTGACCACGGTGGCGTGGGTAGTCGGCACCGGCGGTGTCCTGTTCGGGGCGTGGGAAGTGTCCCGTCGGCTGCGCGCTGGGGCGGCGCATATCCGCCGCTGCATCGACACCTTCGAGCCCGGTTCACACGAAAAGCCGTACCTACCAGTCGATCTGTCCTCGACATCGGACAGAGCCACCCACACTCGCGACGGCTCATGATCAGCGCTGTCGCCGCCTACCTGGTAGCAGCGACCGTCACCACCGTCGCCTACACCGCCCTTGCCCGTGTCGCTCACCGCCGTCGGCACCCTCCGATGGCCCGCGGTACCGACCGCGCCGGGTCAGCACACCATGGCTAACTGCGGGGGCGGCGACCGACCACAACGCGAGGATCGGGTGTCACACACCCGCACTGCACCTGCCGTCATATCGATTCGGACTCGGTTCATCTACGACACGAATGGCGACAAGCCCGGTCAGCCACCACGAGTCGTCAGATACCACAGCGATCTGACCGATGGAGGCGAATTCAGCAGCCATGCAGCGCAATACAACCATGTGGGCGACGTGCTTCAGCGGATGATCGCCGCCTTTGGTGACGACGCAGACCTCGAAGTGGTGGTTCGGCGGACCAGCCGGACTGTCACAGCGACAGCACCGGCAGTACAGAAAGGAAGGGAGATCCCGCATGACGGCACCAGAAACAGTGAGGTCTAAAAGCTTTGCTGATCAACTGAATCGGCTGTTCGACACCATCTACCCGCCGGGACGTGACGCGTACACCAGCATGGAGCTGGTCGAGTGGGCGGCGGGCAGGGGTCTTCGACTCTCGGCACCGTACCTGTCGCAGCTCCGCACAGGTGCGCGTAGCCGGCCGTCTGAGTCCACGGTCGAGCTGATCGCAGCTTTCTTCGGAATCGAGAGGGAGTATTTCACTGACCCTGGGAGCCGGTACCGAGAGGCGCTCGACGCCGAACTCGACTGGCTTGAACTCGCCCACAACCCTGATGTTCGTCGGCTCACCTCGATGCTGGCCAATCTACCTGCCGCCTCGCGCGATGCCCTGATGTCCGCCGTCGGAATCTAGTCCTTCGCGCCAGCCAACCAAGCTTCATCCCGAATCCCTGTCAGGAGACCTGATGTCGACCAACGTATCTCGATTTGCCGCTACCGTCGTCGCCGCGGCAACAGTCACCGCACTGACCACCGCGGCCGCCGTTCCGGCACCGCCCGTCCCACCACGCCTGGTCGACGCGCAAGTAACCCTGGCCGCGTCGACCGGCCTGTACCCGATCGGTCCAATTCCGCAGGCATTCCGCAGCCTGGGTATGGGTACCGCACAGGACTTCATGAACGGACTCGCCGGTCTGGCCCAGGTCATCCCCGGTGACGCCGGGCAAGGCCTCAAGCGGGCCGTGGAAGACGTGGCGGCCCTACTCGCCGCCCTACAAACCGGCATCAACCTGCCCATCCTGGGCAACGTCGCGATCCCCGAGATTGCCGTCCCACCGATGGGACCGGCCGGGACCATCGACCAGATCAACATGTTGCAGTGGTCCACCGCCACCCAAGCCACACTGTCAGCAGTGAAAACGGCGCTGGCCGCCGGAGATGCCGCCGCGGTGATCATCGGACTGCTGGGCGATCTGACCGGTATCGACACCGACATCCTCGAAACCCTCATCGGCGAACTACCGTTGAATGTGCCCGGGGCCTGGGATGGTCCGTTCTTCTCCGACGCCGGCAAGCTGGCGATCGTGCCCGCCATCGGTTTGGGCGGTACCAACTTTGCGTTGGCCTCTCCGACACTGCTGAACGACCCAGCGTTCGCCAAGACCGCGATCCTTGCCATTGCGGTGCGCAACCCCTCGCGGACCGGGGGCGGAATTCTCTCACTACTCAACCCGTTGTCCTCCACAGTCGGGCTGAACCTGTCGAACGCTGACGGAACCGCGTCGCACGAGAGCACTAATGGCTTCGGTATCCCCATCACCGTCATGGACGGCAATGTCACGGTGTGGGACTTCGGGGCCGCCTACGACATCATCTCCGATGCACCCTCGACTCTGCTCAATCCACTGGCATGGCTCAACACCGGCGTCGGCGTGGTTGCCCCGACCTACCTGCTTCCCCCTAACGTCGATGCGTTCTTCAACGTGATCAGCGACATCACCGGCGGCAGCGTGGGCGCTGGCACCATCAGCGGGCTGCTCGACACGCTGGACGTGATGAGCTTGCTGCACGTCGACGTCGGCGCCGACGGAAACCTCTACGTCACCTATGATTCGGGGCGGTTGCCGCTGCTCGAACCCATCCAGTTCATCCCACGCACTCTGAGCTACCTGCCAGGATTCGGCTTCTCCACCACGCTGTCTGACTCATTCGCCGATGTGCTGACTCAGCTGGTCGCCCAGGGGTATCAAGACGTCACAATGACCACCGACGCCGACGGCGTGGCCACGTTCACCCGAGGCTGGGACATGGCCGGAACCCAGGCAAAGTTTTGGCAGAACCCGGTCAGTTGGCAGATGGGCCTGGAGACTCCGCAAACCGTGTTCAACTCGGTCATCACCGGTCTGCAGACCAATCTTCTTGACCCCGCCAAAGGTGAGTTCACGGTCTTCGGCAATTCCGAGATCGGCAATCTGCTCTATCGCAATGCAGTAAGTGTGGCTGTCGCACAGGGACTTTCGCAGGCTCTAGAGCACCTACGAGACGCCCTCAACCCGGTGATGAACGACATGCAGGCTGCCATGCAGCCGCTCGCCAGAGCGCTCGATGATGCGACCGCGCAGCTGAACCGGGCGGTCGATGATGTGTTGGGCGCGGCAACAGACCTCGGTGTGGACCTCAACGGGCCAATGCTCGACACCAACAGGCTCGTCAACCAGGTCGGGGACGGTCTCAACAACGGCGTACGCGGCCTGTTCGGGCTCAAGCCGATCACGTCGCCGCCCGCACTGGAATTGACCAACGGCTCACAGCAGCGAGGAACTGCGATATCCACCACGACTATTCAGTCTCCCGCGATCACCGACACCCCGGCGGCCAACAGCACGACGATCACACTGGAGACCCCACCCGAGACCACGGTGCCCGAACCCACCGCGACTGCCGAACCGGTGAACAGCCCCGACACGGCTAAGGATGCCCAGGGGCCAGCGCCCACCACCACCAACGGCAATCAGATCGCGGACCGGACAAACGAGACTGCCGATGACGACGACGAGAAGCCGACCACCACATCTGAGCCAGAGGAGTCCACGGCCGCAACACCGAAACCAGCAGCCACGCAAAGAAGCCGCGACCGGCAGGACCTCCCGGACGCCGAGGCCGGCGTCTCACCACGTAGATCCGACGCGTCCTCGGCCGACCGTGCTGGCAATACCAGCAACCGCATCGAGCGTCGTAGTGATCGCAGTAGCAACACCCCGAGGGGGTCGGTCCGCACCGGCGGTGCGTCGACCGGCGAGGAACCGAAACCTGCTGGCTCTGACGCCACCTCGGCCCGTGACTCGCATTCTGGAGTCGGTGGCCGCTCCACTGGCGTGCAGGACTAGATTTCTAGCTCTGGCCGGGCATCATCCCGCCGCCCTGCGTCGGGCCGCTGTGCGACACTTGGCCCGGTGGGAGGTCCACCTGGCAGCCGGTGACGGAACCTGCGAGCTTTCCGGCGGTGGATTGCGCGAGGGGACGAGGTAGGCGGATGGGAGGGAGCCACGGTGAGTACAGGTGCGCTACTGGTCCTAGACGCTGTTCGCGATATGGATCGGGTGCTCAGGGTGCTGACGGTCGATGGCTCCTCGGGTGAAGGCCACCAAATCGTGGAAGCTCTGAGAGATGATGTCTACCTGGTGGAGCGCGACGCCGAATACCACCCGTCAAGCCCGAAGGACGACAGACTTTTCGTTCAAATGCTCTGTAATTACTGGTATCCGGGGGAGCTGCACTATAGCCCCGGAAACTGGTGGGCAGTATCAGACCTCTGCAAGAGACTGTGGGACACCGAGCCGACCATTGTTGTGCACTACATGCCGGAATGCGATTTCATTGACGAGCTAGCCGCTGAGGAGCTGATCCGACGTGCTCACCTTCTAACTCCGGCGAGAGTGGTCGAACTGGACGGTGAGTCCACCAACGCTCAACGGGCTATTGACTTACAAAACCGGCTTAGCCGCTGCAGAGCGCAGTCCCCGGTGCGCGACGGCTTAGGCCTTTGACCCGATACCTGCGATGTTTTCAACACACCTAGAGGCTGAGCCCGTGGCTGGGCGGGGCGAGTGACTGGGCCCACCGGCGTTCTTGGTCAGTGACCTGTTCTGTTGAGCGAGGTTCTACGGTGTCCAGCAGTAGCGCTGTGAGGCGGCCGTACTGCCCGGTGCTGTGCCCGTGGTAGCGGGCGCCGATGAACTCTTCTCGACGTGCGAGCAGCTGCACGCCATCGAGGGCGTAGCCGTATTTGCGGCATACGGTGGCCATCAGCATGGTTTGGCTGCGCGTGTTGCCTTCACGAAAGGGATGGACCTGATCGAGTTGTCCCCAGTGCCGGGCGATCGTCGGGATAAACGCTTGTGGGGCATGGTTTGCGGGGTCACTCAATGCGTGCTGGAGTTGGGAAAATACAGCTGTGGCCTGTTCGTCCACGAGACGCCCCGCTGGGTAGCGGTAGGTGACCCATGGGGCGGACCGGTCGTCGGGGGCGAAATTGACGACATCGCGCCACTGCTTTGCCATAGCGTTCTCCGGAACAACTCGCGTGGTTCCGGCCCATGCATACACGTCCTGGAAGATGCGGTAGTGCACGCGGCGGTAGTAATCGAGGTCGATGGTCTCGGGTAGCGCGGAGGCGTCATCGAGGATGATGCCGCGCATGCGGGGCGCGACGGCATGCGCTTCGGCAACCGCTAGGTCGGGGTAGTTCTTGATGCCGAATTTGTTCTTGAGTACGCCTGGCGCGTCAGGCCAGAAGTAGCTATCCCACGTGTCGTAGGACGTCACCTGTCACTGAATCCCGGCTGTGTGAAGCGGGCGACGACCTCAGCGGCAGCTTGATCTTCGTTGAGTTCACCGCGGTCCATGCGGGCCAGGAGGTCGCGCACAGAGTCGCTGTCGGGGAACCCGGCGAGGCCGGCGGCGGCGATGGCCAGAGATGATGCTTCCTCTGGGGTGTAGGTCACCGGTCGGCGCTGGAGCTGGCTCATGAGAGGCATTGTAGTTTCTTTCGTTCGATGGGTTGCGTCAACGGAAAACGTGGGAGTGCAGGTTCTGCGAGACAGTCCACCCTGGGGTGGGCGGGGTATCGAGGCGATCCTGAGCCCGGCCTACCTTCCAGAAGTGAGCCCAGCAGCGGCATGGGTCGCCGCCCCCATGCCCGCCGGCGTGAGCGTGTAAGCGATAGGTACGTCGCAGTGGTCCTCGTTGAGGCTGTAGGCGATCGGGGAGTCGGTAGTAGCGCTGGAGTTCATGCGGGGCATCACCTCTCGTGTCGGAGATTGGGCTCACCGTCATAAGTGACGGTGGTCTATAGCCTATCAGCAATGGTAGTCTATAGACACCCTCACGGAGAGTTAGTCTACGAATGAATGTCTGTGCCACACCAGAATTGGAACTATCCGGCCTACACGGTTCGCGCCCACCTTCGGTGGTGGTGTCCTACGGCCTCGGCCTAGATTCAACGTGCCTGCTGTTGCGGTGGCTGCGGGAACCCTCGACCCGCGACTTCGCCGTGGAGGACATGGTGGTGGTCACGGCGATGGTGGGAGACGAGTTCAGCTCTACTGCGGTTGCGGTGGAGTCACTGATGCTTCCGCTGTTCCGAGAGTTTGGCGTTCGCTACGTCCAGTGCGCCCGGGGTCAGCGGGTTACGACGGCGGGTGGCGAAGGTGTTGTCGTGCTGGATGACTCGACGTATCCGCAGAAACTGTACGCGGAGGGCGCTTACCGGTTATCGGACGAGATGCTATCTGCAGGCACGCTGCCACAGCTCGGTGGAGCGCGGAAGTGCAGCATGCATGCCAAAGGGTGGGCTTTGGACCCGGTGATTGCCAAACTTACGGCAGGGCAACCGTATCGGCATGTCATTGGGTTCGAATTGGGTGAGCAGGGTCGGGCTGAAAAGGACCGCCGGTACAACACCACGCAGCGCACCGGTTGGTATCCGTTGATAGAGGCTGGCTTTGACCGACAAGCCTGTCATGACTACGTGTTCGCGAACCTTGGTGTGGCTTGGGAAAAGTCGTGCTGCTCGTACTGTGTTTTCGCCCTGACGAGTGCACGTGGGCGCGCCGGGATGGTGGAGCGGTACCGTCGGGAGCCGGTGGCCGGGGCGCGGGCGATGCTCCTCGAAGCGACAGCTCGGCGGCTCAACGAACGTCAGACGTTGGTGGCGGGTAGCAGTGTGGCGCAGATGGTCCGGGAGGCGGGCTTGACCTCGGTTGAAGACGAGTTTCGGCGGGTCTTCGCCGAGTCGGGTTTCGCAGTGTACGACGTCCGTCGTGTCACACCGGCGGGCATGGACGGTCGGCGGGGTGTAACGGCACGGTCTGTCCGCAGGCTCGCTACTGGGCCTGAGGGCGCCATGGACGCATACCTTGCGGACAGCCCAGGGCAGAGGGTGGTGGGGGCTGACCGCATCGTCCGTCATCATCTACCCGCTGGGCCGGGTTGCGAGCATTTCCGGGTGGTTGCCCCCGCCGTGGTAGAGGATAAGCAGCGCAAAGGATTTGATCGTATATGGGCTAACGTCAATAGCCCTTCGCTATTCTGAGCAGGTAGCAGTGTGCCTGCGCGGGTCGAGTCCCCCGTCGGCCAGAGATCGCGGGCGCACTGCTATCCCCCTGTTTGAAACTGACCGGAGATAATGGCGCAGCGGCGTAGTAGCGGCGAGCGGGGAATTCAGATCCTACGAAGTCGTGGTGGTGGTTAGTTGCTGCGCAGAATGTCGGTGACGCGGTGTTGCACAGCGGTCCAGTCCTCGGGTGGGAGCGCGGCGATCTCCGGGGTCCATCCGGCATTGGGGTCGATGTGATGGCGCAGCTCGGTGAAGCAGGCGATCTGTGGCAGCGCTCCAGTGGCGCTGAGGGTGCGGATACGCGTTACCACGTCGTGGGCGTGGCGGTCGATGTGGAGCCAGTAGGTTGCCGGGCGGTGGGTGACAGCGGCCAGGTCGTCGTGTCGCACGTGGTGCCAGCTCAGGTAGGTCAGACCGTTGGTGAGGCGTACGCGTGCGACGGGGTGTTGATCGTCGGCGCTGACGGCGTGGAACGGTCGGACGGCCGCTACGTAGGGGGCTGGGGTGGTGGGTGACTGGGCGTTTCGGTCGGGTGGGGGAGAGTCGAACGGGTCCATGCGGTGGTGCCCTCCCTGGAAGTAGCGGGTGGGTTAGGAGTCTTGGGTTGGCGTGGCCATGGCCTGCTCGATGCCTCTAGTGAGCGCAGCGACGGTGGTCTGCAATGGGGGCGCGATCTTGGCCAGAAAGACGACGGTGGGTGTGCGTTCGCCGGCTTCCACGCCGCGCAGGAAGATACGGTCGACGCTGGCCTGGTCGCTGAGGGCGCGTTGAGACAAGCCCAGGGTCTCGCGGCGCTGGGCGATGTTGCGGCCGACGACCGGCATGATGCGTGCCAGCAGCGCGCGGTCGGCCTGCGCTTGCAGCTCACGGGCGGCTAGACCGGCGCGCTTGCGTTCCTCAGCGGTGGTGGTCACGGCCTTGGTCGGGGACATGGGCGGCGGTCCTTTCATGTGCGGTATCACCACCGCGACTTCTTGCCGATAGCGTACTCGCGGTGGTGGGTGAAAGGCTACCAACGGGCGCGGGTGAGTCACGGTGCTCACTTATCCTTGACTGGCGGGTTCTACAGCGGGCATCGTGTCGTCACGGACCGGGAATGGGCTGGCTTGCAACGGCGCTCGGTCATACGCTGGTGAGTATCGACCGTCACGGTCGTAGCCCCAGACATCGAATCCGTGCTCGTCAAATTGGTGGATTGCCGCCGTGCCAGCGCACGTTATTTCGGCGCGGCAGGCCAGGCCGTTGCGATCGACCCATTCGAGATCAGGGCTGGTCTCGGAGATCACCCGGTCAACGATGGCTGTCTCGTCGGGCTCCAGCGGCCTGGACCGGGCGTCGGCCTCTCCGAGATACCAGTGCGTGCGGTCCTGCCATTGCCGGTCATGCTGGCGGTCGCCGTGGGCCTCGATGGCTGCACGTTTCGTGGTGTAGCGGGTGGCAGTTCGTGGCGTCCCGTGCACGTCGACTATGGCCCAGCAGCGGTCGGACTTCTTGGCTACGGTCCACGTCTCGGGCGGGTTTTCCAGGTGGTCTCGCAGCGACCTTTCGAACGCGTCGAGCTGGCTGGCGCGGATGCGGGCGCGGCGGGCATCCGTGTGTTCGGCCGGGGCCGGCTGAGTCTCCATGGCGTGCAGTCCTTTCCTCGGAATGCTGTGGTGGTAGCGAAAAGCCGTAGCTATACGGATTGCTATAGCCTACCACAACGCGGATGGCTATAGGCCTCCGTTGTCATGTTGGTGAGAGCTAGGCGGGGCAGGTCTCAGGTGACCACAAGCCGCGGGCCTCGTCGGCGGCGGCGAACTCGGCGGCCTGGAATTCTGCCTGGTAGCGGTGCGGTGTGTTGAAGGTGTACTCGTTGGCGTAGCCGCCGGCGATGAGGTCCAGATTGACCAGTTGCCCGGCGGTCGTCCAGACATACGCCAGGCCGCGGCCGTAGCGGTCGATGCGGTCCTGGCTGGGATCGTATTCGAGGTAGACCGACTGGCCGGTGAGCATCGCCTTGGTGTAGTCGGATGCCTCACGCGAGAAACACTGAACCGGCTTGCGCGGATCAACGAGCTCAGGCGTGTCGACACCGATCAAACGGATAGTCGTTGGCGTACCGTCGATTTCGACCACGATGGTATCACCGTCGATGACACGTACCACTGGAAAAGGGCCGTCGATCCCAGCTGTGGCCGGCATCGGTGGATAGGTGGCGGTAGTGGCAGTGTGCGCCGTCCACGATGATGGGCTGTGGCATCCGGCGAGCAGGATCGCGGCTGCGCCCAGGAGTGCAGCAAGTGCGCGGCCGGCGGCAGAGAGTGCGGTCATGAGGCCATGGTGACTGTTCCTCACGACGGACTCCACGGGCTGGGCAGGGCGGTCAATCATGTTCTCTCCTAGTACGTTCTGTCGGGCACGGGGATCTTGGGGCCTTCAGCGGCACGTGATACACCGGCGGTGGTCCTCGGAGGGCTGGCAGTCATCGCCCCACTCGCCCTCGCTGTGTAACCCCTCCATGCGGTCTGCGCATCCCCCGCAGCACCCGGCCCAGCCCTGCCCGTCATCAAGGGATTCGCGACACCCTTCATCGAACGGGTCGCGGCAGGCTGCATCGTTGTCACTGATATCGAATCCTTCGAAGATCGTTGCTATGGCATCAGGTATCGATGAATGGGGGATCGCTGCGGAAAGGCGTTCGAGCTGGTCTGACGTGAGCCGAAAACCTGCCCAGTCATCGGCTTGTTCAGGTGAAATCAATTGCAGGGAAGCTACATCCGATGTACTCATAGGAATTAGGGTAGTCGGTTAATAGTGGTGTGGGAACACTCTTTCGATACCACTTCCACGGGCAGAGCCGGAAACTCGGCGTGGTCCGATCCGTTTGCGCTGACGCCACTTCTGCTGACGGTTGCAGGAGGTATGCTCACAAGCGTGGCCGTGGTGCTTCATAGTTTGAGGGGATTTCCCCATACTGATATTGCCGCGCGGCTACCGCTGGAGCTGTCGGTGGCCGGACGGTTGCGCTCGGATCTGCCGGGTCGGTTTTGGTTGTGCCGAGTAGCGGCCGAGATATGGTGCAGGCTGGACGAATCCACGGAGCGGGGCCATATCAGTGAAGCCCTCTTGTCCGAGGATGGGAGTTCGTTGCGCGTGAGCGCACTGGTGGTGACTCCAGCGGCCAGTAATCAGGTTCTGCAGTCCGGGATTGAGAACCTTGCGGTGCACGCTGCGGCGGTGCTCGACCCTGTTGTGGGCGAGTCAGGGGTGTTCAACGCCGCGCAGGTCGGTTACCTGGGGTGTGGACTGCTGGACGACGCGACACGGGGTGACAGCTCGGGTCTGAGGTAACGCTGCCGCTGGTCAGGAGTGATTCGACCACCAGGTATAGAGCTGTTCCAGGGTTGGCGTCTGGGGTGTGTCGGCTCGGATTGTTCCGAGGATGAGCGTCGATGTGGTGGTCCAGGCGACCATCGGCTGGCTGGCCTGGTTGGTACCGCATAGCAGGGTTCCGGCGACGATTTCGGGGCTGGCATTGCGGCGCCACGCACCCGGGGACTGGTAGCCGCCGTCAGCCCCTGGGCACACCCTTGCGGTGGTGGAGGCGATGACGTCGGCGAATGCGGCATCGAGGTCTGCGGCGGCGTCATAGAGCGTGTAGTACGCGGTCGTTGCCTCAGCGATGGCGGGGTGTGGCCCGCAGCGCACGCCAGCGAGGGCCGTTGGCGACTCAGTGGTCGCAGTGCAGTCCGATGGTCGATATCCAGGTGGCAGGTTGCGGCGCAGCAGTTCCGCTGCGGCTGTCGTGGTGTCAGGAGCGGCTTCCGGGGTGTTCGTGGCCTCCGGCGGGTCTGGTGAGGGCCACAGCAGGATCACCCACAGCACGACCGCGATGGTCGCGACAACGGCGAAGATCGACCACAGGATCACCAGGGGGCGCTGCACACGCGGTGGTCGTCGGATCGGTGTGATCGCGACCCGCTGGTCGACGCTTGCGCCCAGGTCTGATGTCTGGGAGCTGACGGATTCGCTGCGGGCGGCACCGCTGGCAGCCAGGTCGGTGGCCGGCGGCGGATACGGGTGTGGGTCATCGGCGGCAGACCAGGTGAAGAACCCGGTGAGTTCGGGAAGTGGTGCTGTGGGCGCGTCGTCAGAGGTAGGTCTCATGAGGGCTCGATTCGGTGGGCGTGAGTGCCAGCTTCCACGCATGCTCGCTTGAGGAGGTCGGCCACGTCCGTGTCGCCGCGCCGACGAAGGATGTCCTCGGGGTTTGACTGCGGGTTGTCCAGTGCGGCGGTCAGGGCAGCGTGCGGGTCTCGTGTATCGCGGCCGGTGAGTTGGGCGAGTTGTTCGGTGGCCGGTGCTCTCGTGTCGAGTGTGGCGATCGTGTACGTGCGGCGGTGCGTGTTGAAGGCGATGATCAGTGTGTCCCCGACAGCGGCGTTGAGCTGTTGGGCGTGCGTGCGCAGCGAGCCGAGGCGTGCGTTGTTGCTCGCGTTGGTGACCCAGGTGACGGTGATAGGGCTGTGGTCGGGATTGGTGAAGCTCTGCTGGCCGCCGAGGGTGATGTGCGCGGCCCGAGCGAGGGCCACGGCAATGCTGCGTCCGGATCCGCGTTGCAGTTCCGGGGTGACCGGGAGGGATAGCCGGATGACCTGGGTGTTGGTGCGATACACACCCCGGGCCTGGTTGAGGGGTCTGCTGGCCGGGGCGGGGTCGGCGTCGGTGCGCCGTCGGCTGTGGCCATCTCGGGTGATGTATCGGGGTGTGGCGAGGTAGGTGCGCAGCGATCGTGCGCTGATGTCGGGGTAGGTGGCTTGGAGGTCGTTGAGCAGCTCAGTGGTGCGGACGCGACCGCCATGGTCATCGATGTAGCTGGCGATGGCATCGTTGATGCTGGTGTACTCGGGCAGCTTCCATGCACGCAGCGCCCAGGTGGTGCGGCTGGCCCGTGCGATCTCCTTGCGGTCTGAGAGCGCGGTGGCGACCGTGCCGGGTGAGACAGGAAGGCCGATATCGGCGCGCACCTCTTCGAGGGTCAGTGGCCGTTGGTGGGCGTGCAGGACCGCGGCCGCCATCGTGGCTGTGGTTGCGGCGGTGTGGGTGATGCGTTGGCCCGCGATGGTGCTGTGGTGGTAGGTCTGGGTGAGGTAGCCCTCGATCGCGTCAGGGTGCATCCCCGCGGCCGCCAGGAGGGCAGTCAGTTCGGTTGTCCGCAGTGCTCCCGCACCCGCGGTCAGGGCGTGTTCGGCGGTGGTGTCGATGTGTTCGCGGCCGCGTGTTCCGGTGTTTTCGAGCCAGTGCAGGTGGCGACGGTAGGGACCGGCGGTATGCAGCAGTAACGCTGCGGTGTCACAGGTCAGTGTCTGACCGGTCTGGGCGAGTTCAGCGGCGGCCACCTGGGCCGGTAGGTAGGGGCCGAGTCGCTGCGCGATCCGCTGGGCGTGACGGTGCAGGGCCTCGTGTTCGGGGTGGGCAAGCAGGCCGGCGAGTTTGCGTTCGGCGCGGCGGGTCCCGCGCGACACGCTGGCTTTGGCGCAGCCGAGCATCGCTGCCACCTGGGCGGTGGGTGTGGGGTCCAGTGGGAGGACTCGGGTAGTGAGGATGGTGCGGGTCTCGGTGTCGAGCTGGTCGAGTAGCTTGGCGGCGGCACCGGCGGCGGTGTCTGGGTGGCTTGCTGTTGTGCTACGAATGGCGCGGCGGGCGGTGTCGGTGATCGCGGTCAGTGCGCTGAGGCCGATGCCTGGTTGTGCGGTAAGGCGTTTCGACGTGTGCGCACCGATATCGCGCCAGTAGGGATATACCTCGCTGTAGGTGGCCAGGCGTGGTGGGAGCTGGCTGTAGGGGATTAGTTGGTCAGCGATCACGTCGAAGTCCTCAATCAGCTCGCCCATCGGGCGCGACGAGTCTTCGGCTATGGGTTTGATCATGCGGGAGCCTGGCGGTGCGAACCTACGATCGACGTTCGTGCGGTTCGGGCGTCCACCGCGTGGAGCGCCAGATGCGCCGCACGAAGGCTATCCACCCCAACGCCATCACGATCAGCGTCGCGGCGATCATGAGCGCTGGACTCCAGTTGCCTTTGAGCGTGCCGGCATACGTAATCGCCCATGCCGTAACGATCGCGACGAAAACGAGCATTCCGATGCGGGTAGAGAGCCAGCGCTGCGTCCAGCGTTCTGCTTGGTCCAACCCGCGCGTGATCGCATTACTAGCCATTGCCGGCACCCTTTTCTGCGGCGGCTGCGCTGGTCAGATCTCGTTGTCGCTGACGAATCCGTCGGCGAACGTCCATGGTCCCCATATTGGTGGGGTCGCTCGCTGCGGCATCCATGCGGATCACGGTGACCGTGTGGCCACCCTCAACCCAGGAATGGGTCGTGCTCACCTGCTCGATCAGCGGCGCAAACTCCTGCGCCTTTCGCTTCGTTTCAGCCTCACGGTCACCTCTAATGGCGCCGAAGTCATAAAGTGCCAGCGCGAGCCACCGTGCGGCGTGCTCTGCTCGCACCCATTCCTCGGCCGGGGTGTAGTAGCCGCCGGGATATCCCGGCCCCTCGATTTCAAAGGTCAGTAGTGACGTGGCTTGGTCGGTTCGCATTGTCGTGAGTGTCCTTGTCTCCGTTGGTGTGTGAGTCGCTGCGTCGGCTATCGGCGTGGCGAAGGAACGCTTCGAGCTGGGTTATCGACTGATCCGGGTGAGCCCGGCACGCCGTAGCAGTGTTTTCACTGCCTCGTGTTCGTCATAGAGGTAGGCCCTGGCCAGCAGATCGTTGAACGTTCTCGCGACACCGGGGTCGTTGTCATCGACCGGGATGGTGAGCAAAACACCGGCATCGGCGCCGATGAGCAGGCTGTTGGCGACGAAGACGGCGGTGCGCTTGTTGCCGTCCTCGAACGGTTGCGCTTTGGCGAGGTTGATGAACAGGTCGAGTGCGTTTTCGTCGGGCTCAGGGCTACGGGTCGCGTTGTCGAGCAGGGTTTGGAGCTGGTCTTCGGTGACGGCATCGGGGGAGTGCCGACCGTACGGTGTCGTGACGCCGATGGCCTGGTCCTGAGTGCGCAGCTGCCCGGGATGCAGGGCTCCGCTGCGGGTGATGGTGGCGTTGATGGCCCGCACGAAGCCGGCGTCGATGCGATGGGCGGCGTGGTCAATCACGAATTGGGCCGCGTCACGCAGGTCTTCGAGCAGCGCCAGATCGGCCCGCGATGCCACTCCCTCCAGGCTGCCGGTGCGCAGGAAGTTCTCGGTGTCCAGACGACCGGTGGACAGGCCGTCGAACACTCTGCCCGACGAATAGACCACGCCAGCAAGGTCGGTCACGGTGAGTCGACCCACGGCACGGTCGTCTTGGTCGGCTGCGTTCATACCTTTTAGTGTAGTCGATTAATTGAGTTGTGGGATCACGAATTGTTGTAGTCGATTATCATCGTCGGTATGCCTCCCGGAAGACCGCCTTTCAAGGCGGGGCAGCGCCGCAACGCCGTGGTGCCGGTCCGGTTCACCGAGGATGAGCGCGACATCATTGAGGCCGCTGCCGAGGCTGATGGACAGGCCGTGTCCGCGTGGGTCCGTGATCGCGCACTTGCCGCGGCCCGCAGGCGGTCTCGGGGCCGACCAGAAGCTGATTAGCTGTACCCATCAACCACTCACAGGCGCGGAGCTGAGAGAACCGCTGGCACGGCTGTGGGTCCATGGGTCCGTCACTGCGGGAACGAAGGCTGCGAACCGTTCAGTTCTGCACGCGCGGCGGTGATGTGGCCGACCGCTTCGTCAGCAAAAACAGCGGCTGCGTCGAGTTCGGAGGGTTGGGCGTCGTCGGCCTCGTTGATCAGGACGCCCATGGCGAAGGTCCAGGCTTTACGGGCATGGACGATCCGCAGCCGCGGTTGAGCCATTACTCGCACCGCCGCGTGCAGGTGTGCGCGGGCCTCGCCGAGCCAAATGCTAGGCAACTGATTCGGGATCATGTGCCGGGTCACGCACCTTTCCTGCGGTAGGGGGCCGGGCGTCACTACCGGCTCGGGGGCTCCGCGGTGGTGGACCTCTTGCTCGCAGGACGTTTCCGGGTCGCCTTCTCGCCGGGGACGGGGCTATCGCTGCGGTCAGTCCCAGCCGTCTGTCGCGCATGGGTCAGTGCGTCGTTAAGGGCTTGCACGCGTTCGTCCGCGTTGCGCTGCACGAGTGCGAGCTGCTGCGCGTGGGCCGACTCCAGGCGCTCACGTTCTGATCGTTGATCGGTGCGTACACGCTCAAGCTCGGCGGTGAGTGTGGCCACGGTGGCCCGCTCGGCCTCGGCTGATTGTTGCGCCGATTCGGCTCGCGCATGCGCGGTGGCGAGGTCGACGCGCAGTGCCGCGGCGTCGGCCGTGGCGGCGCGAGCTTCCTCGCGCGCGGTGTCGATCTGGCTGTGCAGCGCGGCCTGCTTTTCCTCGGAATCCGTTCGGGCGTGGTCGAGTTGGCCGCGCAACTGGGCCGTGGTCTGCCGTTCACGCTCGGCAGAGTCATTGGCCGCGGCCAGAGCGGCTTGGGCGGCGCTGGCCTCGATGTGCGCGGCATTGGCGGCTTCGCGGGCGGCTTCGACGTGGCGGTCCCGTTCGGCAAGTTGCTCACCGAACCGGGTGCGCGCATCGGCAAGGCGTGCTTCTGCCGCCGTGACGGCAGCCTCGGTCCGAGAGCGCAGTTCGGCCATGTCCGCTTCGGTGGTGGTGCGCATGCGCTCCACCTCGGCAAGGGCTTCTTCGGCGAGTGCGTCGGCTTCCTCGCGTTCCTGGCGTGCCTGAGCTGCTCGCTCATCGGCGGCCCGTGCTGAGCGCTCGGCGGTGCTGGCACGGCGTTCGGCTTCGGTGATTTTGGCAAGGGCGTCGCGGTGGGCGTCCTCGACCTCCGCGCCGGCGGCTTCGACGTCTCCGGCCGCGCGGATTCCGGCCAGCAGGTCATCGAAATACTGGCGGAACTCCGAGACCCTCTGCGGCAGCTCGTCCAGACGTTGTTCCAGGGTCGCCCGTGCCATCGAGACAGGTGCATCCGCCGCCTGCTCGGCGCCGGGCCGCGCGTCAGCCGTTGGTGTGTTCGCGCGACGTGCTTTCCAGGCGTTGGCGCGGTTATGAACTGGTCCGCCACCGTCGTCGGCCCGTTCGCAGTAGCGGGAAGGGCGGCCAGTGGCCGGGTCTGGGCGGCGAGGACGCGAACAGCCCGGGTAGTGGCAGTGGTCCACGGCCGTCACCGCGGCGGCGCTCTCTTCAGTCATGGCTCCAGTCTACTACTTTCGTCACCAACGGTCGGCGTTATGACGAAAGACGAAACATAACGAAACGTAACAAAACACGATGTGCCGTTGCGCCAGGAAAGGGGGCTTCGGTAGCCACCACGCAGGCGCCCGGCTGGCCGGGGGCAAAGAGGCGCAGGGACGGACCCAGAGGGCCGCGGTGGGACCCCTAACGGTTTCTTCGCGTCAAACCCGGTGTGGCCGGGGAGAGCAGGCTGAGGTTGTCCGAATCAGATCGATGCAGCAGGTGGCCTGCTACAGGCATGAATGGTCCTGATCGGGCCGCCTACGCCTGCATCGCGCAGAGCGCGAAGGGTATCGAGCTGGGCGTCGATCCCAGTGCCGGCGGCGGCATCGGTGAGGTAGCTCGTAGAAACGCCGAAGAATTCGGCGATTGCGGTGAGTTCAGCGTGGCTGGAGGTAGCCCCACAGTCCGAGCGGAGCCGTTCCAGGGTGCTCGGGCTCATGGGAACGGCGCCACGGGCGGTGATGGCTGCGGCGGCCGCAGAGGTTGATGTAGGTGGTGCCGTTCGCGCGTGCATGACGTCGAAGAGCCGGTTGATGCGTCGGGCCAGCTCGGGTGGATCGACGGGCGTGTGGTCGTCGCTGTGGCCCACGCGTGGCTGGCTCATGTCAGGCGACTCTTCCATAGGGCTCGGTTGTGCACAGCGACCCGCCGGAAGCCCGGTCTACGTTGCACGGCTTCTCCTCGACAATGGTCTCCTGCACGCTCAGTGCGGGGGAGGCGCTGCGGTGGCCGCCGTGCGTGCTCGGGTGGCATCGCGGCGCAGGGCCTGGGTCAATGCGTCGTTGTCGGTCAGATCGGCGGCGGTGGTCAGCGTCCGCGCGATGCGGGCGAACAGCGCTGGGGGAGCCGCAATCGGCCCTTGGGTGTGCTCGGCTTGAATCATGCCCGCGGTGGACAGGAGTTGCGCCGTCTCACGTTGGCGGGCGGCGCGTTCTGCGGCGTTGGTGGCTGTTGTGCTCTGGTAGAAGAGCAGTGTCTCGGCCAGGCCGCTGATCAAGCGGCCGAACACCGACACGCTGATGTGCGCCGTGCGGGCAAGGTCGAACAGGTTCTCGCCCGGTTCTTCATCGGTGAAGGAGGCAACGATCTCGTCGGCCAGCCCATCGAGGGCGGCGTCATCGAGCAGAGGCGCAGCGGACCGCTCGCTGACACCCAGTTGCCGGGCCACGGTGGCGTGCCGTTCGGCAAGCAGCGTGGCGGCCGCGTCGTGGGAGAGGACCATGCCGCGGTCATTGATGCGGGCAACCAGGACTGCCGCGCGTTCCGCTAACCAAGCCTGCGTGTCCGGCACCAGCGTCCCGCCTTTCGGATTTCCCTGTGGAGGTACGACGCTAGTTGGCCTGTGGGCCGGCGGCGTGCAGGGACACAGCTCCACTCGGGGGTGTATCCGATGAGTCCTTCACAGTCCGCGAGGGGATGACTACTGGGGCGCAGATGCCCCGCATCGCGCGGTTGACCCTATCGGCGGCCCGCCCCGGACGGCGGCGGACAGTATCTACCGACTGGCGTCCTGATCAGGGGTGACGGCGTTGGCGGGGCACCATTGGGTCATGGTGAGACTGCCGGCCCCGTTGCCCGTGGGCACGGTACAGGTAACCAGTGCCAGCCAACCGCCTTGGGTTGATTGCGCCCATGCGTGCAGACTGCCGGATACTTGGCCGCGAAAAGCCAAGCCTTCCATTTTGATTCGCATCGATACTTCATCGGAGCGAAACTTGTCGGCAGGGTTGACAATGAGGCGGCCGAGGTCGACCAGCACGGCTCGAGGCGGCTCGACCACTTGGCGGGTTGGCGGGTTCATCCCGACCGGCCACAACTCGAACACCTGTGCGATTGTATATCGTGCGCCTCGAAGTTGCGCCCGGGCCTTGACCGCGAGCGTTGTCGAGCAACCCGCCAGATCCCCACCGCCAGATCTCTTGCGAAAACCGCCAGATGCATCGAGCTACCGGATCTGTCGGCCACTTCGAACGGCGGGTTTTTAGACGGTGAGCGTGGGCGACAGGGCCGCGGCGAGCACGTGCTGGTCCCTGGTGGCGATCGTGAGGGATCGCCGTAGCGCTTGGGCGACAATCATCCGGTCGAAGGGGTCGCGGTGCTCCCATGGCAGTCGCGCGGCAACGATCGCGTCCGCGGAATCGATGGGAAGCTCGGTGATGCTCATGTCTGCAAGGACTTCGGACCAGGCACCTAGCAGCGGGTCACCGTCGAGACGGCCAAGCCGGGTCTTGATGCCAATTTCCCAAGCCGAGGCAGCCGAGACGCTTAGTTCGATGCCGGGGTCTGAAAGGTGTTCGACAGCAGCACTTTTGAGCTTCTCCGGCGAAGTCACAAGCCAGATGAGGGTATGGGTGTCGAGTAGGATTCTTTTCAACTGCCAGCTGCTTCCCAGTGCTGGAGTTCCGACTCGGGCAGCGGGTCGTCGAAGTTGTCTGCGACGGTGAGCCCAGGCAGTTGACCAAAGGTTCGCCGCACGGGGTTCACAGGTTCAAGTCGCGCAACGGGCCGGCCGTGGCTGGTGATGGTGATGGCTACTCCGGTGCGTTCGACTTCGGCGAGCAGCGCGTTGAGCCGGTTCTTGGCCTCGGTACTGGTAACCGTGGTGGGGGTCGACATGTCAGCATCGTACCCCAAGTCGCGCTAGTCGCGCTAGTCGCGCTAGCTCGACTAGTTGACATAACGGGGCTTATCGGCAAAAGCCTTGTGCAACAAGATGATTCGGCTTAGATAATTGCCATAGTCGGTTATCCGTAGTATGCCGCACTAGTGGTCCAGACCGCACTCAGACACGTTAAAAAGTCGCCCTGAGTTTGTTCATGCAGCGCAACGCCGGTCGCTTGCGAGCCGTTGGCCAACGCCGGCTAACCCTGTCAGCATCATTCGGCTAAGTTCTTGTCTGTTCTGCGGTTTCCTCAGATCCGATGACAATGCCTCCAGATCGCCTGTCAACGGGCAGTTCCAAAACCCTCTGCCCCACAATAGGTTACGGTCAATACGTCACTGTGACAAAAGATAAGCCCTTCGCGGGTCATCCTTAACGCCCTCCCGGCGGTGGTGCGTGAGTGGCGGCCGTGAAGCGATGCGCCGTCGACTGACGGCGTGCACCCAAGACGCGACACTCCCGACACCATCCAACAAATGTGGCACACAAATGTGTTCCGCTCTACACTCAGTCTCATGCAGGAATATTTGAGTAGTACGCAAGTAGCTGATGAGCTGGGGATTAGCAGGGATGCGCTCAACTCGGAGATCAGGGCTGGCAGTTTTATTGCCCCGGATGCTGTCGTCGGTGGTCGCTTTCAGGGGTGGAGTCGCGAGACGGTGGAGCAGATCCGCCGAGATCGCGAAGGCGGGAATGTCATTCGATGCGACGTCGCTGGTGTGCGATACCTGATCGCTGAGGTACGAGAGGCGGCGGAAACGGTTCGGGCATATGGCTTTTCACCTGGAAATCCCGTCAGTGACGTCTACGTGCAGATTCCGAGAACCTTACTGATCCTCGTCGCGCGGATGGAGTCCGAGATGCGGCGGCTGATTGTCCTCGATCATACGTACGCACGGATCATCACCGGTAGCGATGACCCTCAGCACCACGAGGAGACACCCATCGAGTTCGAGGTGGACCCGGTGAACAGCCTCGTATTCCCGCTAGCGACCGACCCGCAGATGCGCTCGTACCGACTGCGCAACGCTGCCCAACAGTTGGGAGCCGTGGTGACACGGATGCCCGATGTTCTTAAGAGCGCGGAAGCTCGCGCCGTGATGCGGGCGATGGGCGCCGAACGCGACAAGATCACCGACTACGCCGCCGAACTTGAACAGACTCTCAACAACTCCATCGCATAGCGCCAACTAGGGGCCAGTCGATGAGGTATCCTGGTAGGCAACGCCATTGCGCGAAGGCGGACTCCCTCGGTCGCGTTGCAGCTCCCGCCCACATTGGGATACTGCTACCGAAGATCTCTCCGAGGACCAGGCTCACCGGGTCACGCGCTCCCAACAAAGATCGCACGGTGTCGATGTGGGCGACTACGGGCATATGTCTTTGAAGGGACTCGTGATTTCCATGGCATCTTCAAATGCGCGCAAGCAGGCCGCGCGTGACTACCAGCGGCAGTTCCCGGGTACACCGTATCCGGTTGCGTTGCGCGCCGTTTCACACTCTCAGAATTCCTTACAGGTCGTCATCGGCGTGGCCGCTGGTCGCCCGCACTGGCTTAACATCGAGGAAGCTGCCTACGGAGGCGAGGGCCCACATATGGCCGTCGTCGGTTCCTCCACCGTTGGACGTAGCCGGGTAATCGACCTGATGACGAAATCGTTGGCCGAGAGGCCGCCTCATCGTGGGGTTGAGGTGCTGGCGACGGTACGAGGGGGAATTGGAGGTATCAGCAGCCTGATAGATGAGCGAATTAGTTTCTTAAAGCATTGTGGCGTCAGGGATTTCGCTGAACTACACAGGAAGAATAGTGCTGGCGATAGGCGTGACCTCGGTGACGACGGCCGTGCGGTAGTCGTGATTGTCGACGGTGATGATGTGCGCGATGGTTTATCGCCGGTTGAAGAGAGGGAAACCGCTGCGACGCGGCCGGCTGACGAGGAGGCGGTGACCGCGCTCAATCGCCTGCTGCGGCAGGGCCGGAGCCTGGACATTCACACCGTGCTCAACGTCCGGCAGATCGAGGCAGATCCCTGGCTTGCGACCGCGGCGGGGTGCATTTCTAGCATCGTAGAAGTGGACGATCGCGGGATGTCCGCTACCTCGCGAAGCGTGACCGTTCCCCGCACCCCAATCGATGTGGTGCTGGCGGTGAACAGCGAGGGAAGCGAGCTGTGATGCCGATGTCATCACCAGGGTCACCAGGTGCGCACCAGCAGATCGGTGCCCAGTATGTCGCCGCTCACGGCGCTTGGTCCTGAGTCGCATTCGGTGGGTCTTCCCTACGGTGGGAACCGCTAACTAGGGGTGGTCCTCGTAATGCACCAGGAGCGTCGCGGCCCGCAGTGTGACGAGGTGAAATTGCGGACTGCTGGCAGGCAACTCCTGGGCGCAGCGCTCGGCTTCTGTCCAGGTGCTCACACATGCGGGGCAGTCGTGGTGGGCAAGGTGGGCAAGGCTGATCAGCCACGTCGTGGCGGGCTCGGCGTCGAGCATTGTCTCTAATTGAACTGCGAGCAGCGGCAGTTGGATGACGCTATAGGGGTGACGGTGGAGCGTCGTTGGCATAGAGGCCACCACGGGATCTGCTTCGGTACCGAAGCCAGGAATATAGAGGGGCCGGCCGTCGGTGAGGTGGTCGAGCCGCGACCGGGCGTAGTGGGTGAGGTCAGTGGCCGTTACCAGCGTCGGCGCGGTGTGGGTGCTCATAGCTCCATCCCGCTCTCGGAGCTGTGATGGCGGCTGTGACGGGGGCGGTTGCGCTCCCACCAGGCGTGTTGTTCGGGGGTGAGCCCCTCCGTACCGGCGGCGGTGGTCGTGTGCTCAGCGGCCTGCCGGCCCGTGGTGGTGTCCTGGGATGCTTGGCTGGGCAGCAGGGCGGCCAGGCGAGGGTCTTCGTGCCATCGGTCGCCGTAGACGGAGTGGCCGATCCACAGCGCGATGGCGGGGGCGGCGGGCCCGGCGAGTTGTAATGGCGGTGTGTGGTCGTCGGCGAAGGACATCGTGACTGCCCGTTGGTGGGGATCGGGGTAGAACTCGGCCATTTCGCTGTACCAGAACGATGTCCACCCGCCTTGGGGGCGGCTGCACATCAGCCGCTGATTGGTGGTCAGGACAGCGGCTTCGCGGTAGTTGGTCCATTGGGGTTGGCTGCTGCGGTCGGCCTCGCGGCGGCGGCGGTTGTTGACGACGCCTTGGCCGGCCATGGCCGCAGCCATCAGGACCGGGTTGACCATGAAGGGGGCTTGAGCGCGTTCGTAGTGCCCGTTGCCGGCGGCCAGGCGGCTGTAGGTTGCGGGGCTGCTCAGTCGCGCTACCTCGTTGGAGGCCAGGAAGGGCCCGTGGACGGCCACGGTGGGCGGTTCTTTGCCTGAACGCAGCGCGGTGGCGGTTCCGACCGCGTAACTCCACCACGGGTCGGCTGGGGGCGCTGCTGGGGTGCTCACAGCGTCCTCCCGTCATCGCCGCGGTCGCGTTCGTCCTCGCGTTGGGTGTCGCGGAACTCGCTGGCGCGGGCCTGTTCGGCGAGGCCTTGGGCGAATCGGTATTGGTCGGCGGTGGCCAGCCCGGATTGTTCGATCAGGAATGGGGTGGGGTTCAGGTGCAGTGACCAGCCGGGCTGGCGGCCGGCGGCCAGCAGTCTCTGCTGTGCTTCGGCGGCTTTGGCTTTGGCCGCTTCGGACTGGGCTTCCAGTTGTAGCAGCGTGGTCAAGGTGGTGTGTTCTTCGCGTTTGGCTGCTAGTTCTTCGCCACGGTCGAATGGCTCGACCTCGGTGTTGGTCAGGTCGGCCAGCGCGTGGGTGAGGTGGTCATGCTGGATCTGGAGGCGCTGATGGTGGGAAGGAAGGTCCTTGTAGAGGTTTTCCACTCGGGTCAGCAGCCCGCGGGCCTTGGCGCTGCTTGCCCCGTTGGTCTCCCCCACTTTGGGTGCGCTGTCGTGTAGGTCTTGGATGGTGAACGGGATTTCGGCTGAGGGTCCTTCGAGGGTGACCCAGAGTCGATCTCCTACGTGGTCGCGGCGGGCATGTAGAGCGATGCCGTTGATGGCGGTGTTCAGTGGCCGACTGTCGTGGGACGCGGCGTTACTGAGGGAGCCGTAGACGCGCCGGCAGACTTCGGCGAAGGGCACCGCGCAGTCTTTGCGTTCGGGGTAGCGGCGTCCTTCGACCACGATGTCGGCTGGGGCGTCGCCGGGCTGGGATGCGATGGCCTCCACGGTTGGGGTGAGGGTGTCGAGTTGGGCGGTGGTGATGTCCAGTTGGCGCTGGCGTTGGCGGATATCGCGGTCGCGGGCAGCCATACCGTCGTGGTAGGCCCGCTCCAGCGCGGTGAGGTGTTCGATCTCGTCTTGGAGCTGGACCTGGCGAACGTAGCGGGGGTCTCCGGTGGCTAGCGCCTTGGTTTCTGCGGCCGCGACGGTCATCTCGTTTCCGCCGATGTCATCGACTTCATCGACACTGATGTCGGCGCGTTTGACCTGTGCGATGAACAGTGATTTCGCTTCGATCTTCTGCCACATCACGACGTCGTAGGAGCCTTCTACGACGTAGTTGAAGATGCTGACTGTCTCGTTCTGGTTTCCCTGCCGGATGATGCGGCCTTCGCGCTGTTCGAGATCGGCTGGCCGCCACGGTACATCGACGTGGTGTAGTGCGACAGCGCGGGTTTGGACGTTCGTTCCGGTGCCCATTTTCTCGGTGGAGCCGATGAGCACCGAGACTTGGCCGCGGTTGCATTCATCGAACAGGCGTAACTTGTCTTCGGCTTTCTCGGCGTCGTGGATGAAGCGGATCTTCTCGGCGGGCATCCCCCGGGCGATCAGGTCGTCGCGGATCGCGGCGTACATGTTGAAGTCGTTCTTCTTCTTGCCGCCCTTGCTGGGTGTGCCGCGGTCGCAGAAAACGATTTGCAGGCCGCCGGGGGTGGGCATGTCGTGGCCGTACTGGGGGTCTTTGTAGATGGTGTCGGCGTACTGCCGGTGCACGGCCATGATGTTCTCAGCGACCGCCGCGGTGCGCGAGTGGGTGGGTTCGGGCAGATGGACCATGCGCGGGTCGAGACTGGCTTCGCGTCCATCGTTGGATATTTTCAGGATGTTGTCGCGGGCAAGGTTTTTCGGGTCAAGGTCGCCGGACCGGTAGCCGAGGTCGGTGATGAAGTCTCGAAGAGTTTGATCGGCCGGGATGCTGACGATGGTGCGCTTGCCGTTGTTGGTGAGTTCGGGCAGCTTCAGCCCGATCTGATCCCGGGTGATGACATCGGTGAACACCGACGAAATGCGAAGTAGCTCTTGGAGGTTGCAGAATTTGCCGACTCGGGTGACTGGCCGTAGCTGTGTGCCGGTGGCGTTGACTTCGACGGTGTTCACGGTGGCGGTGAAGGTGGTCGCCCAGTCGTTGATATGCAGGACTCCGGCGTCGTCGAGCAGATCGGGGCGCAGATAGCGTTGCATGACATAAAGCTCGCCCAGTGAGTTGGCGATCGGGGTTCCTGTTGCGAAGCTGGCGACTCGCTCGTCGGCGGGTGTGGGTGTGCGGCCGGCCGCGATAGCGTCTTCGCGGCGGCGGCCTCGCAGCATTTCCATTTTCATGGCGAGGTCGTCGGCGCGTTCGGAGCCATCCGGGCAGGCCAGTTCCTTGACCGGGCTCAGTCGGGTCCGGTTTTTGTACATGTGGGCTTCGTCAATCATCAGGTAGTCACACCCGGTGTGTTCGAACAGAAGTCCGGTGTCTTTGCCGTCTTGGTCGGTGAGCTTTTCCAGCTTCGATTCGTAGCGTTGCAGTGCTGCCTCCAGCCGTTTGACGGTGGCGGCGGTGGCGTTATCTCCGGTGATGTTCTCCAGTGATTCGCGTAGCATCTTCGATTCACGGGCGATGTAATCGCGCTGGGCATCCTGGCCGACGGGAATGCCCATGAACAACGATTCCGGGGCGATCACCATGTCCCAGTCCGAGGTTGCTGATTGGGCCACGAATCGGCGGCGGCCGGCAGGATCTGTGCCGGGTGTGCCGAGCAGGATTTCTGCGCCGGGGTACCACCACTTGGCTTCTTTGCCTACCTGCTCGATGATGTGGTTGGGGACCACGATCCAGGGTTGGCGGGCCAGTCCGAGGCGGCGCAGTTCCATGGCTGCCATGAACATGGTGCCCGATTTACCTGCTCCCACAACGTGATCGAGAAGAACGTTGGGTTCTGCGATGATGCGGGCTACCGCGTCGCGTTGGTGGGTGTGGGGGGTGAACCGGTGCGACAGGCCGGGCAGCGTCAGCGCGGCGCCGCTGTATTTGGGGGCGCGCAGGCTGTTGAAGCGTTCGTTGTAGGTGGCGACCAGTTCCGTGCGGCGGGTGTCGTCGGCGAACACCCAGTTCTGGAATGCCTCACTGATCTTGGTGGCTTTGGCTTGCGCCGCCACGGTGGCGTTGCGGTTGACACCGGTCCGGCCGGTGGTTTCGGTCTCCTCTTTGGTGTAGCGGATGGCAATTTCTTGGTTGTTGCAGACCATTTCCAGCAACGAGATGGCGTCGCGCTTGGGGAAACGCGTGCCCCAGGTTTCGGTCATAGCGGCGGTGTTGCGGCTCTGGCACTCGATCGACCAGACCCCTTGCACGTGGTCAGCTTTCACGTGCACTGGCGCGGCATCGGCGGCCTTGAAGGTCTCACTGGCGAACTGCGCGACGTACTTGGCGTCGATCCAGGGCGATCCCGGGCGAGCGCTGATCTGGCTGGCTTCGCGGTCGACGGGCTGGACTTCGCGTAGGGCGGCGGCGTACTCGTGGTAGCGCGGGTCGTGTTCGGCGGCGACCTCTGCGTGTCGTAGCTGTTGACGAACGTTGCCCGACAGTGCTTGGGCGGCGGGGATGAGAATGTCTGGATCGCGTAGCGACGGGAAAACCAGTCCGCGCATCTTTTCTCGTGCGTCAGCGGGGTCGGTGTTCAGCAGTGTGGCGATATGCGCAATGTCGACGCCACCGTTGTGGTCCAGGCTGATGGCGAGGGCCTCTTCGGCGGTCTCAGCACGATCGCGGACCTGAGGTGGGCTCAGCAGGTCTACCGAGAAGATGGGTGCCTTGCGGGTCTGCCCGGTGAGTTCGTCGTAGCCTTCCAGAGCCAGCACTGTGGTCCAGCCGGGATCGTTGCGCAGAGCGGTTACGATGTGCGGACGCATCTTGTACTGGCTGGGAGTTTCCCAGGCCTGCTCGTCCCACGCTTCGAGGAGTTCGGCGGGCACGGTGTGCTGCTCTGGGTTCTTCAGACGCCACCGCTCAATGGATTTCGCCAAGGACTTGTCGTGGCGGTCTTGGGTGATGATGGAGGGCTTGCTCCACTTGAAGCGTTGGATAGGACCGTGTTTGGCCACGTAGGTGTCGTAGAGCCGGTTGAGTTCACCGCGCAGTTGTTCACGGACATCGCTGGGCTGGCCGGCCCGTTGTGATGACACGACCGCATTGGCAACATCACGCAGTTTGAGCAGGTGAATGGTTTCCTGCTTGCGGGTGTTGAAGACCTTCGCGGTGGCCCAGGTGTCCCCGGTCCAGGTCTGGAACTCATCGGATGCTTCATCGAAGCGCAGGGTGTCGCGGGCCGGGAGTCTCGTGGTGACAGCAGTGATGAGGCCGGGATCGAAGCTCACATCGGTAACCTCGGTCAGCGATGCGGCGGTGGCCGTGAGTCCTTGCCCGCGATCCCGGGCAGCGTCGATGATGGTGCGCAGGCGGTGCCCGACTTGCAGAGCCAAGGGGCTCGATTCGTCGGCAGTGACGTTGAGGGTCTGGTGGCCGTGGATTCCGTGGCCAAGGCTGGGCCGTCCGAGGATGTTCTCGGGGTGATTGTGGAAGTAGGAGTTGATGTCGATCTCTGTGTCGGTGCCGTCATCGACAGCCACAGTCAGCGGTGCAGTGTGTAGCCAGTCGTCAGCACCGGCTTCGATAACCTGGTCGGCTTCGCGGCGGCGCAGCACGAGAATGTCGGTGACCACTTCGGTGCCTGCGACTCTCCGGAAGGCGTTGGAGGGCAGGCGTATTGCGCCGAGCAGGTCGGCGCGGGAAAGGATTTCGCGGCGAGCCTTCGGGTCGGCGTTGTCCATGGTGAAGCGGCTGGTGAGAACGATCTGGTAGCCGCCGGGTGCTGTGAGGTCCAACGACTTGACGATGAAGTGGTTGTGGATGGACAGCCGGCGCGGGTTGTAGGCGGGGTCGCGTAGCGCGAAGTTTCCGAACGGGACGTTGCCGATCACTGCGGCAAAGGAGCCGTTGGGGACGTTGGTTGTTTCGTAGCCTTCGGCCCGAACTTGTGCAGAGGGGTAGAGGTAGGCGGCGATGGCTGCGCTGATGGGGTCTTTCTCGACGCCGACCATCTGCGCAGCCTCGGGCGCCAGGCCGATGAACGTTCCCGCGCCACACCCGGGCTCCAGGACCCGACCGCCGGTAAAACCGGCGTGCTGCAACGCTTTCCACATCTGCTCAGCGATGGCGGGGTCGGTGTAGTGGGCGTTGAGTGTGCTTCTGGACGCGGCTTGGTATTGGTCGGGGCCCAGGGCCTCCTTGAGGTAGTCGCGCTGCGCCGCGTAGGTGTCGCTGCGGGTGTCGAAGACCTCGGGGATCGCACCCCATCCCGACCAGCGGGCCAGGATGTCTTGTTCAGCGGCGGTGGCATGGCGGGCTTGGCCTTGGAGCTCGATGAGCGTGTCGATGGCGGCGAGGTTGGCGGTGAGCCGGGCTTTCGCCCCGGACGGGACCGCGATGGTGGTTCCGGGACGGTAGTCGATGGCCGGCGGTGAGGGCACTGCCGGGGTCTCGTTCTCACGCTGGGCGGTATCGCTGGTATCTGCGTCGGGCATCGACTGCGGTGGCCTGACCGGGGCCGGTGGCGCGGTGGCGTCGGTAGTTGCGGCCAGTGGAGTCTGGGTCGTGTCGTCGCGGCTCGGTGCGGTGCGTTGGGGTCGCTTGAGGGTTAGCGCGTCGATAGCTGCCGAAGGCACCTGGTCGGGTTGGGCGCTGTCGTGGTCGGGCGCTGCTGGGATGAGCGGCGGCAGTGGGGCACCGCCGGGGTCGATGACGCGAGGATCGGTCGGCAGGTCAAAGCTGTCCTCGGCGAAGAGCGCCAGCTGTGGATCGTCTTCGGCGAGAGGTTGAGCTTTACGCTTGCGGGCTACTCGGGCGGGTACCCCTCGGCCGTCATCGCTTCGGCGACTTCGACTCCCAGGTCGTGGGTCAGGCGATGGCCCGGGGCGGTGGGAATCGCCCGGTTTTCTTCCAGCCGGGTTGCCAGCAGATATGCCGCCTTGACCCGGAACATCGCGCTGCGGTCCGGCCACAGATGGTCTGCGAGATCCTCGATCTGTTCGCTCGGCTCGGCCCGATACGTCAGGTGCCGCCACCGTTGAGTCCAGGGAATATCGGCCGGTGTTGGCGGCGGGCTGTCGTGGCCCTCCGGTGGCTGCGGAATCAAGTCGTACAGGCTCTGCCGCACGATCGCTTCGCGTGCGTTCTGCAACGCCGTCTCGTGCAGGCCGACTGTCGTCGCGTGGTCGGGCTGACCGTGGTGCTGCTGGGTCCAGCTCTGCACGGCCTGCTCCCCCAGCTCCAGCGCCAGCGTCGCGGCTTGATCGTCCAGCCGCTGGGTCACCAGGCTCAGGAACAGCTCTGTCTGCTCCGGGGACCACTGCGCTGGTATACCGATCTGGCGGTGATACACCTGGTCGACGGCTTGGCGCATCCACTCGGTCACTGCGACTGTGCTCCGATTCCTCGACGCTGAACAGACCCTGGTCCTCGGTGTCGGCCATAGTCGGCGCTCCCCTACTGCAATACCGCTAGTCATGGATTTCTCCCGTTCCTGCGGCATCACCCTGTTCGGGGTCGCCCATCTCCGACAACAGCAACGCATCAAGGCGTTCTCTGTCACCAAGTTCACTGATCGCGACACTGACACGCTCCAGCGCCTCGTCTACATCCGAATGTAACTGAGTAAGGCTCTGACTCTGGCGGGTCAGACGCACCTTCACAGCATTGAGTGTGTCCAGGGCACCGTTGAGTGGAACCAGCGCCGGGTTGGGCGCCACTTTGGGGCCTTTGCGCACTGGGGTACCGCCGCGCAGCGCGGTGAGCGCAGATCCACGCTCCCACAGCAAAAAGGTGTCGATGCGATCGAGGGTCTCTGCGCTCGGGCCGAAGCCTCGCTTACCCAGAGTCGCCAGCGTCGCGCGGGCCGGTCCCCCAATGGCGGCGAACTTCGATTTGGTCATGTTGAGCTCGCGCAGGCGCTTATCAATCCACCGAAGGAGATGGTCGTAGTCCCAGCCTGCAGGATCTTCGAACGCCGTATCAAAGACATCGTTGAGCGCTGCCGTCGCCGCAGCGACGTCCTCTTCTGGTGCGTCGGCCGGTGGGGCCGGCAATTTGCCGTAGACGCCATCCTCGCGCGGTACCGGGTCACCGCCATGCAGCGCCCGTTCTGCTGATCCAGGCTCCCAGCTCAGCAGGTCATCGAGCTTGGCCAGAGTTCGGTAGCTCGGTACCCGGTCGGCACCCTGAGTGATCGCGGTCAGCGTCGAGCGCGACAGAATTCCGTACTCGGATGCAGCAAGCACCGACATTCCCAGCCGACGTAGGCGTGCCTTAACGTGGCGGGCGAGGAGGGCGACATCGGGGTCGCCGGGGTGCTCCTGGTCCACGACGGCCGTAATGATCGCCTCCCAGTCCCCTCGTGCGGTGGTCACTTACTGACGTGGCGGTGAGCGACTACGCCCGGCCACGTTGCCGCAGAGTTTACATGCACTGTTGGCATACATATAGGTCAACATCGCACAATGGATGATCGTGGCGTGTCGGGGCACGCCTATCACCCGGGGGTTCGTTCTATCGATAGAACGGTAGAGCGATTAAAGGCGGATTCTCCCCTGGTTGGACGTTTCGGGCGCAGCTTCGCGGATCGCGGCGACAACCTGTTCGGGAGTCATGTGCTCGGCCAAGTGACGCACCGCGTAGCGGATGACCGCGCTTGCCGAGGTGACCTTGGGCTTGCCGTATCGACCGGCTTCGAGTGCGCGGCGAATGTACTTGTCCTCTTCCAGTTCCAGGTACGCCGTTGTCGGGTACAGCTCGGAGCTGCTGCCAGCGGGTTGACTCGCCTCAGCCTTGTCCGATTTCTTGCCTACCGCTGGACGTTTCGCCTTGGTGCTCGGCGTCACGGCGGGCTCAGCCGCTGGCGCCGCTGACGAGGTACGCGTGTCGGTGGCCGCTGGCGCAGAGGACGGCTCCGACTCCCCCGCCCCCTCAGTGGCGGCCGGGATGCTGACCGGCGTAGCGCGCGGGCCGTGCAGCGGCTTGGGCATTTCGTTGCCCACTGGCTTGCGTTTGTCGCGCTGCGCCTTGAGCATGTCCATCCCGTTACCCATTCACGTACTCCTTCACGAACTCGCACACCAGTTTGTAGCGCTCAGCCAGGAGCCGGAAGGGCTTAGCCGGCGGGTCTTCCGAGGTGATAGCAATCCGCTTGGTTCGTTTGGGCAGGTCAGCGACCAATGGAATCGGCGGTGCGATCTGCACGGGAGTTCCGGCGGTGATCTGCTCAAGCTTTTTCAGCCCGACGGCGGCCGGGACTGCGCGGACCTTGGTCGGCAAGACCACAATCGGGTAGTCGACCATTTCGTCCACCAGCTGCTCCAACCCTCGCAGATCGAGCAGATCCAGGGTCGTGGGCGCCAGGACAACATCAGCCACGGCAAGAGCACCATGCGTATGCTCGCCGGCTCCAGGGTGCGTGTCGACAACGACCCACTCGGTGTCCCACTCGGCTGCCCATTTCAGCAGTGCTTCGGACATCTGTTCGCGGCTAGGCGCTTCCTTGTCGAGATGCGGATGCCCTGGCACTAGCCGAGGCTTGCGGTACCCCTTAAGAGGTTTCGGAGTGCGCCCCGTCGCAAGGGCATCCAGGATCGGGACCTTGGCTCGGTCCAGTGGCCGGTCCCCCCATATCGACGTGACGCCGGCGATGTCGTGTTCGAGGTCCACCAAGACGGCATCGAGCGAGTACGCCACCTCGTATGCGCTCGTGCTTTTTCCGACGCCACCTTTTCGCGAGTGGGTGACGAGAATCTTCGCCATTTGTTGTGTCTTTCTATCGAAGCATTGAGATACCGATCAAACGCTGTACCGATCAAACGCTGTACCGATCAAACGCTGTACCGATCAAACG
>NZ_JBLXXK020000004.1:0-190769 GCF_048513595.2 Mycobacterium sp. smrl_JER01 | reverse complement strand
GGGTTGCGTCCATGAAGATGGTGTACGAGTTGGGCCTGATCAGGATGCCCGGCGTGTCGTAGCCCAATGATTGAAGGTCATCGCGTGATTCTTCGAGAGACCCGCGAAAGTCACTCGAGCAAAGGAATCGACGCGATGACCACTGCCCACGATATCGACTGGCCCGCCGTGTTGGCGGATCGACTCACCACCACCAGCCCTGACGTGCTGCGCGAGCTACTGGCCACGTTCATTCACACGCTGATGGGCGCCGAGGCCGACGCGCTGTGCGGCGCGGGCTACGGTCAGCGCAGCAGCGAGCGCACTAACTCCCGCAACGGCTATCGGCACCGCCAGTTCGACACCCGCGCAGGCAGTCTGGATCTGGCGATCCCCAAGCTGCGCCAGGGCTCCTATTTTCCTGACTGGCTGTTGGAGCGCCGTAAACGCGCGGAGCGGGCCCTGACGACCGTGGTGGCCACCTGCTATCTGCTGGGGGTGTCCACGCGGCGGATGGACAAGCTGGTGGAAACGCTGGGCATCACTAGTTTGTCGAAGTCGCAGGTGTCGGTGATGGCCAAGGAGCTCGACGCGGCCGTGGAGGCGTTTCGCACCCGGCCCTTGGATGCCGGCGCGTACACGTTCATGGCCGCCGATGCCCTGGTGCTCAAGGTCCGCGAAGGCGGCCGGGTGGTCAACGTCCACGCTCTGATCGCCACCGGGGTCAACGCCGACGGGTACCGCGAAATCCTCGGGGTCGACGTCACCACCGCCGAGGACGGTGCCGGCTGGTTGACGTTCCTGCGGTCGCTGACCGCCCGCGGCCTCTCGGGGGTCAAGCTGGTCACCAGCGACGCGCACGCCGGGTTGGTCGCCGCGATCGGCGCGACCCTTCCCGGTGCATCGTGGCAGCGCTGCCGCACCCACTACACGACCAATCTCATGGCCGTCACGCCCAAGGCGTCGTGGCCGTGGGTCAAGACCCTGCTGCACTCGGTGTTCGATCAGCCCGACGCAGAATCGGTTGCCGCCCAATACGACCGGGTCATCGATGCGTTGGAGGGCAAGCTGCCTAAGACCGCCGAGCACTTGGAAGCGGCGCGAGCGGATCTGCTGGCGTTCACCGCGTTCCCCAAGCAGATCTGGCGCCAAATCTGGTCCAACAACCCCCAGGAGCGGCTCAACAAGGAGATCCGCCGACGCACCGATGTCGTCGGGATCTTCCCCGACCGCAACGCCCTGATTCGCCTCGTCGGCGCCGTGCTGGCCGAACAACACGACGAATGGGCCGAGTCTCGGCGCTACCTCGGCCTCGACGTGCTGAGCAAATCACGCGCTGTCAATGACACCCCGACAGAACAGGAGGACACCCCGGCGGCGCTGACCGCCTGACCCATCACGACGAAGAATCACACGACAACGTCGTACACCACGTCCCTGGACTTGACCCTACCTCGCCGAAGCGCTCGTCACCCGACCGGATCTGTTCAACGATCACCACGGACAGAAGCTCGCCCCCGAGCTGCTCGGCCTAGCCGACAACGAGACCCCGAAGATGGCGGTCGCCAAACTCCCCGCCACCGGCGACGGCCGCGCACAGGTCATCCTGCTCGGCATGGTCCTGGCCACCACCGAGGCCCGGACCGCCAAGGACGCCTGGCGCGGCCCCCAGGACATCACCAAGACCTACCTGCGATTCCTGGAGGACAACGGCTACACCCTCAGTGACATCGAGCAGGTGATCCTCGGCAAGCGCAAAGCCGACGCGGTGTACCGACAGGCGTGCAAGGAGGACTAACGGCCGACGAATGGCCCCGAGGAGTTCTGCTCCCCGGGGCCATTCGCGTTCCTGGGCAGAAACATAATGCCAAGAAAAGGGAAATGCGGGAATGGCCCCTAGTGCAATAAATGCGCCGCCCCTAGTGCCTTTATCAACGCGGTTACTGAAACGCCAGAGTGGTGCCATAATTGACCGCATTAATATTGCTTATTCCATTGCCGAAAAGGCCCGCAGCAATTAGAATGAGTGGTATAGAAAGACCCCGAAATTGCCCACCAATTAGGAGCGTGAAATGAGCACCACCGCCACGGTCACCGTCTACACCAAGCCCGCCTGCGTCCAGTGCAACGCCACCTACAAGGCGCTCGACAAGCAGGGCATCACCTACGACGTCGTAGACATCAGCGCCGACCCCGAAGCCCGGGACTTCGTGATGGCCCTGGGTTACCTCCAGGCCCCCGTCGTCGTGGCCGGCGACGACCACTGGTCGGGCTTCCGGCCCGATCGGATCAAGGCCCTCGCCCACGCCGCCGCCGCATAGCCACACCGACCCCCAGCCATCCTCGCCCGCTCAGGAGCCCCCATGTACACGCTGACCATCGACGAGCACGGCCGCGACGTAAGCACCCAGCACGACACCCCAGAAGCCGCCCAGGCCGCCTTACACGCGTACCTGGTGCTCGCGGACTACTACCACCGGCCGACACAGCTCAGCGCCACCCACACGGCGTTCGAACTGCTGTCCCTCGCCGAGGCGCGGCCCCGCATCGTCGGCGTTGCCACCATCGAGCCCTACTCCGAACTCGATGCCCGCCGCGACCTCAAGACCGTCTTCGCCGCCGCCCGCCCCATCCACGCGCTCGCCTCGTAGACGACCCACCATGGCAACCGTCTTCCTCGCCAACGTCCGGACCGCCGTCGAGGCGACCGCCATCGCCGCAACCGCCGACCAAGCCGCCCGCCTCGCCTGTGAGAAGGCCATGGAGTACCTGCAGAGCGTGCACGGTGATCTCGGGTACGACGACCCCATGTTGGTCGGGAAGTACTTCGGCGTTGACGTGCTGCCGTTCGAAGTTGGCGGCCCGGCACAGTTCACGCGCCGCTCCACGCTGCTGGCGCCCTAGCCCAGGTACCGAGTCGTGCCCTACTACCTGACCCCCGTCGTCGAGCTGCCCTATCCGCACACCATGGGAGAGCGGCCCCACCACGACGGCACGCGCTCCAACTGCCCCCTCGCACTGGAGTCGGTCATCCGCACCTTCGGCGAGCACCCCGGGCAAGACGGTTACCGCGCACTGTTCACCAGCGACGCCATCTCCGCGCGCCGTCGACTCTGTGATGTCCACTCGGGAGACTGGACCACGGTGCTACCCGCAGTCACCACCTTCCTCGAGCCCTTCCCCGCCAGCGCCGACACCGCCACCATCGCGCACGCCGCCCGCAGCCACGCGGCCTTCGCCAACCTTGTTCCCGCCGACCGGCGTCTGACATTGGCGCTGCTGAGCTACAGCGACTCGCTGCGCATCTACGTCAACGGTCACGGCCACCGAGAAACGATCGGGCAGCACCGCATCTGCTGGGCCCGCACAGCCGGCGTCTCTGCGCTGCCGCTGTGGTTCGACGCCAACACGGTGCGACCGTCACGCGACGCGGTACTGCTGCAGCGCGGCTAAGCGCCCGCGCGCGACACCACCGCCGCACACCCTTTGCGCCCTCCAGCTCGGCGCTGCGACACCGCGCGCCAGGCCGCCCAGCTCGCCACACCCGGCCCCACGCGCACCGGGCCCGAGGGGGCTTGGGCAGACATCACCACAGCGTCGCCTGATCACCAAGGAGCGCCGCCTGCACCGCATCCGCATCCCAACCGTGGCGCACCGCTTCCCGCAGCGCCACCGACCGTTCCCGTCGAATACCGCGACTATCGAAGCGTCGCACCGCATACCGGCCGCCGCCACGACGCATCCGCGCCATGCGCTCCATGTTGTCTCCTTGGGAGCCGGACACGACGTGCTGATGGGGATCTGTCGCCGCCGCGATCTTGACGCACACCGGGTTGTCGCATTCGTGGAGCCCAAGCACGCCAGCGGCCACCACACCGGACACGATCGCCAACGCGTAGCGGTGCGGGCGAACGCACAGCCCTGATCCCTCGCGAGTCAAGTAGAACCGGCCGTAGCCATCGGCGCCGATCGCGCCGGTCCAGATGTTGCAATCCGAAGCCGTTGGCCCGCAGACAACATGGCTGTGAAAGCGCGCGATCTCGGCAGCGTGCACACGCCGCTCAACCACCAGCTGTCCCGCGCTTCTCATGGCCGTTGAACCTATCCGCCGGCACTGACATTCAGCGCAGCCGCCGCGGCCCGCTCCACTCGTGCTGTCACCCTGCGCCCGGGTGTTCCCGTTACCGCTGCGCAGCCCCCGCCACGTCGAGCGCTCCCCACCGTGCTGGGCAGACCTGGTGTAGCCGGACACACAGGCCGGCGCGCAGCACCAGGGGCGCGACCGGCGTGTGCGTCAGCGGCCCAACCGCCGTCACGGCGAACCTCCATGACGGCCCACGCACCCGCCGACCCACGCGGCCTGGCCGCGCACACCGGCGTGCACAGCCGCCTTCGTCGCACCGTTGCGCAGTGCATCACGCCGATGCTGCGTCCACCGGAGGCTGGCCGGCGTAGGGGTCAACCCCCTGGGCGGTCGGGTCAGACACAGCCTCCAGACCTAGTGCATGCGAACCATTCCCGGCAGTCCGCTTCTCGGATTTCGGAGCATGCCGTGCCATGGTGCGAACGATCCCGATTCCGACGTCGGTCCGTGCGGCGATGGTCGTCAGCGTCTCACCACGGCCCTGCATACGTGCAACCGCCGCGCCGGCCTTGGCCCGATGACCGGCCACCCGCTTGGCCGCTTCTGCGTCGACCTGCGCGCGCAGCTGGGCCAGGCGCTCCTTCTTCCACGTTTCGACTTCGGCGACCTTGCCGACCGCGACGAGAAAGTCCGCGGCGTCATCGATGTTCGCCTTATCCCGCGCGGCGCGTTCCTCGTTGGCGCGTCGGGTCGCTTCGCGTGCCCGGCGCCGGGCTTCCACCTTGGACGTTGCTGCTGTCATGGTCGCCGACAGTAGAAGGTTCACCGGCGACCGGGCCACCACCGCAGCCACATTCGCCTCCCACCAATTTTTTCGCCTTCACCACATCCGTCCACCACCACTCACTTCCTCCGCGCCCACAGCCCGCGTCCCTCACCACCGCGCACCGCCCACTCAGCTCCCAGCCCCATGACCCCCTTCCGTAGCCCCACCACAGACCACACACCTCTTGCACTCAGGTCCAGAAGGTCGCGAATCAACCTGAAGTTGACGCGTATATCTGGCGCATGGGACCAGCGCCGGATGCGCTTCATTGAACCACTTTCGTGTTCCTCCTGGTAGACGGATTTCGCTCGCAGGTGTGGTAACTTGCGGTTGTCATTGACAACTCTAAGTTGACGATAGATGGAGGTTCTCTTGTGAGCGTTCCGGGGTCGGCGCACTTGGTTCTTGCCTCGGGCGTGGTTCACCTGGACGAGGCCAGCGCAGTCTTCGAAGCGATGCTGTCTGGGTGGGGTCGTCAACAGGCGTCTCGGCTACTCGCTGCTGAGGCCACGATCGAGCCGCGGCTGGCGTTGGTGCGGCGGTTCGCAGAGTTCGCCGGGGCGCCTCCGTGGGACTGGACTGCCGGCGATGTCGAAGACTTCACGGCCGCTTTGATGTCGGGCCCGGAACGCAACCGTCGACCATTCGCGGCTATCACATGTCGTTGCGGATGTTCTGCGACTACCTACTCGATAGCCGCTACGGTTGGATCGCGCAATGCGAGAACAGGTTCGGACGGATCCCATCGCAGGTCTGTCACGACTACAACACCGCCGCGCATCTGGTCGACTACGAGGGCAAGCCCGCGCGTCGCCCGTTCACCTACGACGAACTGGAAACATTGTTCGATTTCCTCGATGATCGCGTCGATGTTCTCGCTCGGTCCAGGAACAAAGGCGCGTTCGCGGCGCTGCGCGACGCACAGATGATCAAGACGGCCTACGCCTTCGGTTTACGCCGCCGCGAGCTGTGCTATCTCGATCTCGCCGACCTGCGTCCGAACTCGCGGATGCCGGCCTGGGGCACGTTCGGCGCCGTCCACGTTCGCTACGCCAAATCACGTCGCGGCAGCTCTCCCAGGCGTCGCACCGTGCTCGCCGTTCCGGAGTTCGACTGGGTGATCGACGGACTGCGCCAATGGGTCGACCACGGCCGCCCACTCCTCAGCCCCGGGAACCGTCAAGAGCTCTGGCTGACCGAGCGTCGACGGCGCGTGGCGACCAAGACCATGGATAGGCGATTCGCCGTCGCACGGGTGCAAGCGGGACTGCCTGCCGAGCTCACCTTGCACTGCCTGCGGCACTCCTATGTCACCCATCTGATCGAGTTCGGTTATCCGGAGCGGTTCGTCACCGAACAGGTGGGGCACTCGTATGCCTCGACCACCGCGATCTATACCTCGGTGTCCGACGACTTCAAGACCAAAACACTGCAGGCGGCGCTGCGCCGCGTCTACGGATCATCCACGACGACAGGTGAAGGCGGAGATGAGCACTAGGACCGTGCTGCGGTGGAACCTGCGTCAGCTGATGGCCCAGAACGGAATGTTCGCCACCACCGACCTTGTCGCACCGCTGCACGAGCGTGGCGTGGAGATCTCCCGACAGATGGTGCACCGGATCGCGACCAAGCCCCCGCAGCGCATCAATCTCGACCTGCTCGCCGCCCTCTGCGACATCTTGTCGTGCACGCCCAACGACCTGCTCGAGCTCGTCGCCGAACAAGTCCGTGAGGCGCCCGCGGTCAACGACAGCGGACCCGGCATCGGCGACCTGCGACCCATCCGCGCCACCATCCGCCGCCCCCACGACAACCAGTGACTCAGCGGGCCTGCTGGGAGTGTGCAAGCACCATCCGGCTAACCCCACTGACGCACGGGCGTCGCATCTGTGTCGCATGCCGTCGCAGACGGCACTATCACCCCGAGAAATGCCCGCGGTGTGAGACCGTGCGGCCACTGGCGTGGCAGCTCGACGATGCCATCGTGTGCGCCTCCTGCGCCGGTGTCGCATCGATCTTCACCTGCAGCGAATGCGGCCGCGAAGAACACCCCTACGGGTTCTACCGATGCGCCCGCTGCTTCCTACGCGAGCGCCTCACCGAGCTGCTCACCGACCCGATCAGCGGCACGATTCATCACCGACTACGGCCCGTGTTCGACGAACTGATCAACGCCGACCGCCCACAGACGGTGCTCTGGTGGCTGCGAAAGAAGCCCGGTACCGGCCCGCAGCTCCTTCGCGACATGGCCTGCGGAACGCGTGAAATCAGCCACGACACCTTCAGCGATCTTCCCTCGGACCGAGCCCACGATTACTTGCGCAGCCTCCTGGTCGCGGTCGGCGTTCTGGGCCCGATCGACATCCGCGTCGAACGGATGCTGCCCTGGATCGAGGACGTTGTAGCCGAGCTTCCGGCCGAAGACGCCGCCATCGTTCGCCGATTCGCGCATTGGCATGTACTGCGCCAGATGCGCAAGGCCTCCCACGAGAACCGGCTGACGAGATCGATGACCGATGCCTGCCGTCGTCGCGTCCGCGTGGCGATTCAGTTCATGGCGTTTCTGCACACCCACGACGCCACTCCGGCGACAGCGACACAGGAGATGCTGGAGCGCTACCAGGCGCTCCACCGGAGGCCGCTCACTGCCGAGTACGCCTTCCTCGTCTGGCTACGCCAATCCCGCATCAACACCACACTGAGGGTCACCGATCCGCCACGGTCACCTCCCTCGGTAACCGTCTCGGATTCCCAGCGGTGGGCCGCCGTCGGGCGGCTGCTGCACGACGACACAATCCGCCGCAAAACCCGCATCGCGGGACTGCTCACATTGTTGTTCGCCCAACCTCTTTCGCGCATCGTCGCCCTGCGATCAAGCCAAATCTCGATCTCCGACGATCACGCCGTGCATGTCGTCTTCGCCGCCATCCCCATCCAAATGCCTCCCCTACTCGACGACCTCATCCGCGAGCATCTGGAGCAGCAATGCGAAAGCCGCTACACCCCATCCCATACGGGCTGGCTGTTCCCCGGCCGACTTCCCGGCACCCACCTGTCCACCGAGAACATCCGCACCCAGCTCGTCGCGGTCGGGGTGAAACCCTACGAACATCGCAAAGCCGCCCTCTTCCAGCTCGCCAGCGACATGCCCGCACCCGTGCTGGCCGAACTGCTCGCGATCACCACCAAGAACGCAGCCGCCTGGGCCAAACTCGCCGCCCGCGACTGGACCGATTACGTCACCGAACGCGGCAGATCAATGCCGCATCGAAGGCGGAGCTAACTCGCAACAGCGATGTCGTAACCACTCCATGCCGCCGAGGCCACGATTCGCCTGCTCTCGTCAAAGTTGTTCTTTGTCAATCCTCCTCGCCACAAGTCAAGCAATCGAGAAACGGGTTCAAGCAGTTGCGCGCCCTCAAGCGTCTGAGACGCCGAACCGCGGGTGACCTGCACTTCGGGTAGCTCACTACCCTGCTGCGAGTCTCCGCACCTCGCTGTGGAACGGAAACCAGCGTACGGCCTCGCCGATGATGGCGACGAATGGTCCTTCGATGCCATCACCGACGCGATTTGCGAGAGGCGAAAAGGGCCCGAAGACCAGCCGGCTCGACATTGTGATTTCGTTGTGCCTAGCGAGCTGAGCGCGCCGGGCGGCCCGTCTTCTTGGTGGCGATGTTCGATTTTATGGCGTCGCTGTCGGTGTTGCGGTGGGCGGCGAGAAAGTCATCGACGATGTTCGCGCAGTCATTGTGAGTGATAGTGCGAAGCCCGGTCATTCGGGCGAAGGCGAGTGGTCCGACGAGTTGGCAAAGCGCCAGTTCCTGGTCGAAGTCGTTGAGTTCGGCTTGAGCTTTTGGGCTGGTGAGTACGGCGTCAAATGGTTGACGATATTGATCGACAACTCGGGTCCGTAGCGCCCCGGATGTGTGGCGGTCTTCCGCTTGGGCATTGGAGCCGGTGGGCCCCAATGAGAGCCACGCGAGTGTCGTGACATGCAGCGGTGCGTCGTTGAAAAGGGCGGCTTGGCGGCTGAGCAATTCGATCAGCTGCTCACGGAGGGGTCCGCTGGTCGGTGCCGGAGTGGTCACTTGTGGAAGTAGGCGTTCGAACGTGGCTGCCAGTAAATGCGACGAACTGTGGAAGTGGCGGTACAGCGTGGTTCGGGCCACTTTGGATGCTTTGGTGACGGCATCGATAGTGACCGCTTCCACCCCACCGGTGCTCAGTAGCGTTGCCGCAGCATCCAGCAGCCGGGTGCGTGACCGGATGAGCCGAGGGTCCACGTCGTCGTCAGGGACGGGCACTGCCTGACTGTCGCTCACTCGTTCACCTCGGCGGTCGATCTTCACGCGATGCTGTCACGGCAGTCTAGCAGTGTGGTACTAACGGTAGCGCAGCGAAACCGATCGTATTGGAGGGTGACGGTGCCCGAAAGCCTGTTGCCGCCCGAGCGGCTGCCCTCGCACACCACGACATGCATGGGTTGCGGCCCGGACAACCCCCACGGACTGCGGTTGGTGGTGCATCGTAGCGGCGACGCGGTGTACACCGATGTGACGTTCGATGAGCGCCATATCGGGGCCCCGGGCCTGGCCCATGGCGGGGCAGTGGCCGCGGCATGTGATGACGTCCTGGGCTTCACGTTGTGGATCGCCGGAACCCCGGCGGTGACCCGCACCCTGACGGTCGAATATTTGCGGCCGGTGCCGCTGCATCAGACCCACCGGATTACTGCCCACATCGTCTCTCGTGAAGGGCGGGCGCTGCATGTCACGGCGACAGGCACGGGTGAGGGTGGGATCGCCCGCTTCACCGCCAGTGCAGTGTTCATTGTCGTCAGCCCTGAGCACTTCGCCGCACACGGCGATGTCAGCGCTTTCGGCGATCTTCTGGAGCAGTTCTCGCGCCGCGGCGGCCTCGACCCGGAGCCGTCATGACTGTCCCTCAGGCGCGCAGCCACGGGAAAACCCCGCCTTCGGAAGCGAACTCGGTCGCTGCAGAGAAGCGAGCCGCTAACGCGTCGCGTTCACGCGCGTCCGCACGGCGCCGGGAGACCATTCTTGATGCAGCTTTGGTCGTGGCCGCGGCGGGTGGTTACGAGGCGGTTCAGATGCGGACAGTTGCCGAGCGGGTCGGCATCGCCGTCGGCACGCTTTACCGCTATTTCCCGGCGAAAACCCACTTGCTGGTGGCAGCGCTGACGCGCGAGTTCCGTCGACTCGACTCGGCCGGGGACTGGGCGAGTGGTGAGGGCACACCGCTGGAACGGCTCGAACGGCTCACCGCACATCTGCATGACCGCTGGCAGCGCGACCCATGGCTGACGACGGCCATGACACGGGCCTTCGCAGTCGCAGATACCCGCGCCGCCGCGGAACTCGACCGCGCGGCCGATGAGATCCAGATCCTGCTGGCCCGCACGCTCAGGGGCGGCGAGCCCACTCCTACCGATCTGCACGTGGCTGGGATCATCTCCGACATCTGGCTGGCCAACCTCGTGGCCTTCAGCGGCCACCGCGCGACAGCCGCCGACACCCGCGACCGCATTGACCGAGCCACCAGGCGCGTCGTGACCAGCGCTGCTAGGCCAGCCGTCTACCGGTAACGATACTGCTGGTATCGCAGCGATACTTGGCGTACTCTTTGGGGATACGGCTCAACGATGCGTCGAAAAGAGACTGCCATGTACACCCAATGGATCGAAAACCTTGTCGTACAACGCCTCTCGCTGCACGGCGGCCTGGTTCTGGATTTCGATGATTACAACGAAATCGTCATCTCCTGCCCCCTACTATTGACGCTTCCTGCCGTCGGCACCTACCCCATCGAGGCGGTGCGTATTGACCCCCTCAGGATCGCGACCCACGAACGCCCGCTGCTGAACCTCGCCGGCGCACTGTGCACCCAGGCCTGGTCCAGCGACGATGGAGGGCTACACCTGAGCTTCTCGCGCGGACATCGCATCGATGTCGATCCCGACGCTGAACAGACAGCGTGGGAGCTCTATGGCATGCGCCACGGCTACATGGCCTGTCTACCTCAAGGACGGGTACGCGTGGTCCGCCATGACCTCCCCGACACCGACGACGCCAACATCGTCAACAGCGTCAGGCAATCATCGGCGGGGTCGGCGCGGCAGACCCACTAATCCGGCCGCGGACACTGCGACGGGTCGACTTGGGCGGCAATACGTGGATCAGGTTGAACGTGGACAGGACCGCCCTGGCGACATCGAGGCGGGCGAGCATTCCCGGATGATGCTGTCGAGGTTTTGTTGCACGCGTTCGGCAGTGATGCCGACCGATGGTGAATACAGCATGATGTGGTCGAGGACGCCGTTGTACCGTCTCAATTGTTCACGGACCTCGTGCGCCGTCCCGGCGACACCCATGGCGTCGATCATCTCCTCGGACACAGCGGCGAACATCGCCGGGAAATCGCGCTGGGCGAATGCTTGCCGGATGGCTCGGCCTTCGCTGGCGAAGCCGTTCACATCGAGTACCGTCTCGTAGGATTTGACCGAGGAGTAGAACGCAATCTGCTGCGCCAGTTCGCGCCTGGCGACCTCGGCGTCGTCGTGGATGGCGCACATCACCATGGAAATGATTTCCACGTCATTGGGGTCGCGGCCGGTGTGCGCGGCGCCCCTGGCGATAGCGGGCCGGACGACCTCTTCGACGTAGGTGGTTGTGAACAGCGGATGTCCGGCTAGGCCGTCGGCCACCCGCCCGGCCGCCTCGCACATCCGGGGCCGGACACCGGCAGTGACGATCGGGATCGGCCTGCTGGAGGGTCCCACGTCGCCGGTCGGGGTGAGATTCATTCTGTAGAAACGGCCCTCGTGATGGATCGGGCCTTCATGCAGGTTCCATATCCGGCGCAGCAGCATCACGAGTTCTTCCATCCGCAGGGCGGGTGCGGAGGTGTCGGGCACGCCGTGCCAGTCGCCCATCATCCGTTTGGTGCCGTTGCCGATGCCGAGTACCAGTCGTCCGTTGGAGAGTTCGTCGAGGTCGCGCGCCTCGGTGGCCAGCACCAGGGGGCTTCGGCCGACGCCGTAGAGAATGGAGGAACCGATCCGACAGTTCTGGGTGCTGTTGGCCATCGCGGCCATGGAGATCGATCCGGACCGAGAATAGAACTCCGAGGCCCATACGGCGTCGAACCCGGCCGCATCAGCGGCCTGGGCGGTCTGGGCCAGTGACTTCAGATCCGCGCCGAGAACCGACAGGCCGTAGGTGCTCATGACTGGTCTCCTGTGCGCGGGCGCAGCCCGTCGAACATGACGGCGCTGAGGGTGCTGGCGACCACCGTCTCGTCGAGGTGGTTATCGGTGACCAGGTACATGAGTGCATTGATGGTGACCGCGCCGAACAGCGCAATCGACGTCGATCGCGCATCGGGCTGAGCGACGAGGGATCCGTCGCGGGCCCCTTCGATGAGCAGGGTTTCGACGGGTTGTTGGTAGGCGGTATTGATCATCTCGGCGATAGCCGGCATGCGGGCCGCTCGTCCCAATTCGCCGATGAGTGCACGGCATACCGCTGGCCGCTGCGCCATTGCCCGCAGTTGTGCGCGGATCACGAGTTCGAGGCGTTCGGCACCGGTGCCGCCGGTGTGCACGATCGCGGTCACAGCATCGAAGATGTCCTTGAGGAGGTCTTCGAGCAGGAAAGCAAGGATGTCCTCTTTACCGGCGAAGTAGTAGTACAGCGTCGCTTTCGGCACACCGGTCACCGCGGCGACGTCTTCGATCTTGGAGTCGTTGAGCCCCTTCTCGGCGAACAAGTCCGCCGCGGCGGGAAGCCGGTCAGAGATCTGACGTGGAATCTTGCGCATTGCCCCCCTGTCCCGTTCGGCCGGTTTAGACTGCGAGTCTAAACCGTCGTTACTTTGGTGGTCGGAGGTCTTGGTGGTCTCGGTGCAAATTCGTTACGACCCGTTCGACGCCTCGATTCTCAACGACCCCTATCCGACGTATCGGTCGTTGCGTGACACGGCTCCGGTGTACCGCGCCGAGGAATCCCATACCTGGGTGTTGAGCCGGCACGCCGACGTCCAGGCCGCAGCACTGGATCACGGCACGTACTCCTCGGTGGACGGCATCTTCCCCACCCCACCGGGATCGGACTTCATCGGCTCGTTCCTGCCGATGATGATCGTGATGGACCCTCCGCGCCACGACCAGTTGCGTGCCCTGGTGAGCCGGGCGTTCACTCCCCGGCGGGTGGCCGGGCTGCAGGGCGCCATCACACAGATGGCCGCGGAGTTGTTCGAGCGCCTCGACGAGGGCTCTGGTTCGGCGGACTTCGTGACCGACTTCGCCGCGATCCTGCCCGCCGCGGTGATCGCCGATCTACTGGGCATTCCCGCCACCGATCGTGATCAGTTCCGATTGTGGTCGAGCCAACTGGTCCAGGTCGACGTCAACCACGGACAAACCACCGACGCACTGACCGCCGCCACCTCGATCTACGCCTACTTCACCGACTTCCTCGCCGACCGCCGCCAAACCCCCCGCGAGGACATGATGTCGGCGTTGGCGAACGCCACAGTCGACGGGATCAGACTGACCGACGAGGAAGTCCTCGGCTTCTGCGCGCTGCTGCTCGTCGCGGGCTACGAGACCACCACCAATCTGCTGGGGAACTCCGCGGTCGTGCTGGCCCAGCATCGGCAGACCCGCCGACGCCTGGCCGCCGATCGAACACTATTGGGGCCGGCAGTTGAGGAGTTGCTGCGCTACGACTCACCGGCACAGGGACTTTCACGAACCCTGACCCGCGACGTCACACTGCACGACACGACCATGCGTCAAGGTGAGAAGGTGCTGCTGCTGTTCGGGTCGGCCAACCGCGACGAGCGCGCCTTCCCCGATCCTGACGTGTTCGACATCGAGCGCACCAGTGAGCACCAGGTCGCCTTCGGTCGCGGCATCCACTTCTGTCTGGGCGCGGCACTGGCGCGGATGGAGGCCCGCATCGCTCTGGATGCTCTGTTGGACAAGGTGCCCGACTGGGAGGTCGATCTTGAATCGGCGCGGCGGCTGCGGTCCGGACCGATCCGCGGCTACACATCGCTGCCCATCACTTGGACCACACCGGTCTAGTAGTACTTTGTTAGGTTGTTGTGGCGTGTCGGCTCGAGTTTTGTCTCGATTCTCGAGAGCTTGTAGTGGTGGATGCAAGGGAACTGGCCGGTGTCGGTGAGCAGTTGGATTCTTTTGTCGGTGAGGTGTTCTCGTCGCTCAAGCGTGATGATCAGCGAGCCAAGGCGGGGTTGTATGCGCGCGGGCTGATGCTCGATGGACACCGTAAATCGATGCAGCCCATGGCCGCGCGCCTGCAGGTGGACCATCAACAGTTGCAGCAGTTCGTGACCAGTTCGCCGTGGAGCGTGGAACCGGTCCGCAACACGTTGTCGCGCAAAGCGTGTGCTGTGATCGGCCCGGAGGCGTGGGTGATCGACGACACCGGGTTCGGCAAGGACGGGGCCGGCTCGCCGTGCGTGGCCCGACAGTACTCGGGCACGCTGGGCAAAGTCGGCAACTGTCAGGTCGCGGTCAGCGTGCACGCCGCCTCCGATGCGGCCTCGGCACCGCTGAACTGGCGACTGTATGTGCCGCCCAGCTGGGACCCGGACGCCGCCACCGACCCCGACGCGGCGGCCGCGGCCGCGTCCCGCCGTGCCCGCTCGGCGATCCCCGAGGGCGAGAGGCATCGTCCCAAATGGCAGATGGCCCTCGAGATGATCGACGAGCTGATCAGGTGGGGGCGCACCCCACCGGTGGTGTGCGCGGACGCCGGATACGGCGACACCACCGCCTTCCGCCAAGGACTGACCGACCGTCAGATCGGCTACGTCGTCGCGGTCAAGGGTGCCACCAGTGCCCACCCCGGCGACGCGGAACCCGAAACCGCCCCCTACACCGGGCGCGGACGCCCCCCGACCCCGCGCTACCGCCAGCCGCACCAATCCTGCCGAGACCTGGTGCTGGCCGCCGGACGCGCCGCGCTGACCACAGTGACCTGGCGTCACGGCACCAAGGCCGACCCCGACAACCCGGCTGCAGCGATGCGCTCGACGTTTCTGGCCGTGGCGATCCGCCCCGCCAACCGTGACATCACTCCCGCCGACGACGGCAGCCTCCCGAAAGCCTGGTTGCTCGCCGAATGGCCCACCGATGCAGCCGAACCCACCGACTACTGGATCTCCACCCTGAGCCCCGACACACCACTGACCGACCTCGTGCGCCTGGCCAAGATCCGCTGGCGCATCGAACACGACTACCGCGAACTCAAAACCGCTCTCGGCCTCGACCACTTCGAAGGACGATCCTGGCTCGGCTGGCACCACCACGCCACCCTCGTCACCGCCGCCCACCTCTTCCTCACCACACTGCGGCTGACCCACCCAAAAGCGGATGGGCAGGGCTGACCCTCTACGGCATCCTGCGCAAACTCCAACGCGCACTGGCTGTTTGGATCGGCACCTGCCCACTATGCCACCACACCTTCCCAACCTAACAAAGTACTACTAGCCCGTGCCCCTCCTCGACGACGCGTCGTGTGCATCACCGCGCGGCCAGGTTCTTCATCGCCGTCGATATCGAGCACTCCGCCGCGCACGGCGACCTCGGCGCATTCGGCGACATGCTCAAACGATTCGCGGGCTCGAACGGTGATCGACCCATGACCGGACAGGAGAAAGGGGCATGGTGGTGGCAGTGACATTCGCGCACTTCGATGAGCAGATCGCCGACCAGCTGCTCAGATCGCCGAACACAGCAGGTGGACTGTCGAGGTTTCTGAGCTTTCGGCACACCGAACTCGCCGCCGGTCGGCTGGTGGCAGAGATGGAAACCCGTGCCGAACTGCTCACACCCTTCGGCACCCTGCACGGCGGATGTCTATCGGCGATGGTCGACCACTGTCTCGGAGTCGTGTTCTACCCCGTCATTCCGGCCGGATCATGGGTCGCCACCACCGAATTCAAGCTAAACCTGCTGCGACCCGTGTCCACCGGTGTGTGTGTCGCCGTCACCGACATCGTGTCGCTGGGCAAGCGCAGTGGAGTGGCGCGCATCGACATTAGCAACGGCGACAAAGCCGTCTGCGTAGCCCAGGGCACGGTCACGATCGTGAACGCCGCGGGCAACGCACTATGAAGGCGCTTGCTGCCGGGCCCACGCTTCGGGCGGACGACGATCTCGCCAGGAAGGTGTCATGACCTCCGCCGTGCAGCATCGGGTCCGAACCCAGGACGGGATCGCCCTGGCTGCGGACTGCTACGGCCACGATGACGCCCGTCCCGTCGTGCTGCTCCTGCACGGCGGCGGCCAGAACCGGCACGCGTGGAGCACTTCAGCGCGTCGCCTCCACGCATGCGGATACACAGTCGTCGCCTACGACACCCGCGGTCACGGCGACAGCGACTGGGACCCAGCCGGCAGGTACGACATCGAGCGACTCGCGACCGATCTTCTCGCCGTGCGCGAGCACTTCAGCGCCTATACCGCCCCTGCGGTCGTAGGTGCATCCCTTGGGGGCATGACCGTGCTCGGCACGCATCTGTTGACATCCGGGGCGTCGTGGGCGGCGGTCGTCCTGGTCGACGTCACCCCGCGACTTGAATTCCAGGGCGCCCGTCGCGTGGTGACGTTCATGGCCGCACATCCCGATGGCTTTAGCACCCTCTCTGACGCCGCAGAGGTGATCGCCGCGTACAACCCCCATCGCTCGCGCCCGGCCAACGTCGACGGCCTGCGCAAGGTGCTACGGCAGCGTCACGACGGCCGCTGGATCTGGCGGTGGGACCCGGCATTCATTCACTCCAACTTCGACTTTCTCCGCGACGAATCGACCACGGGAACGGAGCAATTCGACGCAATCAGCCACCTGCTGATCGACGGAGCCCGACGGGTCAATGCCCCAACACTTCTCGTAAGGGGCCTCTTGTCCGACGTGGTCTCCCAAGCCACCGTCGACGAGTTCAAGCAACTGGTTCCCCACGCCGAGACCGTCGACGTATCCGGCACCGGACACATGATCGCCGGCGACGACAACGACGCCTTCGGCTGCGCCGTCACCGAGTTCCTCGGCCGGAACCTCCTGTAGGTCGCGACGTTGGTCGAGCACCATCGATCGGCCAGTAGTCAGAACCGATCTTGACTTCACAGCGCGCGAAGCGGAGCCCATGAAGTGTTCTTCGGTTAAGGCCGACTTTGAACTGTGCCGGGCTCTGGTCGAGCTAGACGCCACTACGCACTTGCTGGCCACCATCGGCGTCGAAGAGTTCCTTGGTCCAGCGTTCGAGGATTTCTGCGCTGTCCCAGTCGTCGGGATGAAATCCGGCGCGGGTGTAGGAGCGAAAGCGCGCAATTGCTGCTGGGCTGAATAGCGGGTTATGACGGAAGGCTCGAAGGCTGCGCAGCAAGCGCACCGGGTTGTAGGCGGAACGGTCACCAGCCAGAGAGCGGGTGGTCTGGATGACCAACTCGCTGAACAAGAGGAGGCTGGCGATCCGCATCCCCCAGACCCTGGTGCGTTCGCTTCCACCGACCGTCTCGTAGACATCGAAAGCAACGGCCTTATGCTCGCATTCTTCCAGTGCGTGCCAGAGCAGAATAGGCCGCACTTCGGTGTCGCCGATCAGTTCTTGAGCTTCGTCGCTGGTGAGAATGATCTCGGCGAATGTCGCCGTGTAGTGCTCGAGGGCGGCCGTCACAGCCAGGCGCATCTTGGGAGAAAAACGCTTCTCAAGTCGGCCAACCAGCTTCTTGACATGCCGATCGATCCCCTCGGTGGGATAGCCCATTGCTTGAAGCCGATCGTTGAGCAGCCGATGCTGGTGTCGGTGGGTGGCCTCTTGTGCGATAAACCCCTTGACCGCCTCCTTGAGGTCAGCGTCGCTGATGTGGTCCCGGTACTCGCGGACTGACCGGATAAAGAAGTCTTCGCCTTCGGGGAACGTGGCCGACAAGGTGGACACAAAGTGGCTCATCACCAAGTCGCCATCAACGAAGTGCTGCCGACTGGTCCCAGCAGGCATATCGAATCGAACACGGCGGGGCTTCGGGACGACCCGTGCGGTGGTGGCATGTCCCCGGTGAACGGGGCCATCTTGTTTTAGAGTCCTGTTGCCCGTGACCTGGGCCGGATAGGACGATAGAGAATATGGCTGGACGGAAGCGGAACTCCGCGGAAGACATCGTGCGCAAGCTGCGACGCGCAGACGAGCTGGCTGCGGCGGGCAAGACCCAGGAGGAGATCGCCGGCGAGCTCGAGGTGTCGGCGGCGACGTTGTACAACTGGCGCCGCCAGTACGGCGGGATGGACACCGACGCGGCGAAGGAACTCAAGGAGCTCCGCGAGCAGAACGGCCGGCTCAAACGCCTGCTCGCCGATGCCGAGCTGGAGAAGGACGCATTGCGGGAGGTGGCGCGGGGAAAATTTTAGACCCGGCTGCTAAGCGCCGCGCCGTGGACATGCTCGTCACAACGATGAAGCTGTCGAAACGGTTGGCGTGCAGAGCGGTTGGGCTGCCCCGCTCCACCTATGCCCGCACCCCGGTCGCACAGACGCCCGCCGATCCCGATGCGGATCTGAGGGCCACGCTGCGCATCTACGCACGCGAACACCCGCTGCACGGGTTCCGGCGCGCGTGGGCGCACCTCAAGCACGACCAGGGCGTACTGGTGAACAAGAAGAAGGTGCACCGGCTGTGGAAAGAAGAGGGTCTGCAGGTCCGGATCTACCACCCTCGCAAACGCGCCGGCGTCTCCACGATGCCGCAGATCGAAGCAGATGCGCCGAAGGTGGTCTGGGCGATTGATTTTCAGTTCGACTCCACCGTCGACGATAAGGCCATCAAAATCTGCTCGATGATCGACGAGCACACCCGGCTGTCGTTGTTGAACATCGTGGAGCGCTCGATCACCGCCGAGCGGTTGACGGTGGAGTTGGACAAGGCATTCGCTTTGTGGGGCGGGCCGCCGCTGGTGCTCCGGATGGACAACGGACCGGAGTTCATTTCACATGTGCTGCAACAGTTCTGCGGCGACCGCATCGGAATCTCCTACATCCCACCGGGCACGCCGTGGAACAACGGACACATCGAATCTTTCAACAACCGGCTACGGAAGGAGTGCCTGAACCGCAACCACTGGACGAGTCTCCTCGAGGCGCGGGTGGTAATCGAGGACTTCAAAGACGACCACAACAACCGACACCGGCACTCATCTCTGGGCTACCTCACCCCGGCCGAGTACTCTGCCCGATGCAGCCACACCCACCACCCCGTGGAAGGCTGCCAGATCGACTGACATCAATCACATACGGCTCTAGAACAAAGTGGTCCGACTATCGGGGACCTGCCAGTGGGCCGTGTGGACGAATCGTCGCTCATGTTGTTCTCCCATTCGCCAAGGACGCGCTGTCAATCTGACTCTAAGCCTTGTCAGAATTAGATGGCAAGCTATCCACGTGGTTTCGGCGCGGGTGTATAGCGGAATGTCCGCCGAGGAGCGTCACCGGAACCGGCGCACCCGTCTCATCGAGGCCGCAACGGAGTTGATCGGCACGCGCGGCGTTGCCGCCGCCACTGTGACTGCCGTCTGCGCTGAATCGGGTGTCACGTCACGGTACTTCTACCAGCACTTCTCCGACCGAGACGCACTCCTGCGGGCTGTCTACCAGCAGCTCTATGCCACCTTCCAGGAGGTGATAGTCGACGCGATCCCCGATGCCGGCGAGCCACCGGAGGTATTGGCGTACGCGCCAATCCGCAGGCTGGTCGGCATGATCGACAACGACCCGCGGCTGGGTCGGATCCTGTTCGTGGAATCTGCAACCGAGCCGCTGCTCCGAGAGCTACGCAGCGAACTAATGGCAGGTTTCACCGACCTTGTCTTGCGCGAAGCCAGACTTCACCTCGACATCGCCGACTCTGCCGTGGGGGTTGCCCATTTGGCTTCGACCTTGGGCGTGGGAGGGCTATTCGAAGTCTTGCGCCGCCGACTCGACGGAGAACTGGAATTCACCACAGATGAACTCGTTCAGCACTGCGCAGGTTTCCTGGGCAGCCTAGGCAATTACGTGCTGCTGCAGAACACGGGCCAGTCGGCCACAACCGAAGCGCAAACCTAGAGCTAGCGGCCCCGCTACGCGATGTGGCCGTGCGTGCGCCCGACGACCAACGTCCGAGAACAGCAACAGCAAGACCCTGAACGGCATCCAAGGCCAGTGTCGTCGACTTACAGCGTCAGCCCTGGCTTCCAGAAACCCACTGAGTGTTCGATCATTCCTCTGCCCACTGCGACCGTCGGCCCGGTCCCGACTCGATAGCGGTCGCCGGCCCCTTCGCCAGCCGCGCGCTTTGCGCGGCCTGGCGACGACGGCCCCGCCACCACTTGCACTACATGCGGTAGCGTAGCGATACCGATAGTATCGCTACGATTCGCTACTAGTGGAGGCCCAGTGACCGACGGCACTGCAGATTCCCCAGGCCAGGCCACGCGCCGTGGCCAGCGGGACAACGGATCCCCCAACCCGGCCGAAACCCGCGAGTACAGCGAACGGTTGGCAGCGCTAGCCCGATTCACCCTCCGACACAAAGCGCTGGTCATCGGGGTATGGCTAGGCGCCGCGGTCGTCCTCGCGTTGCTGTTCCCCCAGCTAGAAACCGTGGTGCGCCAACAGTCGGTGGACCTCATCCCTCGCGATGCGCCGTCCTTGCAGACGGTTGACCGCATGAGCGCCGCTTTCGGCGAAGAAGGCTCAAAAACCATGGTGTTCGTCGCCATGGAAGACCCCAATGGCTTGACTCCGACTGCACGGCAGCGCTACGGCGAACTCGTGCGCCGGTTGCAGGGCGAAGGCAACCACGTCCTGCTGGTGCAGGACCTACTGTCCGATCCGATTACCGAAGCCCAGGCAGTCAGCGCCGACCGCAAAGCTTGGTACCTGCCCGTAGGTGTCACCGGCACCCTCGGAGACCCCACGGCCGCCGAATCGGTAAACGCGGTGCGCAACATCGCCGCCGAGGTCTTCACCGGCTCGACCACGACTGTGCAAGTGACGGGACCACCGGCAACCTTCAGCGACATGATCGCATCCGCCGAGCACGACCTGCTGCTGATCTCAATCGCTACCGCGGGCGTGATCGCCCTGATCCTGCTGATCGTCTACCGGTCGGTGTTCACCGCGCTGTTACCGCTGCTAGTAATCGGGTTGAGCCTGGCAGTCGGGCGCGGCGTGCTGTCCGCCCTCGGCGAGATGGGCATGCCCGTCTCCCAGTTCACCGTCGCCTTCATGACTGCGATCCTGCTCGGCGCGGGAACCGACTACACCGTATTTCTGATCAGCCGATACCACGAACAGCGCCGCGCCCAAGTACCCGCCGATCAGGCCGTCATCCACGCCACCGCCAGCATCGGGCGCGTCATCCTCGCCTCCGCCGCCACCGTCGCACTCGCGTTCCTGGCCATGGTCTTCGCGCGGCTCAGCGTCTTCGCCGCCCTTGGCCCCGCGTGTGCCATCGCCGTACTGTTCGGATTTCTGGCCACCGTAACCCTGCTGCCACCGGTGCTGTCGCTAGCCGCCAAACGCGGCATCGGTGAACCCAAACCCGATCGCACCCGCCGCTACTGGAACAGCGTCGCCGTCGCCGTGGTCCGCCGTCCCGTGCCACTACTCATCGTCAGCCTGGTCATCTTGCTCGCCCTGTCGGCAGCGGCAGCAACCATCAAAATCAGCTACGACGACCGCAAGGGCCAACCAGACACCACGGCCAGCAACCTGGGCTACCACCTGCTGGACCGCCACTTCCGCAAAGACGTCGTCATCAGCGAATTCCTCGTCGTGGAAAATCCGACCGACATGCGGACCGGCAAAGGACTGGCCGATCTTGACGAGATGGCCTCCCGCGTCTCCCAGATCCCCGGCGTCACCAAGGTTTCCGGAGTCACCCGCCCCACCGGAGAGCGCCTCGACCAAGCAGAACTGGCCTGGCAGAACGGCCAGATCGGCGACAAAATGGCCGGCGCCGTCGCCGAGGGCAACTCCCGCAAGGACGACCTCACCAAACTCACCGACGGCGCCGACCAGCTCGCCGACGGCCTCGCCCAACTCGACAGCACCGTGCGCACCGCCTTCACACCACTAGCCGGAATCCTCACCCAAGCCCAATCCGCAGGAACTCAGGTCAACCAATTCCGGCCGCTGCTGCAACAACTTTCCGCCACTGCCCCCGCCGTCGACCAAGCCATCCAATCCGGCCCAGGACTACGACCGCTGGCCAACCAAGCCCAAAACGCAATCACTCAACTCGACCCACTCGTCGGCGCCCTCAACACCTCACCCTGGTGCGCCACCACCCCACAATGCGCCCAAATCCGCAACCAGGTCCAGATCCTGGTCACTCTGCGCGACAACGGATTCTTCAACCAAATCGCCGACCTCGGGGACCGCTACGATCCCGCCACCAATGCCACCGTTGGTGGCACCCTCGCCAACGTCCAGAACGCAGTCGCCTCACTGGACAAGGCATTCGGAGCCCTGGGTGACCCCGCCGACCTGACCACAAATCTCCGCCGATTGCAGGACGGAATCGGACAGCTGGCCTCCGGCGCCCAAGCACTCGCCACCGGCGTCCGCACCCTCGCCGACAGCAACATCGAAATGCTGTCCGGCATGAGCCAGATCGCCACCCAACTACAGAACTCCTCGCGCGCAGCGGCCGACTCCGACTCCTCGAGCGGTTTCTACCTGCCCGCCAACGCATTCGAGAACCGGCAATTCACCGACGTCGCCGAACAATTCCTCTCACCGGACGGCAAAACAGCGCGGTTCATGATCGAAAGCAGCCACGACCCATACAGCGTTGAAGCCATGGACCTCGCCAGCCGCATCACCGACACCGCCAACACCGCACGACCCAACACGTCACTCGCCGACGCCACCGTGTCCGTAGCCGGCTTCCCCGCCGTCAACTCCGATATCCAACGACTCCTCTGGGCCGACTTCGCACAACTAGCCATCGCCACCATCATCATCGTCGGCGTCATCCTGGTCCTACTACTGCGCGCACTCCTAGCACCGCTCTACCTACTAGGCACCGTCGTGCTCAACTACCTCGCATCACTCGGCATCGGCGTCGTAGTCTTCCAATGGGGACTGGGCCACGAAATCGCCTGGCCCGTACCGCTGCTGGCGTTCATCATCCTCGTCGCCGTCGGCGCCGACTACAACATGCTGCTCGTCTCACGGCTCCGCGAAGAATCCGGAACCAACATCCGCGTCGGCGTCCTGCGCACCGTGGCAAACACCGGAGCCGTCATCACCTCCGCTGGCCTCATATTCGCCGCCAGCATGTTCGGCCTCATGGTCGGCTCAGTCGCCATCATGATCCAAGCCGGCCTCATCATCGGCTTCGGGCTGCTGCTCGACACCTTCCTCGTGCGCACCCTCACCGTGCCCGCCATCGCCACACTCCTACGCGAAGCCAGCTGGTGGCCCACCAAAGCAACAAACCCGCGACCCGGTCAGACCAACCCAGGAGGCATTAAGGACGCACCTCACGTGCTGGTCCAGGAGAGGTGAAAAGCGAACAGAGCAATACCCGGCGCTACATGCCGACCAGCGTGAAGGCGTATTCACCCCGAATGAATACGACCCCTGCGCCGGTACCTCGAATCTAAGACTTTTCTAAGAACCCCCGGGATGGTCGTGGAATTTTCCGCAGGAAACTTCGTACTGTCCGGGCCATGCGGACCCCTGTGTGCGCGTCATGGTGATGACGCTGCACAAGCTGACCGCCGGGGACGGATACCTGTACCTGGTGCGGCAGGTCGCTGCCGCCGACAGCACCGAGCGGGGCCGCTCCACGCTGGCCGACTACTACTCGGCCAAAGGCGAATCGCCCGGTCGGTGGATGGGGCGCGGCCTGGCCGGCCTCTCTGATACCGGCCGCTGCGAAGTCACACCCGCAGTGCGCGAGGAGATTTGGACTGTTGACGAGGGATCCGGCGTCAGTGAGGCGCAGATGCGCGCCCTCTATGGGGAAGGTCTGCACCCCAACGCCGAGCGCATCGACAGCTACGTCGCCGGCCGAAGCATGGGCACTCAGCATGCGGCCAGCCGCCTTGGGCGCAAGTTTCTGGTCCGCGACGGCGAGCCGGAGTTCGCGCGCCGTTTGGCGGTGGCCTTCCGCGATCACAACGCCGAAACCGGCGCGCATTGGAACGCCACGATCGCCCCCGACATTCGCGCCCAGATCCGCACCCGCGTGGCCCTGGAGCTGTTCGGCGAGGAGTACGGCCGCCCGCCCGCTGATGACCGGGAACTGTCGGGGTTCATCGCGCGTAACACCCGTGCGCGCACGACCGCTGTCGCCGGATATGACCTGACGTTCTCACCGGTGAAATCCGTGTCCGCACTATGGGCCATCGCTCCGCTGCCGGTGGCTGAGCAGATTGAGGCCGCCCACGATGCAGCGGTCGCCGACGTGCTGGAGTGGCTGCAAGATCAAGCCACTTTCACCCGCACCGGCGCTGGCGGAGTCGCCCAGGTCGACACCGAAGGGCTCATCGCCGCAGCGTTCACCCACCGCGATTCTCGTGCCGGTGACCCCGACCTGCATACCCACGTCGCGATCTCGAACAAGGTGTCCCACATCGACGCCAACGGCGTGCGTCGATGGCTCGCCCTGGATGGCCAACCGCTGCACCGTGTGACCGTCGCAGCGTCGGAGTTGTACAACACCCGCCTGGAAGCGCACATGATCGCCACCCTGGGCGTGCCGTTCGTCGAACAGTCCCGCGGACGAGGGAAACGGCCGGTCCGAGAGATCGACGGAATGTCAGCAGAACTGATGTCCCGGTGGTCGAGCCGGCGGGCCGCAATCAAGGCGCGCACCGCCGAGCTGTCCAAGCAGTTTCAGGCCGATCACGGACGCGAACCGACCAACACCGAAATCATCGCGTTGGCCCCCACCGCCGACGCGGCCATCGTGCTTGGAGAAGACCTGGGCGCCACCACCGACACGCTCGACAAGTACGTCTGGTCCGCCGATCCAAACAAGGCCGCGATATCCGGTGTGCCCGACTGGTTCACCCACGTAGGCCCCGACACTCTCATCGTCGTTGACGAGGCCGGCAAGGCCGCCACCGCGGGCCTGGACGCCATGATTGCCGACGCGCTACGTAAAGGCGCGAGCGTGCGTCTGGTCGGTGACGACGGGCAGCTGTCGTCCATCTCCGCCGGCGGTGTTCTGCGTGACATCGCCGAAGCCACCGACGCGCTCACCTTAAGCGAAGTCGTGCGATTCAAGTCCCCCGCCGAAGCCGCCGCCGGGCTCGCGCTGCACGACGCCGACCCGGCCGGCATCGGCTTCTACATCGACCACCATCGCATCCATGTCGGCACCGACGAGACTGCCGCCGACATGGCCTATCAGGCATGGCGGGCCGACCTCGCGGCGGGCGGGGACTCCATCCTGCTCGCCCCGACCAACGACGTCATCAACGAACTCAACGCCCGCGCCCGCGCCGACCGCTTGGCCGCCGATCCCGAGGCTGCCGACTCGGCCAGCGTGATGCTGGCCGATCACCTGCACGCCAACGTCGGAGACACCATCCGCACCCGCAAAAACAACCGCCGGATCACCATCGGGCGCAACGATTTCGTGCGCAACGGTTACCGCTACACCATCACCGAAGTTCTCACCGATGGCAGCGTAAAAGCACGCCACCTACGCAGCGGACGCATCGTCACGCTGCCCGCCGACTACATCGCCGAACACGTCACGCTGGGCTACGCCGCCACCATTGACTCCGCCCAAGGCCTGACCGCAGGACGGCGCGACACCAAGGGCACCTGCCACATCGTCGGCTCCGACATGCTGACCCGCCAGCACCTCTACGTCGCGATGACGCGCGCCACCGACGAAAACCACCTGTACCTGTCCACTGCCGAAGGCGATCCGCACCGACTGCTCTCCCCCAAGGCAACCCACCCTGACACCGCCGTCGACGTCCTGACCCGCACCCTGGCCCGCGACGGCGCACAGGTGTCGGCCACCACCGAAGCCCGCCGCGCCGAGGACCCGGCGACCCGACTGCAGGCTGCGGCCGACATGTTCTACGACGCCTTGGGTGTCGCGGCCGAAAATCAACTGGGCGCCGGTGCTCGGGACCGGTTGGATGCCATCGCCGACGACGTGATCCCCCGGCTCAGCCAGCGCGAAGCCTGGCCGGTGCTACGGCGCAACCTCTCCGTCCTGGCCATCGGTGGCGCCGATCCTCGCCAACTGCTGACCGACGCGTTGGCCAAAGGCAGCGTCGACGACGCCGCTGACCCCGCCGCGGTTCTCGATCACCGCATCGACCCCGCCGGTACACATTCCGCCGGCATCGGGGTGCTGCGCTGGCTTCCCGGCATCCCGCCCGCGCTGGCCAATGACCCGCATTGGGGCGCGTACCTGACCCGCCGTGAACAGCTGGTCGAGGGGTTGGCCGACCAGATCCGCGACCGCGCACGGGCCTGGACCAACGCGACCGCCCCCGCCTGGGCACGCCCCTTGATCACCGTCAATCCGGCACTGACCGCTGAAATCGCCGTCTTCCGCGCCGCCACGGGCGTCGAGGACACCGACACCCGCCTCACCGGTGCGCGCCAATACCCCGTGCGGACCCGCGACATGCAGGCCACCCTGCAGCGCTACGCCGCCGCCGACATCGGCCGCCGCAGTGCAGACACCACCCGCTGGAACGACCTCATCGACGCCATCGACCCCCGCCTACGCGCCGATGCCTACTGGCCACAACTGGCCGCCCAGCTCGCCCAGGCCACCCGCACCACCCCCGACCTACGCCAGATCATCACCACCGCCGCCCGCCAGGGACCACTGCCCGACGAGCTGCCCGCCGCCGCGCTGTGGTGGCGCATCGCGGGAGCCCTGTCCCCGACCGCGACCCTGGCCACCACGCACTCGCGGCTACGCCCACCGTGGGTCACAGATATCGATGTCGTATTCGGAACGGCGCTGGCTGAAACCATCACCTCAGATCCGGCCTGGCCCGGCCTCGTCGCCGCCATCAGCGCCGCCGACCCGAACACCTGGACCCCACGCGACCTGCTCCATGTCGCTGCCGAACACCTCGCCGACGCCACCGACGCCGACCACCGGATCCCGCCGGGCGACTACGCCCGCCTGATCACCTACACCGTCGACGCCTTCACCCACCGGCTGCAAGCGCGTCTAGGCATCGACGTCGACGACCTACCCACGCCGCAGGACGCTCCGCTCCACCCCGACGAGGAAGCACTCTTTCCGCCCGACCCGGAAAGCCCCTTCGCCGAGGTCGACGAGGCCCCGCCCTTCGACGACTACTTCGACATCGCCCCGCCCGAGGACCTATCTGAATACGCGTCCGAGGAATTCGGAGACCTGCAATTCGAAGACCTCACAGCAAACCGCCCCATACCGGAATTGGGCATCACCATGGAATGGATTACCACCCTGCAAGAGGAATACCGCGACGTCAGCGCCGCCATCAAATCCCTCGACGCAGAAATTCGAGCAGGAAACGGCCCGGCTCTGCGCGGCGCAGCCGACGAGCTGTTAAGGATGCGCCGCCAGGTCGACGCCGACCGACCCTATGCCCACGCAGTGACCGCGGTGATGGAGCAGTGGTCCGACGCCGATGCCGTCTACAACGACAAACTGCGCATGGTCGAGCATGCCCGCACTCAGCTCGCACTCCTGCAGGCCAACCCCGACGCCGACGCGCTCGACATTGCCTCTGCCCGACAAGATGTCGCATTCTACACCGAGCTACTGCCGGACGAGCCGCCCTCGATGCAATTCCAGCAGGCCCTCGCCCAGGCGCAGGCCGCGCGCACCGCGGCCGCCGGCGGACACAAGATCGTCACCGAGCACGACATCGCCAAAGCGCGAGGCGACGCCGAGCGCGCGGACCTGGCCGCCCGCGCGCAGCTGCGCGACCGGCGGCAGGTGCTGCGCCGCGACCTCGAGCGCGCTGAGCGCGACGTCGCGACCGCCTTCGCCGCCGCCCAGACCGCGACCTCCGACACACTCGACCGCTTGCTCGAAACGGCGCGCTCGGAGGTGGCCCTACTCCAAGTCGCAAGCGACGTCGACCCCAGCCGCACGCCCCTCGTCATCCCCGCGGCGGCCTTGGCAGGCCACGAGCCGCACAACGCGGAGCGACTCAAAGCGCTTGCCGCACAGCCTTATCGGATCAGCGTCGTCCGGGCCGACATCACCGACGGCGAAACCGCGGCGTCGCTCTACACACTGCGCAACACCGCTAACGCTAACGACCGCAAGGTGCTGTGGCTCTCGACCACGGACACCGGAGCGGCACCCGCTCGCGACGCGGAGTTGGCCGACACCATCACCACGGTCAGCCACGCGCACCAGCACGTCAGCGGCCAGCAGTGGGCACTACCACCGGGAGCCATCGTCGTCGTCGATGACCCAGCCGCTGCAGACCCCCAGCAGCTCGCAGATATCGCCCGTCACGCCGCCGCGTCCAACGCTCGGGTCATCCTGCTCGACCCGGAAGCCAGCCGCGGCGCAGGCTCCTCAGCGCTGCGGCTGCTCACCCATGCGTTGCCGTGGAGCACCACCCTCACGACCGCGCCGTCCGCACCTGCCGACCCGCTGCTTGACCCGGTGCCGGCGGTCACGCTGGCCGACCGTCTCGGCCGCACCCAACTAGGCGACGAGTGGCGCCAGGTCCTCACCCAGTACGACAACGCCGCGCGCGCCGTTCGAGCGGCTCAGCGCCGTCAGATCGCATTGGGCTGGAACGTGCCGGCCAACACGATCGACGAGCGCGGACAGCAAGCTCTCGATCACGACGAGCGCGGGCAGGCCTTCCATCACGGCGAGCGCGGGCAGGCTCTCGATGACGACGACCTAAGCCTCTAAACCAGCTATCCCCGTGGACCGCTCAATCTTCGGGCAGCAGGTCGTCTGGAAGGAAGTAGGTCGGCGCGACCCCAAAAAGCACCGCCAGCTCGTAGACCAGAGGCACACTCGGTCTGGCCTCACCGTGCACGTAGCGGTACATGTGCGTCTGCGAAACCGCCAACTCAGGTGCCTGCTCATGCAGCAGCTGCTGCAACCGTCGTACTGTCAGCTTGCGCGTCCGGCCGGTCTCCAGACTGCGGACAGCCAGCCCGTCCATCAGCTCACGCAGTCGCGCCGCGAAGTAGAGCGTTGCCGGGTGAGGTGTCGGCTGCCCGCCTGCATCGGTGCCGTTCTCCTCGGCCGGAACTAAGGCGCCCAGCGCCCCCGCGCTCTTTTCGCGGACCGCTGTCCCACGATGGCTGCTCATCTGGCGTCACTCCTTCTTGCTGCTGTCATCCAACTTAGGGGCCAATCCGGCTCTGGTGGTGGACTGGCGCGCACGATCCCCGCGACGATGAACCGCATGAGCAAGCACCCCGAGCCGTACAGCCCCTACTGCGGACTTGTCGTCAACGACAACGAACAGTACGAAAAGGTTCAGGGCGCTCCACATCTGGCGATCAGCGCACCCACTCGAACCGGTAAGACACGGCGCCTGCTGGCCCCGGCCGCGGTGCTGCACCCCGGCCCGCTCGTCTCCGTCTCCAGTAAGGAGGACCTCGCCGAGCTGGTGTTGATGCGCCGCGGCCTGGGGCCCACCGGCGTCATCGACTTGCGGCCGGAAAAGACCCTCGTCTGGCCCGAGGGCGTGCGCTCCATGGTCAGTGACCCCACCATGTCCATCACGTCCGCCGATGAAGCGCTGACCGTCGCGGAAACCATGCTCGCGACCTCCGGTGTGGGGTTCGGCGGTGCGTCAAGCGGACAAACGGTAGCCGCCGGCGGACTGTGGGAGTCCACTGCCAGCCGCCCCTTGGCCTGCCTGCTCTATGCGGCCAGCCCGCAGGGCAACAGCCAGGGCATGCCCTGGGTGCTCGAAGCCGTCGAGAACCTCGGCATCGAGGACGACGAAGACGGCGGTGCCACCACACAGTTGTCGCTGCACGCCACTCCATCGTGGATGACCGCCGCCGCGCTGTGCCCGCACCCGATGCTGTCCGACCCAATGCAGCGCGTGCTGACCTTCAACAGCCGCATGCGGGACAGTGTGGCGATCACCGTGTCCAAAGCGGTGACGCCGTGGGTGCGTCTCGGGCTGAGCACCACCGAGCATCTAGACCGCCTTAGCGGTGTCGACGAACTCAGCATCGAATCGTTCGATGTCTCGATGCTGGATGACCCTGACGCGAGCTTGTTTGTCATCGCCCCCAACACCGGCACCGTTGCTGGCGCAGCCGTGGCACTTATCGACTCCATCATCCGACACTTCCGCAAGCGCACGGCCCAGCACCAGCTCGAACACCGGCTGCTGCTCCAACTCGACGAAGTGTGCAACTCCTGCCCGCTGCCGGCGCTGCTCAACTACGTCGGCGAGTCCGCCGGTTTGGGCGTCAACATCATGGCCACCGTGCAGGCCTCCAGCCACTTCGACGTTGTGTTTGGCCCGAAATACGCCGACGCGCTGCGCGACATCTTCCCGGGCACCGTGGTGATGTACGGCGCTCACGAACGCCATCTCCTCGAACAGGCTTCACACTGGCAGGGCTTGGGGACGCGGCGCACCGAGTCGTATGAGCCCAACGGCGGAAGTCGTTCGCAGTCCTCACAACTGGGCTCGATCATCGACTGGCAGGAGTTGCTCCCCCAGAGTCTCGAAGAGGCCCAGCTGCTGCTGCGCGGCACCGCCGGGCGGCGAGTCCAGATCCCCGACTGGAGTGTCTTCCTCGAAATCTACGACGGAGCGATTGAGACTCGCAGGCGGCGCCAGCGGACGTCAAAGGCGTCGGCATAGGTAACAGCACGGGTCGTGTTCAAGTGAGGATTCTGCCCAGTTGAACACCGCCGAGAGCACCGCTAAGAGTGCGAGGACCACCAGGCGTAGAGCCCTTCTAGGGTGGCCCCAGGCGTCTCGGCTCGAACAACACTGAGTAACAGCTCGTCGTCCTCGGTCCAGACCACGACAGGCTGGTTGGCCTGGAGCCCGCAGAAGACCGTGCCGCGCACCACCGTGGGACTGTCGTTGCGCCGCCATGGCCCCGGAGACTGAATGTTGGGCGGACAGATCCGGGGAGTAGACCGATTCACGGTGTCGGTGAAAGACGCTTCCAGAGCAGCGGCATCCCCGCTGAGCGTGTAGCTCGACGTGGTAGGGCCGCCAGGATCGGTGTTGGGGCCGCACGACATCGCCGCGGTCACGTCCGCGTCAGTCGGCGCAGGTGTACACCTGCCGGGCGGATAACCCGGCGGAAGCAGCTCAGCAAGCGCCGCCGCCGCGGCGGTCGCTGACGACGTGGCCGGGGTCGACGTCGCCGGGGCCGCCGCCTCCGGCGCATCCGATCCCGTCCAGCGCGAAATCAGAATCGTCCACAGCACGGCGGCGATCGTGACTACCACGGCGACGATCGACCACAGGATGACCAGCGGACGCTGCACGCGAGGCTTGCGTGGCGTAGGCGTCACCCGTATTGCCTCGTCGAAGCTTCTCGCCAGTTCAGGTCTGTTGGGCTGCAATCGATTCGATGGAGAGGCGGGCCGGGCCGCCGGCAGCACGGGGCGCTCGGTGAGCGAGCCCGCGGCCGCCGCCGCGGCCGCGGCGAACTCGCGTGCCGAGTTGAAACGGTCGGCCGGATTCTTGGCCAGCGCCCTGGCCATGACCACATCCATTTGGCGGGTCGCCTCTGGCAGATGATCGGAGATCCGGGGCGGGGGCTGGTGCAGGTGCGCGAGCGCCAGGGCGGTTGTTCCCTCAGCGTTGTAAAACGGCTGCTTGCCGGTCAGCAGACGGAACAGCGTGCAGGCCAGTGAGTAGATGTCAGCTCGGCCGTCGATCGCGTCGCCGGTGATGACCTCAGGAGCGGCATAGGCCAGTGTCACCGCCAGCGTTGAGTCGTCGCTGCCATCGTCTGGGCCACCTGCTGCCCTCGCCACCCCGAAATCACTGAGCAGCACCTGCTCATCGTCCGGCGACCCGTGAGCGAGCAGTACGTTCCCCGGTTTGACGTCGTGATGAACCACGTTGCGCTGGTGGGCGTAGTCCAGTGCCTTGGCGACCTCGCCGGCGATGCGGACAGCGCGTGCAGCGGTCATGGTCCCGGCCTGCAGCGCAGCCTCCGCATCGGTGCCGGCGACGTACTGCATTGCGATCCACAGCTGGCCGTTCTCGGCTTCGCCGCGGTTATGGATCGACACGATGTTCGGGTGGTCCAGCAGCGAGGCGATATCGGCTTCGCGCACGAACCGCTCACGGAAGGCCTCGTCACCGGAGAGGTCGGCGCTGAGCACCTTGAGCGCGTCGCGCCGCGGCAAGGTCGGATTCTTCGCCACATACACCGTCCCCGTGGCGCCGGTGGCCAGGACCTGCTCAATCCGATACCCCGCCACCAGCGAGCCCACCGCAAACATAGACACAGCATCGCCTACTGATGGGGTGGCCCGGCCGGTGAGGCGGGGCGTGTCCGGTGCTGCCTTCCCAATCATCCGTGGCCCTCAGCGCCTTCTGTGAGGCCCGAACAGTGCGTGCAAACGCGCTCGCGCCCCGCGTTTGGGCGCGCCGGAGGCCTCGCTTGACCGGTCCGGCTCGAACATCACGTGTGCTGACTGAACCAGCTCGCCGTCAGAGCCGGTGGTCAGCGATTCGGCGACGCGTTGCCCCTGGGCGGTCAGCGAGTCGACAAGCTGTTCATGCAGCCGATCGGCAGCAAAGCCCCACCAATCGTTCACTGCGGCCAAGACTCTGCTGTGTTCCGGCGAGGTGGGCCGGGCCGGCGGCGGGCTGTCGGTCTTCGGCATCCATCTGCCGATGTCTGCCAGCCAGGACTGCCACTGGTGGGTCAGCTCCACCAAGGCCTGATCGAGACCAGGTTGGTTCCCCACATGGTGAAGAGCCTGGACGAAGGCTGCGCCGGGCAGCCCGTCGACATCGGGCCCGGCCTGGGCACACGTGCGGGCGAAAGCGGCCACCGCGCGGGTCACGGCGAGCTGGGCGTTGAAATCGGCGCGCAATGACTCCACCGGTGCGCCGGCGTGACGCTCGGCGGCTTCGCCGACCTCCCGGTGCAGCTGATCACTAATGACCGTCCACCGTTGGTAGGCGTCCTCGACGGCCCTCAGCGCGGCAACTTCCGCATCGCGTGCCACGGTTACCCTTGCTCGCGGGTCTGGATTCCTGCACTGATGAGGACCTCGCGCAGAGCGTCGGTCATATCGGCCTCCACGACGGTCCGCAGCAGATCCGAGTCAGCGGTAGCCAAGTCGATCGACGGGTCGGAAACGATCCGCGCCTTCATCCTCTCCACCGCCTCGGACACCACGTTGCGCACGTAGCGGCCGTTGCCCGCGATGTCGACGAGCATTTCCGCCGGGTTCTCGGGATTGTTGGTCGAGGTTGCGGTGAGCCAGCTCGTGTACCGGTCAAAGGCGGCGGCCGCGCCGGGATGCACCAGTACCCGGAAGTTCTCGGCGAACATCGCCGCGATCTGGCCCAACTCCTCAGCGCTGTAGGAGCTGAACTCCAGTTGGGTGGGAAACCGCGACCGCAGACCGGGGTTGGCCGAGAGCAGCCGGTTCATACCGTTGGCGTAGCCGGCCAGGGCGATCATGGTGTCGTCGCGGTGGTCCTCGGCGAACTTCATGATGATGTCGAGTGCGATACGCCCGAAATCACGCTCGTTGTCGGCTTTGTACAGGTCAGGGGCCTCATCGACGAACAAGACGCGGCCCTTGGCCTTCTCCAAATACTGGCGGGTCTTGACCTCGGTTTCGCCGATGACGCCGCCAACGAGGTCCGGACGGGAGACTTCGATGAAGTCTGGAGAGTCCAGGATGCCCAGGCCGAAATACATCTCACCCATGACCCGCGCGATAGAAGTCTTGGCCGTTCCCGGGGGACCGACGAGGGTCATGTGCAGCGCGTTGCGCTGCCCGACTCCCTCGCCGCGCGCGGCCATCGCCCGGTCGTAAATCTGCACGTTCTTAAGCTTGTAGACGTGGGCCTTCACCTTGCCCAGGCCGATGAAGGACTGTAGGTCCCGCTCGGCCTTCTCGAGGACGGCTTCAGCAGCCTGAGCCTGCTCGGCTTGGCGCAGCTCCTCGGTGGTCGGCCCGGACTCCGGATCCCAGCGGCTGGTCCGGGCAGTGATGGCCTGCGCGGTGGTGGTCCTGGGTCCGAAGGTGGGGTCGGCCAGAGCCGAGGAGGCCTCGGGGAGAATGCGCCCGCCGACGCTGGCCCTGCCAAACTCGACGCGGGCGTCGTCCTCCCGGCCCAACAGACGCAGCGCGAAGCCGCGGTAGAGGGCCGCCAGGGCGGCGGCGTGCGGGCTGACTTGATCAGCGGGGACGCCCTTGAGCACGACTAGGCCGGCATCGAACTCGCCGAGACTGACGTGAGCGAGCCCGGCCATCAGGTCGGTGGCGGCGTCCACGGCCCTCAGGGTCCCGGCAACCGGCCGGTCGGCCCAGTCCAGCACGTCGGTCCAGCGCTGGGTGACGTAGTGCAAGGTGGTGCCCAGGCAGCGCCAGATGGGCGTCTGCGTGGGTTCGCGGGCGGTGTCGTAGGACTCCAGCAGCTTCTCGGCGGCGTCGTAGTCCTTCTCGCTCAGCAGCGCCGCGATGTAGGCCAGGGTGATCGTCGCCGCGGTGTAGGGGAACACCTCGATGAAGCCCGGCGAGGGCACCGAGGCCTCCAGAGCAGTGTCCTGCAGACCCAGGCGCCGCGTCTCGCGGTGCACGGTGGCGCTGGTTTCGTGGGCGTGGCGCAGTGTCTGGCTGGAGTGATCGCCGGTGGCGATGAGCCCCAGCCAGGCGTCGCACATCCCGGGGTCCATGCTGACCGCCTGGCGGAACCGCTCCCGCGCGGTAGCGGGGTCTGCTGGATTGCCGAGCAGGCCCAAAGCATCGAATCCGGCGTCGAGAAAGTCGCGCGCAGTGCTCATCGTCTATGACCCAATCTCTCGGGGTGGTCGCGGCGGTCGGGCGGCGCGAGGCGCCGCGGTGTCGTTCTGGCGGCGCTCGTCGATGTCTATTGTCCCTGCTGGGGCACCGTTGCCGCGCGGAGGTTGAGAGCCCGCATCTGCGGGCCGCCCGGGTGTCTGCGCCGTGCTGCGACTGGCCAGGGTCGGCGCCTGTGCGGGTTCACGAGAAGGCGCGGAGCCACCAGTGGTGTCCGGGCGTGGCTGGCGCAGCGGGGCCGGTGAAGCCTCACCCCCCGCCCCCTGGGCGGCGCGGGACGCCGAGTTGCTGGTGTTCTTCGCGCTCTTGAGCACGTGCCCGGCGGTGCTTGCGACACCGGCCGCCTTGGCCGCGGCCGCGACCGGGACGGCCACCTCGGGGGCGGCGACCTTCACCGCGCTCATTGCGGCGGTCGCGGCCGCCGATTTCACAGCAGACTTCGCCGGCGACGCGTCGTTGCCGGTCCCGGCTCCGCTACCGGTGACAACGGTGCGCCCCGTGCTCGACGAGCGCGGCTTGAACCACTCCATGCCGGGTGTGCGCCGTGCCGACGAGGAGCCAGAGCCATCGTCTTGGCCGCCTGCGGTGTCGTTACCGCCGCCCCGTCCCAGACGCGCACTCGCGGACTGCGCCTTGTCGCGGTACGAGCCCGCTTCGTTGCGGACGGCGCCGGTGCCGGCATGCCACGCGCCGGTGACCTGACGGCCGATGGTGCCCATGCTGTCGGCGTGGAAGGAGCGGTCGACGAACCGGAAACCCAGCCAGAGAACGCCGGCGGCCACGGCCATGATGAGCACCCGAGGAATCGCTGTCGCCGTGGATGCGCCGAAGGCGTCCGTGGTCAGCACCCAGGTAATGCCGATTGCGGAAACGGCGAGGTAGACCTCGAACACCATCAGTTGGATGACATGCATGAAAAGCTCTGTGCCGCAGTGCTTGGCGAACGCCAGAGCCCGTCCGAAACCCAGCATGCCGATGAGGAAGGACGGCCCGACCAGGATGCCGAAGTACAGCGACTTGATGCCGACCAGCATCGCCGACAGGCCGACGTAGAAGTAAAAGAAGGCCACCACGATCGCGACCAGGACCAGCAGGAGACCAATGGTGGCGTCCGAGCCCCCGAGGCGCTGGGCATAGGCCAGAGCCTGCGGGGCGCCGCAGTTGGCCATGGCGTGCGCCGGGCCGGGACCATCAACGCCGCCCGCGCTGGTGATGGCCGAGTTCCATGCCTGCCGGCATCCGCCGACGTCATCGACGACCATGCCGAAGTTGAGGACCTGCAGCGGATGGCGCACGCCCGCCGTCACGACGTCGGCCATCAGGGCATCCAGCTTGGCGTCCAGCGAGGTGCCCGAGGCGAACGGTGCCCCGGTGGCGGCCTGGGCGATCTCCAGCCCGGTGCCACGCCCCAGCGCCAGCAGACCGTGCTCGCTGTACAGGTCGCCAATGGGGTCGGAGAACACCGTGGCCAGCAATACCGTCAGGACAAGGGCGGTGCCCAGCATGGCCCAACCCCGGCCGGGGTGGCCACGCAGGATGTGGTAGCCCGCCACGGTGACGCAGACCGTAATCGCGATGGGGGCCAGCATCATTGAGCTGACCAGCGAGGCGACCGCGTTGTAGAGCGGCAGGCCGAAGGTTGCGATGGCGACCAGCCAGCCGGTGGAGAGCGCGAAGCGCAGAAACCACAGCGCAGCGGCCATGATGAAGATGAACGTCCCGGCGATCATGCCCAGCCACCATGCCGCCGTCGCGTTGTCGACCGCGCGTTCCATGGCCGCGGCCATCCACGGCATCCAGGTGCTCGGATCGATCATCGAGATGTCTTGACCGTTGTTGGTCGCGGCCTCCCGCGCCGACACCATCGACAGGAAGTAGAACGCGATCGGCACACCGTCGTTGTCGCGCAGTCCTGTCCAGCCCAGCGCTGCGGAGCCGCCCGCGGCGACAGCATTCGGCGCGCACAGCAGGGCAACGAACGACAGCGTGTAGGTCAGCGTCATCGTCACGAGGGTGCGTCGTGCGCGCGGGTGGTCAGCCAACCACAGGGTCAGCGCGCCGGAGGTCATGCGAAAACCTCTTGAGGCGGGGTGCTGTCGACGTCGGCGGCCATCTGCGTGGTGGGAGCACCCAGGAAGCGGCAGCGGGCCCGCCGGCCGCGCTCATCAACGATGAACCCCTCCCCCATTCGTGAGGGGTGAACTTTGCCGAATGCTTCGTCGTCGCTGTCCTCGTCGTCGGCCGACTCGGCCGGGCTGGTGTCCTCGTAGTAGGACTGCACCACTTCGGGGTACAGCTCGGGATCGACCCCTGCCCACTCCAGCGTCTTGGTCGCCAATTCCTCGTTGCGGATCGCGAACAGCCATTTTTGGGTGATGAACTTATCCCCCATCCGGGCGAAATCCCGGTAGTCCTGGGAAATCAACCAGATACCGGTCGCATGCTTGCGGCCCTGGCGGGTGATGCGGTGGGCGGTGCGTGCGCCCGCGGGATAGGCCATCAGCTCGGCAGCCTCCTCGAAAATCATCGTGGAGAACTGCTCACGGTGCAGAAACTGGTGACGCTGCACGGTGTCGATGATCAGGCCATAAATCGCCATCCCCGCGCGAGCACTCTTGGGCAGCTTGTCGTACAGATGCGGGTTGAGAATGTCGTCGGCATCGGGCAAGCCGAGTCGGTTGGTCAGCCAGATCGTGGCCAGTGACTCTGACGGTGAGTACGGCGGCAACGTCTCGTCGAAGATGGCCCGGGCGGCTTGCTGGGTGGACCAGGCCTCCAGGCGCGCGAGCAGCATGTCGTTGTTGGCGTCGGGCTGAGCTCGCAGGTAGCCGATGAGTGAGCGCATGGAGTGAATGCCGTTGGCTTCACGCATCTGTGGGCTTACCAGCAGCGTAAACCGATTCTCCATGTCGCTGTCGGCGGGAACGCCGATCATCGGGAGGATGTGGTTGCCGGCGACGTCGCCGGCCTCCTGGAAGGCGAACATACGCAGCGGGTCGAGGCTGAACCGGGAATCGCCCAGATCGATAATTGTCGTGTGGGTGACGTTGCGGAACGCCTGCCCCCATTCCCCGTGGGTGCCCGGGTCGAACACGTCGACCTTGCCGCCGCGCAGGACTACCTCAATCCCAGAAAGCTTGGCGCGGTTGGACTTCCCCGCTCCAGGGTCTCCGATGACGATCAGGCCGGTGTTCTTGTGGCGGCGGGCACAGCCCTCAGGATCGTGCAGGATCAGGCTACGCCGCAGGGTGTTCTGATTCTCGGCCAGCGGTGTCCCGCGGGAGTCGCCCACCCGCGTCGAGATCAGCGGTGTGAACCGGCCCCACAGGTGCGCCGAGGTCGGATCGCGGAACTCGTCAAGGTGTGCGTGCTTCTCACTGCCCGGATTGAAAGCCGACCACAGCTTGGACTGCGCGCCGCGCCACCGACTGACCGCAATCTCGGCCTGGTCGAGTTCGTGGCGGACCTGTTTCACCGCGTCCTCGCACATCTCCAAGGTCGGAGCGCCCACGGCGATCAGGGTGGCTACGTCCAGCTCCCGCTCGCTGGGATTGGCCTTGATCTGCGCGTTGTACTCGCGCGTGTTGGCCAGCTTGATGTCGAGTTCGTCGTCCTCTTCGATCATCCGGCCCCGTTGGCGCATCTGGTCTTTGATGTTCTTGGCCGCGCGCGCGTTGAGCGCTTCCGCGCGGTCGGGGCTGCGCACGGTGACGTGCTGCATCCAGTCGATGGCGGCTTCGGTGTCGACGTTATCGAGGGCATACAGGTACGCCGCCTTGGTGAACCGTAGGCCGGTGTCGGGGAAGTGCGTGACTGGCAGCAGGGCCTGATAGCTCCACGGACCGTCCGGGTGGTCGGCGTCATAGAGGCGCACGATGGGGCGCATCGTCGGCCACCAGGAGGAGCGCACAGCGTTGGCGCCCTCGTCGACGCCAGGGCGTAGGAAGTCAGCGGCGGTGAGCCGGTCTGGGCCGGCCGAGGCCGGCGGCATCGGATCGCGCAGGGTCCCGCGAAAGACGTTGTGTCGGTGCTGCCACAGAATCTGCAGTGGACTTGCCGGTCGGACGCTGAACTGTTGAGGCAGCGAGGCGACCACCTCGGCGGCCAGGCGTGCATAGGCGGCGACCGAGGTGTCCGAATCGACGTCGCGACCGACTACCCAGTCCTTGGCCTTCGTGGCAGCTCCGGCTGCGGTGCGACCGCCTTTGCCGCTATCGACGGGGAAGGTCAGCCAGCCGCGACGTCGCTCTTCCAGGAACACCGGTGCGCCCGCGGGTGCGGCGGCGGGGTTGAAGGTGGGCTCCCACAGTCGGCAGTGCTCTACCCAGCCTGGTCGGTGGCTGTGGTTGCCAACGATGTTGCGCATCAGTCGGTTTGGATCGGTGGTGTCCAACAGTCCGGACAGTGACCACCCCGAGGGCAGTGCGCGGGCCAAATTGCGGTAGAACCGGCTGCCCCGTTCGTGGGTGCGCAGCGGTCGCAGGACAAGCGGCAGCCCGTCGATGAGGTAGTCGGCATACACCCCGCCGCGGGTGAAGCGCAGGTTGCCGATCACGGCCAGCGGCGGATCGAAGAGATGATCGACGCGCGGATCAGCGTTGCGTGCCATGACCGCTCCTGGTCGCCGGGCGCGCTGCGCATCCGTTCTTGGGCAGAATCGACGCCAGGGCGAAGCTGGCGCGCGCGGCCAGCGACGGTCGCCGCTTGGGCATGACCATCCGCAGGATCACCGTCACGACGACAGCTGCCACGGCAGCGATGCCCAGGACGCTGAACCCGGCGCCTTCGTGAGTGCGGAACCACCACAGCGCGGGCAACATGATCATGCCGATCGCAAGGAGTTCGGCACTGCGGTACGGGCCGCCAGGCAGGCGGTTCCCGGTCGAGGACTCCCCGGCGTAGATCGGGACATCGCGGATGCCGGTGAAGACCTTCGCCGGCTCCCCAGTGGGTACCTCGTTGTTGGGCATGGTCAGCTCTCTTCGTGGTGGCTGATGAGGATGGGTTGGTTGTTCGCGTCGTCTATCAGCCCGGTGGTGGCGTAGATGAGCGCGGCGATGATGAGGAAGCCAAGCAGCGACGCGGCCAGCTCAGACATTCGTTGCGTCATCGCCCGTAGACGGAGACGATGCCGCGCTGTTCCAGCTCTTGGTTGCCTGACTGTTGGAAGCCGGCGACGTTGGCGATGATCAGCGACAAGATGATGCCGCCGACCACGGCGCCGATGGCCGATCCGATTCCCTGCTTGAAGCCGTTGCGCAGGCCGACCGCGATGCCCAGCGCCATGGCGGCCAGACCGCCGACGACGACGACGATCGAGAAGATCTCTTGGGACATGCCCACGATCCCCTGTGCTGCCAGAACCGTTGTGTTCGAGGCGATATCCATTGGTGTTCCCTTTCAGTGTGATGGTGGATGGACCGAGCTGGCGGCGGGGTGCCGCAGCTACGAAGGGATGTTCACCGTGTGCCCACGGCGACGGGGGTGGGCGGGGCATCAGGGTCGATCGCCGGAACCACGTCAATGGCCGCGACCGACCAGGCGCCGCCGGTGGCGCGCAGGGTGAGCGGATACTCCAGTGGCGTGGAGGTGTAGTCGGCTGCTCGCGCGCTGACCGTCACCCAGACCCGCAGCTCGCCGCCTTCGGCCGGGGCCTCCGGGACCGGGTTTTGCGCGCGGATTGAGGTCACCGCGGCGGTGGAGTAGGCGCGCAGCGGACCCAGCCCCGAGTCCACGGTGACGAATCGTTCGATCCCGTTGGCGTCGGTGAGGTAGCACGTGACAAAGCCGCTGATCACCGCCGCCAGAACGGCATCGTTGGTGATGGTCACCGGGTAGTCCAGCGACACGTCGACCCCGGGTGGTGGCGGGTCGCGGCGTGCCGGTTTGGCCATAGCCCGGGGAGCAGCACCGTTGTAGACACTGACCGGGAGCTGGTAGTAGCTGCGCACCGGAGGGGCGTTGGTATAGGACTGCTCGGTCACGGACACGATGACGCCGTAGGTCGCGACGCCAGGCGTCGTTTGGCCGAGGAAGGTCGCAGATGCAGCCTGCGCCGAAACGATCAGCGGGGAGGTGGTGGGCAGCGACATATCGGTGCTGTTGGGAAAGCAGCGCGCCACCTCACCGGCCCGACTGCTGCTGGCTGTCAGAAGCACTGTCACGCAGTCGATTGCGTAACTCTCCACCAGGGCGGTCTCGTTGCCCACCGAGCGCGCGGTCACTGCCACCGGGGTCTCGTCTTGCGGGAACACCCACCGCCACAGCGTGGACACTCCGCTGATGACCGAGCAGACCACGAGAATCGTCACGATCACCTTGGCGCTGCCTTGGCCGGTCGTGGTGAGTCGTCGCCGCCAGGTGTTGGTCAGTTGCATTGTCAAACCGCCTTGTGTCCAATGATTTTGATGCTCGACACGGCGAAGGTGCCGTCAGCCGGATCCCGCGGCGTCGACCCGCCGGGGAACACGGGGACTGGTGTCGGCGCGGCACCCTGGTTGCCGCCGAGAATGTCGCCCAGGATTGACGGGCCGGCGCTCGGTGGCGGTGCGGCCGGCGAGTTAGTTGGTGCGATCGCGGGCGGGCGGCTGGTTTCTTGGATGATCAGCGTGATCTTCGAGGCCAGCACGCCGGGGCGGATGGATTCCACGGCTTCGCCACGGACATTGCCGGTGTTCTGGTTCTTCACCGTGCGGTCGGTGTCGTTGAACTGCCACTGCACACGGGTGACCACGCGGTGCTGCAGCCACGGGTCCGGCTGATCCGGGCTGACCTCGGTTTTGTTGACTGCGCCCGGCACGATGGACACCGCGGTGATGACGAAGGTTCGTCCCAGGTCGATCTCCAGGACTTGACCGTCAACCGACCGCACACAGACCCACGGAGTCGTGGAGCTGGGGTCGGCTACCGACTGCGCTGAGGTCGATCCCGGTGGGCAGTCCGAGGACGCCGTAAAGGGAAGCGGCCCATCGGTGTTCGGGGGAGGGCTGGGTGGCGCCACCTCGACCACACGGGGCGCGACCGGGGCGGAGGCTGGCTTGGATGGTTCCGCGCTCGGCGAGTTGGCCATGGTGACGACGAGGGTGATGATTGTGCCCAGGACGGCCGCAGCGCCGAGCGCGGCGACTACCCACGGGGTGTATCGGCGCGGCGACGAATCATTGGAGGGAATGGCGGCGGCGTCAGAGGATGTGCTGTCTAGATCCACCACCGCACCGCCGACGTCGAATGACCCGCCGACATCGAAGGGTGCGCCGAGCAGTACGGGCCCGTCACCGTCGTAGTCGTAGTCATCCTCGGCATAGCCCAGCGGTGATTCCTCGCCGTCGCCGTCGTCATCGAAGTCTGGGGACTGTCGTTCGGACGCGGAGTCGTCGGCTGTGTCGGGCTGCGGTTCCTCGTCGCCCGAGGGGGGCGCCGATCGAGAACCGTTGTCGGCGCCGAAGGTGCCATCGCGGTCATCGTCATCGTGAACCGTGACCGCCCCGATGTTCTTCAGCCACTCGTCGTTGTCGATACCGCGCGTCATGGCCGCCGGCCCCGGACTGCGCCAGACGGGCGGTTTCCTGCGCGAGGACGCCGCACGTGCGTCCCCGCTGCGTGAGTCATGGCCGGAGCGACGTCGAGGTCCTCCTCCGTCTCGGGCGGCCCCCACCGCAGATGCAGCTCCTCTGCGGGATTCATCTCAGCGAGCGGTAGCGCCGCAGCGGTAGGAGCGGGCTGCGGGGGAACCGCGGGGTATGGCGCCCACTGCGCGGCGGGAGCGACTCGGCCGCGCCCACGCCGGCGGAGCACATGCAGCACCAAGGCGGCGAGCGCCACTACCGCCAGGACCGGGGCTAGCTGGACAAGTATCTGGACCAGTACGGCCACGACAACGGTCAGACCGACCGCCACCCCCGCCGCCACCATCAGCACGATCTTCACGTCAAGCCTCCCTCGAATCGGCTTATGCTCAACTCTGTGACCGCACCGTATCCATTAAGGGGCAAATGTGTCCACACTCATGGACGACTAAGGGCGAAATATGATTCTGTTAGCGCATGGAGGCACCAGAACAGGGCATCGAGCGGCTGCACCACTTCGTCACCGAGCGGCGACGCGCACTCGGCATCAGCCGCGCGCAGATGTTCGCCCGCGGCGGGCCGTCACCCTCGACGATGAACAAAGCCCTCACCGGGGACCGGGGGTTGTCTCGATCCACCCTGGAGCGCATCGACCGCGCGCTCGGATGGGCGCCGGGCTCGGCCGAGACTGTGATGAGCGGCGGTGCCCCCACTTCGCGCATTCCGGCGCCGAGTGACGCGGCATGCCCTGCGCATGAGCACGTGGTCACAGTCCTGGAAAGCATCCGGACCCAGCTGCACACCGCCGAGCAGCTGGTGGAGGATCTGCTTGGGTCCGGCCATGCCCGCTGAGGTATTTGACGAGGAGCGCCGTGCCTGGATCGCCGCGCGCGCCGGCATCTGGATGTTCCAGAAGCGCCGCGCCGAGCTGCTCGGCAAGCGCATCCGTGCCCGGAGCCGCGCCAAAGTGGGTGCCCGACCCGACCCGCACGACGATCAGGTGACTCCGCCGCTGATCTTCCGCACGTCCTCCACCACGACCGGTGCCCTCGAAACCGGTGTCGTCGCCGTCCTCGCCGCGGCCGCACCGATCGGCTGGCCGGCCGGCCAGATGCTGTACAGGCTGATCATTGGACTGATCCCCGAGCGTCTGCAGGCGTACCCCATTGCGGCGCTGCTCTGGGCCGCCATCATCAGCGGCGCACCCTTGCCGCTGCTGTATGACCCCAACCCCTCGCTGGCCAGCACGCTGCTCATCCCGTGGCTGCTCGCCCAGATCCCCGCCACCTTTGCCGCCGCCGCCACCTACGGAGTCCTCGAAGGATGGTTGGCCATCGACGGCTCCAGCGACTGGTGGCCGCTGACGCCCGCCCAACGCGACGTTGACGACACCCTGATACTCGGCCCGGCGCCCGTGTCGATGCCGACGCTGCTCGATCCCGCCCCGACTACGGGGAACCGCTCATCAGACGCCCTGCCCGTCCCGCGCCGAAGGCCGGCGCCGGTCAACTGGACCCGGCTTGCCCTCCCCGCCACCGTCGCTGGCGCCGGCACCATCTGGTACCTGGCTGCCGTGCTAGCCGCGGCCATAGCCATCCCTTCCGCGCTGCTTGGTTAGTTGCAGCGCCAGCGCTTGTCGCCCCGGTGAGCTGTAATCGAGGCATGACGGATTCGGGCACAGAATCCCGGCTGTGGTTGGAGGTACCGTTCTCCGAAAAGGAGGCCGCGAAAGCCGCCGGAGCACGCTGGGATGCATCCCGGCGCTCTTGGTACGCCCCCCGCCCCAACATGTCCCAGCTGCAGCGCTGGGCAGGCCGTGAACCACTTCCTGAGCTTCTGCCCGGCGAGGACCGCTCATTCGGGGCCGGACTGTTTGTCGATCTCATCCCAGAGTCGTGCTGGTTTACCAATGTCCGCAGTTGCGTTGTCGCTAGCGACTGGGACCGGCTGCGGAAGGTGATCTATCGGCGCGCTGGACAGAGGTGTGAGATATGTGGCGAGGGAAGGGACCCTAGCGCCGGTGTCCACCTTGAAGCCCACGAGCGATGGCTCTATGACGAGGCGTCAACGACTCAGCGACTGATGCGCTTGGTGTGCTTGTGCACCTGGTGTCACGAAGCGACCCACTTTGGCCTGGCCGAAGTGCGCGGCTTCCGCAGCCGTGCCCTGATGCAGCTAGTAGCCGTCAACGGATGGTCGCGTGATGCCGCCGAACTCCATGTCCAGCAGGCGTTTAGGATCTGGCAGCGCCGCTCGCGTATCGATTGGACGCTGGATCTGAGCATTCTCCGCGATGTTGACATCGAGTTGCAGCGCCCACCTGCAAAGGACGAGCGGCGAGAGGTGGCGGCAGAGACTCTGGAGGGGGCGCGTGGGGACAGAATGCTTGAGCAGGCCGCGTTGCCCGTCGCGGGTTGGTATTCCGACCCCTCGGCGGCTTTCGCGCACCGTTGGTGGGATGGCGCACAGTGGACTCATGTCGTGGCGGTCCACGGAAAGGCGTTCATTGCTGAACCAGGCCGCGCCCTTCGCCCCGCACCTGTCCGCTGATGAGGTCGTGCATGCACGACCTCTCCTCCTCAGTTCAGGAAGGTCTGCTCGTTGCGGAAGGTCACCGCGTCCAGGCGAGCGGTGAAGCGCTCGGTTTCGATGCGGATTCGTCCGTTGCGCTGAGTGATTCGTACGTCGGGCTCAACCGACCGGGGTCCCGCGCCGACGCTGATGCTGACGAGAGCGCCGGGGTAGGGATTGGCTGACCCGTTGTGCACCACCACCGTTGGGGGTCGCGGCGGCTGAGCGCGCAGATCGGTGGTGTTCCAGATCCGCGACGACGCGGCTGCCATGGCCCACCGGCGGCGCGGGTCATACACGGCGACCACTTCACCGCTGGCAGAGGCGCGGCGAATGAGCTGCCGGACAGCGAAATCGTCGTCGGAATCGATGACGATGCGGGTGGGCCCAGCCGGGTCGCGCAGCGGCATGAGTAGCAGCGCATCGTCGACTTTGCCCAGCATGACCCCCGACGAGCCGATGGCCACGGCTGCGTCGAGATCGGATGTCAACGTTCGCGCCGGCATTCCGTTGATCCGGTCGGATCCGGGCAGCAGCGCAGACAGCGCCCACCACTGGCGACCTGTGTAGCGGTTGAGGATGACCGCTGGGGGGGTGAGCAGCGGCTGCGCCGTGGTGAATCGCACCGTGGCCGACACGGTGATCCCCTCGCTCGAGCGGCGCAAGTGCAGCGCGAGCAGCGTGTGCTCTGAGGCGATTGCCCACATGTCATCGAGGCGTTCCGCCGTGAGGTCCTCAGAGCTGAGGTAGTAGCTGGTGACGTGGGCCCCACGGTGGGTGAGGTCTTTCCAGCCCTCGCGGAAGGTGCTCTCGATGTCTTCCTTGCTGCCGCCGTGCATGTCCAGAACAGCCTGGCGCATGTCGGCGGCCGTCATTGGTTCTGCGCGGCAACCGCTTTGGCGCAACGCACGTGTGATGCGACGGGTGACTGCGGCGACGGCGCCAGCGGCATCGGTGCGCCACATCAGCCCGGCCGTGGTGTCCGGAGCGCGGGTGTCCATGCGGATCATCAGCATGGTGCTGCGCTGTCCGGCTGCGGGTCGGTCGGCTAGGAGCTGGGCGTAGAACTGGCCATAGTTGTCACTGGCGGTGCGGCGGCCTTGAGCGATGACGTCGACGTCCACACCAAGTCCAAACCGTTGCATCTGCTCAGCAATCACGCTCAGTGGCAACGTGTTCGGGGTCTCAGCACCCTGCGGACGCAGCAGCGTGGGGATGTAGGGCCGACCCCACACGTTGACCATTGTGACCAGGGTGTGCTCATTGACGTGCACGCCCAAGGGCTGCCCATCGCTGTCGACGTCGACGTACTCGCCGGTTTCCACACGGTGTTCCTTATGGCGGAGCCGTCCGATGGATCGTGTGAGCCACTGCCAGGGTGTCAGCCGCGACACCTTCACCATCAGCAGCAGTGCGCCGAGGACCGCGCCGCCGGCTGCACCGGCCCACCATGGCCCGTCGAAGGCGATGGCGATGGCCGTGCCGACAACGGCGAGAATTTCGGTGGGCAATGCCGCGCGCAGATCGGCGCGCGCGCTCCAGGTGCGTTCCTTCATCGTTGATGCTTCCTTCGCCAGACAGTTGTCCCCCACAGCACCGCGCCAACCAGCACCACGCCAGCCCCAATCTGGGCAGCCAGCATGCGTGCCGGTCGCGGATCCGGCGGCGGTGGGGGTGGCGGAACGTGCAAGGGCGCTTCGGTGGGTGTCGGTGCTTTGGCCGGAGCTGGCGGCACGTCCCAGGTCAGTGCAGCGAGCGGGTCGACCACGCCGTAGCCGATCACGTTGTCGCGCCCGCCCGCAGGTGCGTGCGCGGTGGCCGTGAGTCGGTGAATGACTTCGGCCGCGGGCAGCTGCGGGAACTTGGCCCGCACCAGTGCTGCCACTCCAGAGACATAGGCCGCCGAGAACGAGGAACCGATGATGGGTTTGAACTTGTCCTCGTCGATCGAGGCGTTGATGACGTTTCCTGAGGTCGACAAGCCCACGATGTCAGACCCCGGCGCCGCGAGGTCTACCCACGGCCCGTGCAGCGACGCAGCTTGGCCCATTAGCGGTGTGCCGAAGTTGTCGGTGGCCGACACCGCCAACACGTAGTCGTCGAACCAGGCCGGTGAGGCGATGGTCACCACTTCATCCCAGCCGGATGCGCCGGTCGGTGGTGGCGGATTCTGACTGCATCCCTGGGTGCCCGCGTTGCCAGCGGCCGCGACGATCACCGCGTCGCGGTCGACCGCTGCATAGCGCAGTGCCGCGCCTAGGATTGCCTGGTCGGTGGGCTTGGTTACCGGGATGCAGGACACCAGCGAGATGTTGATGACTCGTGCGCCGAGGTTGGCGGCATGCACGATCGCACGCGCCAGCGTGTTGATGTCGCCGGTTCTGCGGACCTGTTCTTGGTCCTGATCGATGCGGGGATCTTTCAGCCCGAAGTTCTGCGAGCTCTGTCGGATCGCCAAAATCACTGAGTCCGGGGCGATTCCGACCAGGCCATCGGGGCCACCAGTCGGGGGCGGCAGCTGTGGATGGGGACGCTGCGGCGCCTGGGCGACACTGCCGCTGGGGCCCCACGCCGGAGGTGGCCCGGGCGGCCCCGGCGGCGGCGGAGGTTCTGCCGGCGGTGGCGGGGGCGGAGGCGGAGGCTCGGTGGTGGTCTTGGTAACGGTGATTGTGGGCGGTGGCGGTGGCGGTGGAATCGGTTGTGGCGCCGGGGCTGCGGGCGGTGGCGGTGCCACCTGGGCGCCCGCCGGACGCACCGGCAGCGGGGCACCCGAAGGTGCTGCGCCGATCAACGATGCGACCAAAGTCCCGTGTCCGTCACAATCTGAGAGCCCATCACCGTACTGCGCCAACACGTAATCCCCGCCTGCCACCAGGTGCGGCAGGCGCGGAGAGGGCGCCACCCCGGTATCGATGACGGCGACGACGACCCCGGCACCGGTCGACTCTTGCCACGCCGCGGTCATATCCAGCATTGCCAGCGCCGGGGGCAGCTCGCGCAGATCGCTGCCGGGGACGACACCGGTCAGCGTGCACGCGCGCGTCTGCTTCATCGGCCAGTCTGGGGCTGGCGCGGGATCTGGCGGTGGCGGGCCGGGCGGCACCACCGGTGGGGTGATCGCCCAGCTGGCTCCCATGCTGGTGGCGGCGAGCAGCGCAACCGTGCCTACCAGTCCAGCACCGGTACGCACCCGGTCGGCAAAAGGCTTGCGGCTCATATCCCGTGCCTGACTGCGTTGCGGATTACCGGATACAGATTGAGCAGCCACAGTGCCCAGGGCAGCAGCGCGAGCAACAAGACGTACTCGATCATTTCCACGAACCGGCGCATCGGGGCGGTGTATTCGCGGAAGGGCACCACAAGCGCCGAGAGCAGTCCCAGCACGGCGAGGCCGAGGGTGACCGCGACGCAAATCATGGCCACCTTCAAGCTGGTGGAATCGCTGGCGGCGTAGCGGCCGATGGCCACTGCCGCTGCCCCCATACCGGCAACCATCAACGTGACGGACTGATAGCGGTCCACGAACGAGCGTGAGCGAAGCACCAGGATCACACAGACCGCTCCCACGAAGGCGGTGTAGCGCCATCCGCCGGGCTGGCCAGGTACCACGGCGTAGCGGGCGGCGACGATGGTCACCACGGCGAGCCCAATCATCATGCCGGTCAAGGTGTTGTTACCGCGCATCACCCATGCGCGGACCTGTTCCGCGGTGGCCACTCCGGTCGGGCCGACTGGCGACACGGTGTCGGAGGGCTGGCCGGGCAGCCGCTCGAAGACGCCGCGATTGGTCACGGACGGAAACAGCGGTGTCGGCACGCCGGAGGCGGCGACGGCGGTGCTGGTCGCCCACGTCACGGCGATAACCACGCCGATCATGGCGATGACGGCGACCCGTTCTGGACGGACCTCCCACGTCGAGGCCGCGACGACCGCCGCCACGAAGGCGAACGCACTGACGGTCAGAATCGCGGCGATCGCCACGATATGGCGGCCCCAGATCGTGGCGAGCACGATGACCCCGACGATGACGGCAACAAGCGGTGCGGCGAGGTGCCACAGGCTCGGGGTGCCCGGCAGGGACATGGCCGCGGCAGCCGCCGCGGGAATGAGCGCGACCCAGGACAGTGCGTGACCGGTTGCGCGGCGCTCACGGCCGGCCACAGTGCTGGGGTCTGCCTTGGACAGTCCGCGGGCTGCCGCGACGAGCGCCACCAGCATCGTCCAAGCCGAGGCTGCGCCGATCCAGCCGTACGAGGCGTCGGTGCCGCCGATGCTCCACCACCAGTTGACCAGGATGAGGCATGCCCACCCCACAACGCCTGCGGTGAGCCAGCTGGCGACCTTGCGGCCCATGTCGGGTGTCAGGGTGGCCAGCAGCTGATTGGCGGCCCGCGCGATGGCGGTCGAGACCATTTCCGTCACCGGTTCGTAGGTCTCGGCCGAGGCCGCCGGCAGCAGCCACAATTGCTCCCCGTCGAGCACCCCACACTCATCCAGCGTCTTCTGCGGGTCCAGCGGTTGTGCGTCCGCGCGGCACAACCGGTAGCTCTGCTCGGGATTGAGCAGTGGGCGGCCCCGTTCGCGCAGAACCTCGTTGACGCGGGCCACCAGGTCTTCGGTGACCGCGATCAGCGCCACCCCGGCGGGCAGGGAGTAGTCGATCTCGAAGTCCTCACCCACCAGGAGCGCGACCCGGCACAGCGCCGGGGTGGACGGCTCGGCGGGGTTCACTTCCCGTCCTCACTGCTGTTGAAGCCCGAGGCCAGCCGAGCGGTGATTTCCAGGTAGCGCCGCCGTGTCTCCGGGCGCAGCTCGTTGATGTCAATCACCCCAGCAGAGGCGATATGCGGATCGAACGGGACGACGAAGACGCGTTGCGGGCTGACCCAGCGAGAGAACTTCTCCACCAGCGACTCCACCAACTTGCGGTGAGCCTTGCCTGTCTCGCCCCGCACATCGTTGATGACGACGACGGTGCGTTGTAGCAACCGGTGATAACCAGCCTCGTAGGCCCAATCCATCAGCTCAGCAGCGCCTTTCGCGCCGTCCGGCGCTGTCGAAGCCACCATGATCAAGGCGTCGGCGCGGCTCATCAGGCCGGGGATGACCTGGTGGTCGACATCGGTGCCGGAGTCGCTGATCAACACGCTGTAGAAGCGCTGCAGCACCGCATGAGTGTCGGTGTACACCTGCGCAGTCAGTGGCTGACGATCGCTTTGGTATCGATTGCCTAGGACATCGAGGCCGGCAGACTCGTTCATCCCGACGTGCGAGCGAATATCGCTGTAACCATTCAGGTTTCGATCCGACAGCACGTCCTTGTAGGAGTTCGTGGCTTTGGGGTCGATCCGATCGGCCAGGTTCGAGGCGCGATCGGGGTTGGCGTCGATGGCGATCACTTTGTCCTTGCGCAGCGAGGCGAATGTCGACCCGATCGACGCGGTGGTCGTTGTCTTGCCCACGCCACCCTTGCCGCCCAGCACCACGATGGAGTAGGTGCCGCGCAGGTGGCCGGCGACCGTCGCGTTGAGGTTACGCAGCAGCTGCTCATCCGGTGACTCGCCGGTGTTGATGAGCTTGAATGTCCCGTAGTAGAGCCACTTTCGCCATCCGCGTGACGAGGGGATCTTGCGTGGAGTGTTGAGTTCGGAAGCGGAAATCTGCTCGCTGCGCAGCTCAGCACCCCCGGACCCGGTGTTGTGGGACCAGTCCCATTCGGGCGGTCGCGGCCCGCTGGGCGCTACGGGTTCACTTTGCCGCGACTCCGGCGCCCGCGCCGACCAGCCCGGCGGTGGCTGGGTGGGTCGCTGTCCCCCGCCTGACTGGGGGGCACCGCCCTGAGCCGGCCAACCGGGAGGAGGCGGTGGTGTTGCGTTGGATCCCAACGCGTTTCGCAGCGTTTCGCGAGACAGAAACTGTGTGCGTTCCTCCGGCGCGACCGGCCGAGGAGCCGGTCGTCCCGGCGGTTCTGCCTCCTGGCGTGGTACGTCATTGCCGAAGGCTGATGGCTGTCCAGCCGGGCGTGCGCTCCACGGCGGCGCTGCAGGTCCCTGTTCGTGGTGCTGCGGACCTTCGGCCGTGGGCGGTCTAGGCGTCGCGTTCACTTGGGCTGTTGGCTCATCGTTCGCAGGCGGGAATTTCGCTGCCGGAGTGCGTATCTCACCCTGGATGGGGCTGGATTCGAGGCTCTGGTTGGGGCCTTCGAGCGACTGAGGCGGCCAGGGAACCGCGGGATAACCCGGTGGGGGCGCTGCGGCATCCCCGCGCGGCACGTTGTTCGTCGGTGGGGTCTGACCCGTCGTCGGTGGCTGTTGGCCCCATCCCCCGCCGCTGTCGCCGGGTGGGTCGATGTGGTGCCGGCCGCCGGCAGGGTCGCCCTGGGGCTCGTCTGTAGCAGCAAATGGTGGCTGCGGATAGCTGGGGCCTGCTGGCGGCGTTTCGTCGCCGGCGCTTGCGGCCCCTGGTGCACTCCCGCGCGTCTCGTCGTCATCGCCGCGCCCCGTGTTGTTCAGTGCGTCGAAGAACTGTTGATCTCTGGACTCGGTCATGTAGCCCCGCCCTCCTGCCGATTTCCACCGGGGAGCGCTAAAGGCTCCTCGAATCGGTGAATATCACCGTCGCAGAAAGACTACCAACCACACATTTCAGGCGTCCACGACGTTAAGCACATCAGTGTGCGTGAAATGTCTGAATTCTTTGATGCTGGTCCCAGCCAGCACCGCTGGGCAGGTCCTTCAGCACGTCGCTCACCGCGCGATTGATCCGCGCCGCGGTGCCGGGAAACAGCATTGTCCAGCGCTGCTGGTCGTCGGTGGTACTGGAGGAGATGACGACCCTGCCCATCAGGGAGTCGACAACCATCGCACCCGTAGCGGCAAACTCAGGACCATCCACTGAATATTGGGTGGCGCCGATGGCCGCGCGCACGGCCCCGGTATCGGACACGGCGACGATAACGCGAGCCTGGCGTGCCGTCAGGCCTAGCTTCAGCAATTCCCCGATCACGTCGTAACCCTGCGGGTCCGACTGCCAGCTGCCCAGCACTGACTCCAGCTGTTCGGCCTCGATGTTGACGCCCTCGAACTCGGCCGGGATCTCCTCCCCGAGCAAGTCGTTCACAGCCTCGAAAACAGTAGTGTCACCGTCGAGGGGGCTGATGGTCACTTCGTCGAGCGGTTCCTCACCGCTTCGCCACACGCGCGCTGCGACAACCCATTTACCGTCACGGCGACACAGAACCGCTGTCCGATCGGCAGATTGGTGTGCGCGCCATGCGCGTAGCGCTGCCGCGGCAGCAAGAGGCTCTTTGAGCGGATCCGCTGGCGGCGTAAAGATTTCTGGGGGGCCGGTGAGACGCTCAGACTTCGCGTCCGGGCGGGACACCCTGATTGACACGTCGATATCGCAGCGGCCCAGTGTCCAAAGCCATTCCTGCACATCAGGGTCCAGTGTCCGGCCCTGGCAGACCCCCGCCTCCTCCAGTACCTGCAGGCCGGGGTGGGAGGCCAGCATAGCCTCGGTGTCGCCCACAGGCCGCACGCGCAGCGCCGCAGGAAGTCTGGTGACGCCAGAGAGCGCAGCTGTCAGCCACAGTCCTTCGGAGGTGGTCGACAGCTGCGCTCCCATGGGTCAGTCCTTACTCAGATGCCGACGAAGCGGGCAGCGTTCGCCGCGTCACCCATATCGGTGTTCTGCACCGCGCCGCCCTGGGCGCCGCCGTGCCGCTGGATGGTCTCGAAGACCTGCTGGTAGGCCTGCGTGATCGAACGCTGAGCCTCGGCGTAGGCGTTGGCACCCTTGTCGCTCCAGAAGTCCTGCGTCTGGGCGAGAACCTGCAGTGCCTGCTCCTGAAGACCGTTCAGATGCGAGACCAAGCCGGCCTGGGCGGCCACGTGGTCCATCATCTTCGCCTGGTCGTACCGCATACCCTCCATGTGGGTTCTCCTTCGAAAGTTGTTGTCGGTAGGTGGGTTACGCCTGGGTGGCGACGCTGGACAGCTTGGCCTGGTTCTCGGCCTCCACGCGGTCGTACTCGTTGGCGCCGGTCTGCATGGCCTGGATCACCTGATCGAACCGGGCCGAGACGTTGCGGCCGGTGGTGGCCACTTCCTCGGTGGTCTTCATCGAGGCCACGGAGGCGATGCCGACGAAGGCGCTCCCGCCGAGGTCCTGGTTCATCGTCATGTAGCGGCCCAGGGCGTTGAGCGTCTGGTTCTTGATCTCGTCGAGCTGGCTGGCCGAGTTGCGCAGCTTGGTTGAGTCAGTCTGGAACATGTCCACTTCCTTTCGAGTCCCGTATGGGATGGGTGTGCTGGTTGGTTGTCATGTGTTGCGCCGGTTGTCGCCGAGCGATCACCCTCCCCCGTCTGTGTAGACCACGCCATTGGCGGTCAGGATGGGGATAGCGTCCGCGTCGTCGAGGACCACCGATAGGGAGGTGTCGTCCTCGCTGCGGCTCGCGCCTTGATCGCGGCGCTGCCCTGCCTGGGCGGCGCCCATCGGCATCATTCCGGGCATGCCGGAGCCCATCGGGCCCGTAGCCATGCCCGGCATGCCTGCGCGTGCGGCCGCCGAGGGCTTGTTCTGGCCGGGCGCGCTCGACCCGTCTGCGGCCGAGGCTGGGCCCCACCACGCCGAGGGCATCCCGATCGGGCCACTGCCCATGCTGGCGCCGGCGGGTTTGGTGAGCGCGGCCGTCACCGGGCCACCGCCGGATCCAAAGCCGCCGCTGACACCGTTCATAGACGCAGCGAGGTTGGCGCCGGGAGCGTTGGCCGATAGTCCGCCGAACGGTCCGCCGCCCATGCCGCCCATGCCGCCCATCATGCTGCTCAGCTGGCTGCCCATCTGCATAGGCGCTTGGGCCAGCTGCGACAGCGGCTGGGTCATTCCCTGGGCCATGGAGGGCAGCGAGCTCGCCATGCCCATCATCGATTGGCTGCTACCGAGCAGTTCGCTTCCACCCGGCTGAGCGAGTTGCGGGGTGCCGGTAGTGCCCACATCGCCCTCGCCGCCTGACTGGCCGGCGCCGGTCGCCGCCGACAGCGCGGCCGGGGCCGCCGACGAGACGGCTTGACCCGCGGCCTGTAGTGGGGCGCTGAGACCCTGCATGGACGCTTGGACACCGGTCTGGACTCCTTGCGCGCCCATGCTGGCCGCCCCTGCCGCCAACGCGGCCGGATTGCCTCCGGCGGCCAGCGGTGGGCGAAGCGGGACGCTGAGGCCGGACACGATGCTGGCCGCGGCGCTGGAGTAGCCGGTCATCGCGGTCGCGTTCTGCGCCCAGTACTCGCCGTACTCGACGTCAGCCTCGGCGATGGCGGGGGTGTTCTGGCCAATGATGTTCGTAGCTTGCAGCGTTGCCTCGCGGATGCGGTTGGCAACGACGACCGGATACGGAATGGTCGCCGCGACCGCCGCAGAATGGGCACCAGCAGCAGCGCCGATCAGACCACTGGCCTTCTCCGCATGAGCGCCGGCCTCAATCTGCCACTCCGACTTCGGAACAGCAGCAGCCATCATGGAGGTGCCACCTTTCCCCCACCAGCTGCCGGTAGCGGTCGTCGCCGCAGTCGCCATCATCTGGGCGCCCTGCTGAATGTGGGTGACCCCGGCGGCCTGGTAGCCGGCCACGACCGATGTCATGGCCGCCGCGCCTGGTCCGGTAGTCAGCCGGATGGCGTTGGTCTCGGGTGTAAGCCCCCAATATTGAGCGGGCATGTGCTCAGAGGAGCAGCGAGGCCTGGTTGACGGCCTCGGTTGCCACAGACATCACACCGGAGACACCGACATCGCCAGCGAACATTCCCCGGTCCGCGACGCTGACGCCGGTCTGGGCAAGGAACTGCGCGTTGTGCGTCTGGATCGCGGTGGCCAGAAGGGCGGAGACCTCCTCGCTTCCCATCGGGACAACGGCAGTCATCGCCGGTGCTGAGCCCGCGAGCACGCCGGCGGTGGTCGCCGTTCCGGTCGCTTCAGCTACGGATTGAGCAGCAACGCCAACTGGATCCACAAAAAAGGTCACGATAAGCCTCCCCTAAGGCGCTAGGTACCTGATAAGCCGAGAGTAGAGCGGTTCCGCAGTGGCTGCCACCAGCGCAGCCACATTCGCTGCCAACAATTTTGATATTCGCCGTTGGTCCGCTTGTCCCTCGGACATTTCTTCTTTTTGCATTATCCCAGCTACTGACTGACCCTAAGTGCACTTATTTTCACGGGTACGTGTAGCCAGCTGAGCTGCGGATTCCGCAATATCGCCGATGACCTCAAGTCGCTTGCTCAACGTGTCCGCGGCCGCGGACCCGGCCCTGGCTTCGTGCGCGATCTGCATGAGCTGCTCCACCAGTACCTTCGTGGTCCCGCTCAGCGGGTATTCGGTCCCCGCGCGCAACGTAGGTTCCGCCCCGTCCAGCACCGTGGCGAAGCTGCCCGGGGTCCATCCGAGTGCGGCTTCTATGCGACCCCGCGTGACTTCACGGCCGGGAATCTTGCCGCGGTTGATCAGGTCGGTGATCGTGGAACGACCCACCCTGGCGATCTTGGCCAGGTCCATCTTCGACAAGCCCAAGTCCAGCCTTGCCGCGTCGACGGCTGCGCCGAGCCGATGTCCCGGATCACTCAAGGGGCAGCACCTTCGCGATCTGTGCGGGGGCCGACAGCCGGTCGGTCACGTAGATTCCTCGGCCCGCCGGCTGCCTGGCGGCACGAACGCCTCTGATCAGCTCGCCCTCCATGCGGTGGCCGTCCATGACGATCAGAGGGGCGGTTTGCGCGATGAGCCGTCCGGCCAGCGGAGAGGACATCGCCGGCCCCCACGGGAAGCGCCGCCCGATGATCAGGTGCAGACCGACCTCGCGAGCGCGGTCGATGTATTTGGTCAGACCCTCGGTCGCCGGACCCTTACCGTCCGCGCGGAACATGTTGGCACCAGCGCTCCAACCAGCCACGATCTGTTCGTCGTCGACGAGGACGAAGATCTCCGGTCCCGACCAGGAGCGCGTGGCCTGGGCGAGTTCTTCCTGTCCGGCGCGGCCACGTGGCATGCGTGGGGCCAGGAGCGAGTCGATATGGCGGGTCATCGCCCGCACATCGTCCTCGTAGTAGGTGTAGCCCTCGGACTCCACACCGTCCTCGCCGATGTAGCGACCCAGGTGCGGCCCTTGCACCACCCGGACGAGCGAGTTGCCCGGATCAATGACATAGATCTGAGCTTCTTCGGGTCGGTACGACCGCATGATCGCCCGCGCGACGGCAGCCACGGAGTTCGATACGCCGCACTCCGGGTTGCCGATGAAGAGCAGGTGGGGGTTGCGGTTGAAGTCGGCTTCGGCAGCCACCAAGCCCACCTCGGAAATGCCGAAGGGCACCACGCCGCGCTTGGGCTCGCGCTGGGCGGCGAAGACCTCCTCGAGGCTGACTGTGCTCGGCAGCATGCGGACCTGTGCGACCTGATCGACACCGGTGAGCTTCGTAATCACCTCGGCGGCCTCGCGCGGGCCGATCGTCCTTCCCTCCGGAGTGGACAGGATGGGCAGACCGGCCTGGAAGTGGTAGCCGGCCATCGACGTGCCTCGGCCGCTGATGGTTTCGGTTCTCGTCTCAGCGGTCTCGTCACTGGGATCACCGAGCAGTTCACGCTTACCGAACGGCACCTTCTTGGCGACATCACGGTTGTTCTTCGACGGATCGTCTTGGCTACCCAGAGCCAATTCGACGTTGAGGGTGAACGTGTTGGACATCCAGGAGGGGAAGCCGCCCGCGATCCAGCCCGCGGCGGCGATGATCGCGCGAACCCCGAGGCTGTTGCCGCGTTCCATGATTACGCCGAGGTCGGCCATCATGTCCTCGCCGAACGTGGTCCGGAACTGCTGCCAGCCATCGATGACCAGGAACACCTCACCGAAGGCGTCATCGGGTACCGGGCCGGTTTCACCACCGAACTTGCGCGCACGGAAGCTTTCGATGCTCAAGCCGAGCCGACTGAACGCCTCTTCGCGCTCCTCCACGAGAAGCTTCATTTCCGCGATCGTGCGCTGCACACGCTCACGGTCACCTGCCCGGGCGAACGAGCTCACGTGCGGAAGCGCCTCAACCTCGTTGAGACCCGGGCCGCCCATAGCCACCACCACGAACTGCACGCGCTTCGGGTGATACATCATGGCCGCACCGGTGATCATCGTCGTCAAAGCGGTTGTCTTACCGGAACTCTGTTGGCCGATGACGGCACAGTTGCCCGCGGAGAAGTCCAGCGCGTACACGCGTTGCGCGTGCTGGAAAGGCCGGTCCTCGATACCAATCGGGAACAGCAGTCCGGGGGTGTGTCCGTAGTCCTGATACCAGGGCTTGCGCCGCAAGCGGCGCACCAGCTCCTCGACGGGCACCGGCTCCAGCGGCGGCAGCCACATCTGGTGGACCGGCACTCTGGTCTGCTCACGCAACGAGTTGATCGAGGCCTCAAGCTCGCGGATCGGTTGCCCGTCAGCGCCGAGCACGGTGTCGGTCGATTCAACGGGAGCGGCAGAGAGCTTGGGCGCGGACGCGATCGCGGCCATCGGCGCAGCGGTAAAGACCTCGGGGGCCATGTACCCGGCTTGGGTGCGTACCGCTTCGGCGGCCACCCGGCGCGGCGGATGGTAGACCTTGCGCGCGAACGCGGATTGGAACCGCACCAGCCGATCTCGGCCCTGTACGCGCAACAAGCCCGCACCGGCAGGCTTTTCGGGAAGGTGCTTGGCTTCGTCGGTGCCGATGATGGCCATCGACTCGCCGGCGTCCAGGGTACGAAGACCCACGCGGATCGGGATGTTGGCCATGATGCCTGACTGCATTTCATGCCCAAGCCGCTGCGAGCCCAAGATCATCTTCACGTTCAAGGCGCGGCCCTGGCGGCCGATCTCGTCGATAATCTTCTTCGAGTCGGGCGCTTCGATGAACATCTGGGTGAACTCGTCAATGACGATGATCAGAGCGGGCAGCGGTTCCAGGCGCTGGCCCAGGTGGATACGGCGGTACTCATATTCGGCGACCTCGCTGATTCCTGCGCGGTCCAGCAGTGACTTGCGGCGCTCCAGTTCGCCGTTGATGACGTCGCCCATGCGCTCGATCCACAGCGAGTCGTCCTTCAAGTTGCCCATTGCGGCAACGACATTCGGCAGACCAGCGACCATGTTGGCCGTCGTCTTGCCCTTGAAGTCGAAGAACGCAAACACCAGCGTCTCCGGAGAATGCGTCAGCGCCGCCGACAGGATCAGAGTCGTGAGGAACGACGACTTACCCGAGCCTGTCGTGCCGGCGATCACCATGTGGTGGCCCATGCCACCTTCGTGGGTCTCTTTGAAGTCGATGTGGACTGGCGCCCCAGTCGGATCGACACCGATCGGGAACTGCAACCACTTTGCGCCCCAGGCATTGTCTTCAAAGGGAGGCCCTTGCAGCGTTGGCGCCCAGAGCTTTTCCACGTCGAGGTTGCCGGGGTCATCGATGCCGAGAACCTTGTAGAGGTCGGCGTCGACCGAGGTGTCGTCGATCAGGCTGCGAGAGCGCTCGCCCTCCACGCGGTACCGGGCCATCTTGCGTGCCAGCACCCGGGCGCTCGCCAGGTCCATCGAATCGGGGCGGCAGAACCATTGACCGCGGTGCGTGACCTCCGACTCCGACACCCAGAACGTATTGGCTTCTTCGAAGCCGAGGCCGCGACCAGGCTCGTCGGACAAGGCCAGGAAGGTCACCCCTGCTACACCGCCAGCGCGGGTCAGCGTTTCCCAGTGGCGGTCATCGCCGCGGCGGCGACGGTCGTCGATCACCAGCCAGTGCGGCGTGGTGGTGGCGTTCGTGCGGAAGGCGTCGCGGCCGTGCAGCTCCGTGCCCACCGCCCCGTCCATCTGCTCACCGGTTGTCCAGACCATCCGGGTAGGACCGCCGCGGTCGCGCAGCGTGGGGTGCGCGCAGTGCGGCAGCCACTTGCACCACTCCCAACGGGCAATGTCGTCGGTGACGATCATGATTTTGAAGTCCCGCGGTGAATGCGCCACGGCGGCTTGGCAAATCAGCGCCCGGGCCAGCCCGTACACCGCATCCATGCCGTCACGTCCGATGAGGGCCATACCGGCAATATTGCGCAGCAGCAGCGGTTTCGGCGCGTTCTGCAGCTTGCTTTGGGTCTGCAGAAACGCCGACGACGCGTCGTAAGTGACCGGCTCGTAGTCCTCGCGGCGGCCCAGCTCGTTGGTCTCCAGCTCCTTGACGACCTTCGAGGTACCCAGACCCACCCGGACCTGGCTGTAAAACACCTTCAACACTTGATCATTAGGCGTGCGGCACCACATCCGGGCCGACCCCACAAGGCCTGACAGCAGTGCCGGCTCGGGATGGAGATACTCGAACTGCGCGTGCTGGGCTCGGGCGGCGTCTTGTACCTTGTCCCGCGTCTCATCGAGGGTCATCGCATAGTCGCGCAGTGCCTGCTCCATCTGCGGCCCCGACAGCTGCTTATCGCCGCCGCCACCACGATTGGAGAACATGTAGGACCCCATCGACACGATCATCATGATGGGGAACAACAGGGTCATCATGCCCATCGTTCCGCTGCGCAGACCGGGCTGAGACAGCATCAGGGCCATGATCCCGAGGAACGCGACGCCCATGACAACGGGAAGGATGATCGCGGCCTTGCTGCGTGGAATCGGCCGGGGGGCCTCCAGCGGTTCGGGCACCGTTTCGCGGCCGCCCATCGTCGGTGGGATCTTCACCGAGCCTTGACGGGGCTTCACTGTTGCCATGCGGTCTACCGTCCTTGTTCGGTGATCGGGGCCGCAGAGCCGGCCAACGTGTCGTGCATGGTCATCGCCGCCTGCTTCGACAGCTCCGGGCCCGCCGGCCATACGCGAAGCAGTGGCCATGGCGCCAAGCGCGGCGCGACATTCTTGAGTCCCAGCGACTGCAGTGCTTCATCGTCGAACGGCACGCCGTAGCGCGCGCCGGATTCACTGATCAGCCAAAGAGTTTCCCGACGAGCGGACTCAGCGCTCGCACCCGTCGTCGAGACCCACGTTGCCGGACTGTCAGCGAGCAGAACCTGATCGGCCAGCGTGCCCTGGTCGGCAGTGCTGACGACCAGAGGAACCAGATGCGCCTCCTGCTCGGCAGTCACCGGCAATGCTCGCCCGACCAGAAGTCGTTGGCGGGCTTGCCGATCCGTGACTCCCCGATCCCACGCCACACACAGCACAGGCTCGGCGCGCCAGTCCACGACTTTGAGTGGCTCCGCGGGATACCCGGTCACGTCGAGCACGTCCCGCACGGGAACATCGCCCAAGACGTCCGGGGAAATGCGGGGAGGTTGTGAGACGCCGAATGAATCGCGCTGCCGCAGCATGGCCGCCACCACTGAGGACACCGGCTGCACACCACTGCCGAGTACCACGTAGAACTGGTCTTGACCCGACGCCACGTCCTGAGACACCACGACCGCGCCGTTCACCATCGGTGTCGTCGTACCCAGATTGACCGTGCTGGGCTGGCCCGCCCCCGGCACCCCCGGGACGACCAGGGGCCTACCGGCAGGCAAAGCGTCGACCATGGCCTGAGAGAGCACAACCGGGGCACCGGCTTCCTCCAACCCCAGCGGCTCCACTACTGCCCTGTCGGAAAGATCGACCGGCATCCGCACGCCATTGGTGATGACATACGCCTGCTCGTTGAAGATGCCAACAACCGCAGTATCAGGGGCGACCTCGCGGGCGCGGTCGCCCAGCGTGAGGTCACCGTTAATCCCAGTGATCACCGGACGCCCGCTCATCGTCTCGGACGCCGTGTCGCACACTGCCCAGCGCGACACCTCAGGAGTGAGCACCTTGGGCGGCTCGGTAGGAGCGCCTTCGATGCCGACCAGCGGCCCCCGCGGCCACTTGGCGAGGTCGTCGGGACTGACGAACGTCGGCTCGGACGGTTGTCCGGCGATCAGCCATGCCGACACCAGATTCAGCGCCGGATGAAGCCGGCCGTCCACTGACACGAAGACCGTGCCGAGTTTGCGGTCGGCCACGATTTTGGAGTCGTTCACCAAGCCCGCTGGCCGTAGCCAGCCCACCACGAGCGCCCCCACCATCACCAGGACGGCGAGCAGCGCCGAGATCATCAACATCAATCGCTGCGTACGCATGCGGTCGGTCTGCATACGCACCGACCGGCGCTGAAATGCAAATCCCAGCCGCCGGCGCAGGAAGTAATGACCTCGCACCTGTGTCTTGGAAGCCAGATTCATCGGCACTCCAAAACCGTACCGTGCAAAACAACGAGTCAGCCACCACCGCAGCCAAATTGACTGCGAACGAATTTAGGCGAGGTTGCTGCGCTGGCATCAGGTCGACGCCTAATCCTCGATCCGTGGACTGAAGTGGTTGATGTGTCTGTTGTGGCTGTTTTTCGGTCTGCAGGGGTGTGAGCACGAGGTAGTCGCTGGTCTGTCCAGCTTTTCCTGTGGTTTTCTGGTCGGGCCTCTCGGCGGTGGTCAGGCGGGGGTGGCTGCTGGTGGGCTGTAGCCGATGGTGTTGCGCCACAGTGCCAGCCACTGGTCTGTCCACGGCCAATGTGTTGGTAGGTGCAAGATCGGTCGGCGTTGGGGCCGGGCCAGCCGGGCCGCGACGTTGACGATTGTGCGGCGCAAGGTGGCCCCGCGGGCCACCGCGTGGGTTCCTCCGGCGAGTACGCCGGCGGCGCGCAGCAGGTTGTGGGCGATAGCCGCGCACAGGATCCATGCTGAGTTCGCGGCGAAGTGTCCTGAGGGCATGTGGGCCAGGGGTCCGTCGATCAGATCTGAGAACACGGTCTCGATGATCGCGTGGCGGCGGTGAGTGATATCAGCGGCATCGATGGGTTCGTCGGAGTCGGTGAAGAACGGGTGATACCGCCACACCGGGAACAACGCGTCGGGGTAGCGGGCGTCTTTGACGCGGCGCACGATCAGGCGGGCGGTGATCGGGGTTTCGGTGGAACTGAAGGCGGTGTAGCCGATTTCGGCGACTTCGGCATCGGAGATCCAGACACCGGTGTCGGGGTCGCGGACCGCACCCGGGTAGGACACGGGGGTCCAGGCGTTCTCGGGGATCGACTCGATCGCCGCAGCCACGGTTGTTGTTTTGTTCAGCACCAGCGAGAACCGGGCTCCGGCGCGGCGGGCGGCCGCGGCCACGGTGCTGGTGCCGTAGGCGGAGTCGCCGCGGACCAGGATCTGGCCACTGACTCCGGCCCCGCGGGCGGTCGCCACGGCCGCAGCGATCATGCTCGCTGCGCCCTTGCCAGAGTTGGTCTTTCCGGCCCGCAGTCGGGCTCCGGTGATCACCGGAGCGCCGTGGTCGGTGCTCAGGGTGGTCACCAACGGTGAGAGACCTTTGCGCAAGATCTGTTTCCCGGCGATCTTGGTGTGTCCGTAGGAAGCGCCCTGTTTGGCGTGACCATAGACCGGGCGCAGCAGCGAGTCGATGTCGATGTATGCCCGTTCGTGAGCACCGGGCAGCAGTGGCACTCGCTCGCAGAGTGCGCCCAGGTGTTCTCCCAGCACACCATCGAGTTGGCGAGCGTGACCGAAGGTGAACTCCCGCAGCAAAGTTCCGATCGTGGATGGCGCATACACACTGTCGAAGAGCGTTTTCATCCCGCCGCAGCGCACGATGTCGAGGTCATCGATGCTGTCTGCACCGGCGCACATCCCGGCGATCAGCGTGCTCAGCTTGGGTGACGGATTGGCCGCACCAGATTTGATCCGCTCGCAGGTGAACCGAACCTTGCGTTCCAGCAGCGCCGTCAGTCCGCACTGCTCCGCCAAGGTCATCACCGGCACAAGCCCAGCGCACGACACGAGATGGGCATCGTCGAACACTGCCGAGGACACGGCGAACCTATGGGACACTTGCACTGGAAGTGCCTTTCTGAACCGGTCTGATTGATGCCTAGAGAACACCAATCATCCCAGCTCAAGGGGCACTTTCCTCGTTCCGACACTCACTGACCAGCCAATTCATCAGTGGATCGAGGCTAATGTGGACTGGGCGCGTTCACCCAGCGTGCACGAGGTCCTCTTCGACGCTGGCCAGCGACTCAACGATCAGATCGCGGATATGGACGTTCCCGGCGGTCGCAGCTGCGTAACACATGTCGGGCAGCGGCAGCGGCCGTGTAGCCCATCCACCAATCAGCTCGGCTGTGCGCGCCACCATCCAGTGCGCGCGATAGCGAGCAAGTTCTTCGATGGTCTCGCTCGGATCGGCCTGGCCAACGAAACCCGGCCGAAAAATCGACGTGACGGTATTGAAGTCCTTGGCCGCCGCGTCGTACTCAGCCCACTGCTGTGGGCTTGGATCCCGATCTCCGCCGCGTGTCAGCCAGATCTGACGAACAGCGTTGGGGATTCCCCCTTCGACCGCGACGCCCTGGGTGGTGGCCGTGTTCATCAGCAGGGCGCTGGCCGCAGCGACGATCCTGTCCTGGAGCAGGGGGTCAGCGTCCATGACGCGCAGCAGCCGCGGATACACATCAGGCCACAGCGCCGCCAATCGGTGCTCGTGCATTCCGTCCAGCCCGGGCGCAGCGGTCTGCTGGCCCGGTTGAAGCAGCGGGTTCGTCTGTCGCGTGCATGACGGCGGATGCTCCACGCCGGCATCGCGCAGCGCCGTTAACGGGCCCGTCGTCGCAGCCGCCACCAGCCGCCAACCCATTTCAGCGCGCAGCTGCGCGTACTCGATGAGCACTCGCGCCGGGTCAGCCCAGCCGAACCACAACTGTCGAAAATGGTCGTCCAACAAAGGATCCGTTGCCAGTACGCGTGCTGAGCGGGGCACATAGACACCAGCGGGAATGTAGCTGGCCCCATCGTTGGACGTCACGACAGTCTCAGTGCCGCTAGGTGAACGAAAGACTCCCACCGCCCACTCGATCGGATAACCGACCGCCTGAGCAGCGTGCTGGAGCTTCCACGCCAACTCCTTCGCCGCCGCCGCATCGGCCGACTCACGCCGCTCCCGGGCGGCAGCGGACTGGCCCGCTGCGACCACACTCGCCGGAATCAGCGTCGCACCACCTCCGGCGCCTGCTGGCGGCGACGGCGTTGCAGGCGCATTGCCACCAGCGGCGAGCGTGCCCGCCGGGACCGTCGCCGGAGGCGGCGGCGCAGCGCCGGCCGGTGGACCCATCGACCCAGGCGGCAACATCATCGGAGTACCACCACCAGTGCCCATTCCGGCCCCGGTCGAAGTGGCGGCCGCCGGAGCGGCCGGAGTGACCATGCCCGGCTGAGCTGAGGCCGGTGAGACGCCACCACCGGGAGCAGCCGAGACGGGTGCCACCGGTGCCGCGTGTCCCCCTCCAGTCAGCGCCGGCGACGGACTCGGCGGAGCCGGTGGAGCAGACGGCATCCCACCACCGATGCCCGCCCCAGTCGACAAGCCCTGGGAGAAAGCCGCCGCCGGTGAACCAGCGCCGGTGCTTGCGCCCGGAACCCCTCCACCACCTGGCAATCCGCTTCCCGCGCCGGGCACCTGACCCATGCCGCTACTCAACGGATTAGATCCCATCCCCGGCATGCCGCCGGAGCCAAGGCCGCCCGGCATTTTCGGCATACCACCGCCGGAACCAAGGCCGCCACCACCAGATCCCATGCCGCCCATCGACGGCATGCCACCACCGCCAAGCGGTGTAGCCGCTCGGCTCGGTGATGTCGCACCGGGAGTCGCCTGTGTCACCGGCGGGCTGGCCGCCGCGGCGAGTGCACCGTCGCCTGGTGCCGTGGAGGTGCCGGGCTCAATCCCTGATTGAGTAGCTCCGGATCCTGTGGGATCGGCGGGGGGCGTCTTCGGGCTTTCCACCGGGTCGCCCGCGTCATCGGTGCGCTTTAATGGATCGTCTTCTTGGGTGATCCCAGGTGATGTGTTGTGGTCGACGGGGGTAATTGCGGGGCTCGCCGCGATGTCACCGTAGCGAGTGAGAAGGTCGAGAGCGCGGGTGTTTTCGGCTGTGGCCTTGAAAGAAGTGTGCAGCGCCATTGCCGCTTCCACGCCCCAACCGGTCTGGGTTCGGGCCTGGGCGTGGTACGCGGTTACTAAAGTTTCGCGCTCCCCCGGGAGCTTGGCGGCGTTGATCGCGGCGTCCGCATCACGGACCAGTTGGTCTTGCCCTGCAGCAGTTTCGCGGAGTACCACGGCAATGCCGTTGCATTTCTTCGCAACACCGTCGTGCCACTCACTGATGGTTTTGGCTTCCTCAGCCAGCATTGCTCCAGCCTGATGTGCGCTATCGAATCCCGTGGAGTCGGCCGCGTCGCGGAATGCGGCATTGTCTTGCACGATCTGCTGGTGGATACCGTCCCATGCCGCCGCTCCCGCCTTGTAGGACTGTTCCTGGGCGTCCCAATGGGCAGCGTCCGGCGGAACCATGTCCGGCGTAACGATCAGCGGGCCATACGATCCCGCCCCTCCCCCTGTCGATGGCATTAGCGCAACCCGCACGCAGGCGCGATCACATCCACGAGGTCATTGCCGCGTTGAAGGGCCGCACTTGCCGCTGGCCAGTCCCGCATGTTTACGAAATGCAGTCTGTCGATCTCGGAAGCGATCCAGGCGCTGATGGGGGCCACGATGTCTTCGGGCGCGGCAGGTTCAATCTGAGTGCGCAGGAAGGAGACCTGCGACATGCTGACGCGCTTTTCGTTGGCTCTGGCGTCGAAACGAGCGTCCATGGCGCCTTCGCCCGGCGCAACAGCGGCGCGCGCTCGGGCGGCAGCAGCAGTCGTCAAAGCCGCCTGCTCCCAGGCCTCGCACGCAGTGGTCTTTGATGCTAGGACTTCGGCGCTGCTGTAATCGGCTGGTGATGGTGGGGGGGACACGTTGACCATGTGCTGAGCAGGTGTGATCGGGCTGCCGAGCGCGACCGCCGTTCCTACTGTCGCGGCGGCGGCAATGGCGAATGCGCTTGCAGCGGCGACGATTCCGGTGCGGCGTGGTCGCGGTGTCAGTTGAGCTGGTGGCCCACCCGCGTTTTGGGGGGGAGGTGCGGGTGGACCACCGGGTTGGGGGTGCTGGTGGGTCGCTGAGGTCGCGTAAGTAGTCATACCGTTACGGTCCCTCCGCTGGGGATGAGGGTGAGCGACTGCCGGTTTTCGTTCTCGATCGTTTCCATCGACGTGACGGACTCAGTCTTGCGCTGATAGATGCCCGCGATCCGCCGTCCGCCGCCCGCGTTGAGGCCCTGGCGAATTACTTCATCCTCGGCAATGGTCTCTGTCAGCGGCGCCCACATCGGACGGGCCGCGCAGGCAGCAACAGCGCCGGATGACGCTGCGCCAGACGGCGCTTGGGCCACAGTCTCGGCAACCAACGCAGGAGCCGACGCGTTCGCGGCGTGAGCCTCGACCGGCTTGAGGTTGAAGGGCTTGGTAACTGCAGGCATTAAGTTGTCCCTTCTACTTCTGGCAGGCCGCGTGGGCTTTGTCCATCGCGGTCTGGCCCTGCTGTGCGGGTAGGTTGCGGTCCTGGCCGCTGGTATCGGCGGCCAGCACGGCAAGCGTGGCATCGATGTAGTCGCCCATCGGGTCAGCAATTTCGCGTGGCGTGGCCGGCGGGATGTGCAGCCGCAGGTACTCCATCTCCACCAGGACCACCGCCTGCTCATTGGCGAGTGCGGCTTTGTATTCGGGGCTCTCTCGGTTGGGTAGCGCCGCTACGAGGGGCACGGAGGCCTCGTAGACGGCGGCAACCACCGACTTAGCTGCCGCGCACGCCTCGTCGCGGGCAGCGCTGACTTCCTCGGCGCTATAAACAGGTGCGGAGGGCGTCACTGTTGTGGTGACCGGCGCTGGGTCGGGGCGCGTCCAAGCAAGAGCGCCCATCACTACTGCCGCTACCGCAAGTACGACTGCGCCGCCCGAGAGTCCCCACACCAACTTCGGCGTGCGTTGACGCGGCGGGGTTGCCGGCGGCGGCATGTACGGGGCTGCCTGGGACGCATGAGGAGGCAGCACACCGGTCGGGCTGCCCGGCGGCGGGAATCCACCCACGGGTGGCTGCTCTGGTCCGCGTGGGGGTGCCCACGGCGAGCCGGGACCCGCGGCAGCGGGTCCGACCTGCGGTGACGTGCCCTCACTCATACATCAACCGTAACGCCGATAGACGACATGTGGCTACCAGCACGGCCCGATCCGCCATAACCAGCTCGCTGCGGGCTCTTCATTGCTGAAGGTTGTTGAGTAGCCGGGCTGCCTCCTCGGCTGCCTTTTCTGCGTTCTGCTCGATGACTTCACGCTCGGCGTAGGCGTCGGCGACCGCGGCTTGCAACGTCGTGCTGATGACCCGCTCGAGTCCCTCGTTGGTGTAGCGGGTGGTGCATCCCGGGGCCAGCGACAATGACACCAGCCGCCCATGGTGATTGACCGACAGCTGGACATCGCCATCAGCGCTTTCCATGTGTACGTCGATGCTGGCCCACTTCTTGCGGAGATCCCGCAGGGTCTGCTGCACACGCTCGATGCGCGCGACGGCTTGGGCGACCAGCTCGGCGTCCGATTTGTAGGCAGCCGGGCGGGCACCGTTGGTCGGTGTGGTCGCCGGCCTCGCGGCGGATCCGTGTGCTGCGGTCATTTCGCATCCCCTTCGGGATCGGGTGGCATTGTGACGCGGCGGCGCGGCCGCCCTGGCGCAGCCCGATCAGTAGGTGTCGCTTTGGTTGCGGCGGCGTTGTCGACGCTGACAGTTTGGCGGCGCTCAACTTCACCTTTGACCGGTTCCCCGTTCGGAATGGAGGGGATGACCACGGTCTTGTCCGGTGGCGGTTTCGCCCGATCGCCACCAGCGCCGCCACCGGCACCCATGCCGCCCATCATCGGCGGCATCATTCCCATCCCGCCCATACCGGCACCGGCGGGCGCGGGTGAGCCGGGCGGGACCGCCCCACCGCTCGACGGCAGCGACGGTGCCCCACCGGTGGGCGCTGAGGCAGCGGCCAGCGCGCCCCCGCCTGGAGGCAGAGAGGTGTCGAGACCGGCTGGCTCCATGCCGCCCCCACCGCCGCCACCACCGCCGCTGCCGAGGCCACCACCGAAGTCAGACAGTCCTGCGTCATCGAGCGAAGCGTCGTCGAGCCCGAGGTCAGGCTCCTCCTGAAGGCTTGACGCAGCACCTTGCATGACCTGCTGAGCGGCGCCCATCAGCTGCTGCGGGACGCTGGTCACTGCCCCCATGGCGCCACCGAGAGCGCCTGCGAGCATGGAAGGAACCATTGCCGCCATCGGCAACATCTGCTGCATCGGGTCACCGCCCATCGGCGAAGCGCCCTCGCCGCCGGCCAGCAGAGGATCGGCGGCAGGATCGGCCAGTGGGTCGGCCAAGGGGTCGCCGCCCCCGGTCTCGCTGGCCGCGGCGCCGGTATCTGACGACGCAGCTGCGCCGGACTGATCTTCGCCGTCGCCGGGCTTCCGCTCCCCTGGTTGCCCGGACCCTTCGCTCGGCGTACTGGACCCGTCCTTCACGATGTCGGTGACCGGCGGCGGTGGCGGCGGAGCTTGGGGCAACTCGCCTAGGTGATAGGACACCCCTGCCGTGGTGGCTGTGGTGTCGAGCTGCTGCAGGTGATTGCCGTACCGCACGAACTGGTCAGCGCCCATCAGGCCGCCGGTCTGCATCATCAGCATCTGCGCGCGGGTCATGGACTGCCGCGTGTCGGCGAACGCCTGGGTGCGCGGAGTTTCTTGCTGGGTGCGGTCAAAGCGGCCACCGTGATCTTGTGCGGCTTGGGCGACCGTGGCGGAGTGGGACGCCATCTGATCGGCCCAGGATGCGAACTTGTTCAGCGAGGCCGCCAGCTGTGGTCCGGTTCGCCCGGTGATGCCGGCCGCTACGGCGCTCTCAGCGTTTCGGGCAGCGACGGCGCACGCCTCAAAAGCGCCCTGGTAGGCCTGGCAGGCAGTGTGAAAGGTCGTGCCGGTGCTGCTGCTGCCCGCCTCGATCAGCCCAGCGGTCACCTCCCCGGGTCGCGGGGCCATCGGGGAAATCGGGGTGTCAGGAGCTACCGCGTTGGTCTTGACTGCAGCCTGGGTCGCCGGTCCGCCTACCGGTGCCGCGGGTGCCCCTCGCAACGCCAGTGATGCGGCATTGGCGGCTTCGCGTTCAGCCATGTCCATGCTCACCGCGGCCACGGCTTGGGCGGCGGCGGTGAGGACTGCCGCACCATCCAATGCCCGACTGGACAGCACTCCCCCATGCTCGGAGAGCCGCGCCGCCGCCGTGGTCGACACCTCGTCTGGCGCCAGCGGGGCGTGCACGGGGGGCGCAGCGGCCAGCGCGGCCAGACTGCCTGCGGCCGAGGTCATCGTCGCGGCGAGCGTGGCCATCCCGCCGAAGTCGACATCAACGCGTGGCCCCCCACTGCTTGGCATGTCTCCCCCCTTAAAAGTCGATGGTCATAGCGAACGCGGCCACCTGGTCCTCAGTGGGCAGAAACGAGCCCACGTTCTCCACACGATTGCCTTCCATCTCCAACCGCAGCGCCAACTGTGATCGCAGGTAAGCCAGGGTGTTCAGGCGGATGATCCGCGCCGCGAGCTCCTCGTCGGCGAGATCCATCGCCTCGGGCTCCAGCTGCACCCCGACCGACGCACCCTGGCGGTCGACAGAGACGATGATGGACTCGTCGTGGCTGGTTGCCTCGAAGACTTCCACCGTTGTCTGCTGCGCCGACTCAAACACCAGCCCCCCTTAAGTGTCGGACGGGCTGATGGTCACGCGCGCCCGGTTCTCAGCCTCGACTCGCTCGTACTCAGCTGCCGAGGCCAGCAGGGCGTCACGCATCTGCTCATGCCGAGCCTGCTCGCTGGCCAACGCGGCGTCGCGCTTGGCTGCAACCTCGCTGACCGACGCTTTGACCTGGTGATACAGCGGGCCCAAGGTTTGCGCCTCAGTCGTCATCCGCTCGTTGTCGGCGCGTGCGGCCACGATCTGATCGATCGCCTGCGCGTGCACTTCTGCGCGACGACGCAGCTCAGAGGGATCGACCTGTACAACCACACTCATAATTTAACCCCGTTCGTCTGTAGGTGCGGACACTCAATTGGCCCCCGCCAGCACGGTTGCTGCCGGAGCTGCAGGGGCTGTCTGGATCTGCGGACGTGCCCAGCCCAGGAAATTCGGGCCGGTGGGCATCTCCTCAACAGGGGTGACCTGTCCGTTCAGCCAGACCTTGCCGTTGCCCAGGGCCATCACGCGGTGATCGGTGAACTGGGCGTAGTCCATCATTCTGAGTTGGCTGGGCGAGACCGGATCGTTGACCGGTGCACCGGGGGGCAGCACTGTGATGTGGGCCTGTCCGGCCGCGTCGTCGAGGCTGGCGCCTTCGAGGACCAGGCGGCCGGCGTGGGCCAGCTGCGGGCTCTCTGCGGTGACGGTCGATCCGTCCGGCAGCTTCACCGAAACGTCGGGGCCGGGCTGGGCAGGAGGAACCTGACCGGTTTCAGCGGCTACCGGCTGAGGCTGTGCTCCGTCAGCAGGCTTTGCCGCCGCGGGCTCGGTCGCCGGGTCATCTGTCTTGGCGTCGTCGGCAGCGGCTTCGTCGGACTTTTCATCCTCAGGGTTGTCCCGCTCAGAACCGTCCGGCGTGGCCGCCAGCGGATCATCCTTGAGCGCCTCGGCAGGGTCGTCCTCAGGCGGTCGCGCGGACGCAGCTTCCTTGATCGCGCCGCCGATCGCCCCGCCCAAATCGCCCAGGCCACCTCCGCCGCCGAAGCCGCCCATTCCCGGCATCATCGAGCCCATCGCGCCCGGAAGCCCAGACAGCGCACCCATCGCCGGTCCGGCCAACCCACCAAGGCCTGCCATCAGCGGATCAGAGGCCAACCCATCCAGCAGAGGGTCACTGGCCAGGGGGTCGCCAGCCCCGGTGCCAGTGTCGGCCGGTGCCGGTGCGCCTCCCGCGGAACCGCCTGTGCCGCTACCGCTTTGGCCGTTGCCCCCGGTCGTGGCCGGGTCCGTGGAGCCGGTACCGGAACCAGCCGAGTCCTTCACCGCGTCGTAGCGCTGCGAAAGCGCATCGAGCACTTCGGCCTTGGATTCGGCGTCCATGCCGGAGGACTTGACGATGCCCAGGATTTCTTGAGTCTTGCTCTGCAGAAAGTCGTTGAGCTGCTGTTGACCGGCCGGAGTGTCCAAAGTTGGTCCCAGCTTGTGGATTTGGTCCACCAGTGCAGCTTGCAGTGCCTGCAGCTGCGCCTTGCCCTCATCGGATCCGGTCTTGGCACCCAGAACCGCATCGACGAGTTCTTCGTCGGCCTCGGCCAGGGCGGTCGTGTTCTTGGCCAACGCGTCATCGACACGCTGAGAAGCCTCAGCCGCACGACCGGAAAAGCCGTCGTCGGCAGGCGCTGGGGGGGCCTGGCCAGGCGCGGCAGGCGGGGCGTCGACACTGGCCGGCACTGTCGCCGGGGGCGCGCCGAGCGGGTCGACCAGCTTCCCCCCATCGAAGAGGGTGGGATTGTCCAGCCGCAGCGCACCCAGATACTTGTCGTCGATCGTGGTGGGCAGATCGCGGTTGCTCAGCCATTCCTCCGGGTGATGTTTGGCCCGCTGGTACATCTCGTTGAGCGCGGCGAAGTCGGAGTCGTTGAGGGTTCCGCGCCAGTCAGGCTTGAACCGCATGATGTGGTCAACTGCCGCCACGACTTCGGCCGCGGTGGCCATTAGCGGCCCCTTGCCTCAGCGCCTCCGCAGCACGAGACGGTTCTGTCTGCCACCGAGATCTGCGCACTGGGCGGTGTGCCGGACAGCTGATCGGCTGCGTCGGCGAGCACTGCGGCCAGCAGATGCGCGACAAAGGAGTTCATGCGTCGGACCATAGATTTGCAGGCGGTGGCGGTCCACCACCCTTGGCACATTCGTTGTAAATCTCGGTGCCGACACCCCCAAGATCACGATCTGATCTCCAATGTTCGGCGTGTCGGTGGCTTTTCTGAAAGAGGGTGCGTAAGGATCAGCTCTGCTCGAACCTTGCCACGATCTGGTGGTGACCAGCGTGTCTCGGCGGTTAATCCGCCACTTGCGTGCGAAACTTCGTCAAGTACCACTCGCATCAGGAGCCGCAGAGGTCACAAGATCGACGCCGTCAGGGACCAGCGACAAGCGCGAAACGACCGTGAGAGGAGCAACGCAATTGACTGCGCAACAGGCGGCTACACCCCGCGGCCGCCCGCATCTCGGTCCGCGAGTGGTCGTCACTGCCACCTTCTGGCCGAGCCTGGAACGCCTGGTGGACCAGACGCGTGCATGTCTCGACCGGTCACCATTTCTGGCCGACCTCCTGGCATGGCACGTCGACCGTCCTGACCTTATTCGACACCACCAGCTGATCCTGACGCTCCGCGTCGGGACCGACGTCCGCGCACTGACACGGCCCAGCACCGCTACGAGACATTGCACAGTACGAGTCCACCCAGCCGTCGCTGGCGAGCTCGTCGCGCGAGCACAGGACGCTGGACTCCCCCGCTCGGTGTACAACGCTCGTGCCATCGCCGAGATCCTCGGTGGGGGTGCCCTACCCCTATCAGCGATTCAGGAGGGTTTGCCCTTGGCGATGTGACGACGCCAGTGGTGCCATGAGGAACCACTGCCAACTTCCCACATCTGAATAGGCGAAAGCGCCGATAAAACGACTTTGCCCCCCGGCTGGAACCGGAGGGCGGGTCGGGCGCGAACGCCACATTCCCCGAAGGGAACTGTCGTGGAAGACAGGTCTCACGGTAGCGCATGCGTTGGCACTGGTCCAGACTTGCGCACCGCGTTTCTCCATATGTCCACCCCGAATGTGGACAATTCGCCCCGTGCATATCGCGGCTGCAGCACCGCCGTGCGTCGCCGCGGCACGATCCGAACCACTCCGGTGGCGGACGTCTTGGCTATCCGTCGTGGTCGCCGTATGGCCGGGCGCGATCTGCCCTCTCCCGCCCAGTTCGTCAACCTCGAACTCGGGTCGGACGCCCATGCCGGCGTCGCGTGCTGGAGCGGAGGCCCTACACGTTGGGCACAGGTCACCGTGGCGTGCGCCTACGACCAGCGGTACCCACAGATCCGGGAACAGATGACGGCGCCGGTCTCCAAGCGAGCCGTGGTAACCATCGCCGCGGAAATGGCGCGCTTCGCTGACCGCAGCACCGGACGAAACTGCCGGCCGAGTGTGGCGACGCTCGCGACGCGGACGGGGTTCTCGGAACGTACTGTTCAGCGGGCGCGGGAGTGCTTACGTCTGCTCGGCGTGGCCACCGAGGTGGTCCGCGGCCGCCAGCGGACGTTCGTGGAGCGGATGGCGTCCTGGCGGATGGGTGATCGATCCCGTGGGTGGGCCTCAGTCTGGGCGTTGCACGACAACCAGCAGGTCACCCGGGTTATCCACATACTGACACCCCACCTGGAACGGTCCCCACTTAAGACAGCTATCTCACCTTTAAGGAGACTGGTTACTACCCACGCGGGCGCCAGAGGCGCCCGGCAAGGCGTCGCTACGCGCCGCCGAAACATCGACAGAAACGGGCAGCGCTTGGCGCGAACGTGGCGCGAGCATCCGAAGGCTCCACCGTGGTCACGCAAGTACGGTACCGGCGCCTGGGCAGCGGTTCTGGCCGCGCCGGCCCGTGCCGGATGGACCGCCGAGGACCTGAACGCGGCTGTGTCGGAATGGCTGATCGGTGGCCACCGGATTTCTGACGCTCCCCCTCGGCCGATCGGGCTGATCGGAGCCATCTTGGCGGCGTACACGGCGCATAACGAGCTGTCGGTGCGGCCTATGGCGTACGCGGAAGCCGCCGCTGCTGCTGAGGCCGCTCAGCGCGCGGAACGGGCTATCCAGCGCGAAGCTGAGCGCCAGGAGCACGCCCGTGGAAGGGAAGTCGGACGGGAAGCACTGCATGGCCCGGGACGCGCTGAGGTCGCCGCAGTGTTGGCGGCAATAACCCGGCGGCGGGGCCGATGATCAATCTTCGGCGGCTGGCTCCCCCAAGATTGTTGGGGCGGAGCCGGGACCGGCGACGTCGTTAAGCGACGGCCGAACCGAACAACAGTTTCAGTTAAAGGCATTTCGCCGATTAGGTGTGCTGTCTGATGAGGTCCGTGACACGCCAGACTGAGGTTGTGGGCGGTCTTTGTCCCCGGATGAAAGGTGGTGAGTTAGAAGTACTCGCGTGACGATCAGCGTGCAATGGCGACATGGGCACTTGATTGCGCCGAGCGCGTGTTGCCGACCTTCGAGGCGGTTGATCCCATCGACCTGCGTCCCCGGCGGGCAATCGAGACTGGGCGTGTGTGGGTAAGCACTGGTCAGATCAGCGTGGCTGTGATCCGTAAGGCGTCGCTGGATGCCCATTCGGCCGCCAAAGAGATCATTGATCCAGCTGCTATCGCGGCTGCTCGCGTGGCGGGCCAGGCAGTCGCCACTGCCCCACTGCCCACGTGCCGCAACACCCATATGGGGGTGCCTATTATGCACTCCGCGCTATCGCTGCACGATCGCCGGACCAGAGTGTGGACGACATGTACGAGGAGCGTCAGTGGCAGGCCGGCCAGCTCCCGGATCATCTGCGCGCAGAATCATGGACCGCATCGTGGTTGAAGAAGGCCGGCGGGGCCTCCGGGTATCAGTTCGCAAGGGCGCCGGCTTCTGAACCGCTTGGGCGGCAGCTGCATGAGGAGCAGCACACTTAGGCGACGGGCCACTCATCGTTCCTGGTCTACTGACGACCGCTCGGAAACGTCACCCGAAATCGGGGACCGAGCAGCCCCCGGTCGTAGGGTGCTCTCGGCGAGCACACTTTTCGCGGCGTCTCGGATTCTTGCCACCGTGTCGTGCCGCAGGTCGAGCCGCTGACCGATCTGACGCAGCGCAAGGGGCGGTTGAGTGTCGTGGAGAAGCCGGAGGGCGGCCGCGATCTTGGCTGTGGGATAGGAGGTTATTTGCCCGCGTTCGTGAATTGCTGCGGCCACGGCTTCCCATCGTTCAAGGCGGTCAGCCGCTAGGGCTAGGGCGTCTTCCCGTCGTTGGGCAGTCTCGTCGGGCTGCTCGTAGGGCGTGAATCGCCACAAAATGGAAAGCCCGTGCGTCACGAGTACCAGCGCCAATGGCGGAACGCAGGCGACCGCCGCGGCACCCAACGATCCCAATGGCTGCTCGGGCAGCCGGCCGTCGGGCAGCATTGCGTGTACGGCATTCCCCGCCACGCTGACTGCTGCGCCCACCGTTAGTAGCGCCCAAAAGTACCGGCGGGGTCCGCGCTGTTCCGGGTAGGCAGAAAACGTCACCAGCGCCATCGTCGCAAGCACGATCGTCCCGTCAATGATGACCGGCCACAGCCACGCGAACTTGTCCGGCCACACCGTGCGAGCCGCGAGATCAGCCAGCGATGAAAATGAAAGCGCGAAGCTGAAAACTGCAACTAGGACGGTGATTCCGACCGCCGCGGCGCGGGTTATACGAACGAGCGATAGCTTCGACGCTTGATGGGAGTGCCTCGCACTGGCAGATAAGGCTGATTGCTCCTCGTTGAGCGCTAAGGGTCTGGTGCCGTCTGCAAGACCGTTGGTGCGGTCAGGACGGGGTTCATCCTCCTGTAGCGAGCCGCACGCGGCGTCACTAAGCAATGCCGTCATCAAATGTCCGCCTTCGTTGCTGGGCCGTCACAGCGCAGCATTCCCGACCGACTTTCGCGCTGTCCACGACTACGGGCACATTCGGGCCAGATCGCCGGGCAGAGCCTGCACGCGCTTGGACGACCTCAGTCGACAGCTGAGGCCTGCAGGAATCAGTCGAGGCTCTAGGACACCTTCAACGGGCGCGGCAGCGCATCGTCCTGCTCACAGAACGCATGCGCTCGGGCGATGAGGTCCTCCACCGCCGGCGCCAGCAGCTCGGCAACCTTGACCCCACGGGACTCGGCGTACCGAGTCAATGCTGAATGATCTTCCTCGCTGACACGCTTGGCCACGAGTTTGGATGAAGCACGGGTCTCCCGGTGGCGCCAGTTGCGCCGTCGACCAGCCGTGTCTTCGCTCGCACTGATGTCCGCCACCAGACCGCTCCGATCAGCTCGTTGGGAAGGCTGCTCTAAGCTCTTGACCAGCCATTACGGGATCTGTGTAACAGAATATCAGTAACACGAACTGTGTAACACGATTCCTGTAATAGCATGTCAGGCGTGTCCTATGCGCAATCGGCGGGAGTGCAGAAGCTCTCCTCGGTTGTCTTTGGGCAGAAACACCGGCTGGCGACGATGGCCGCCATTGCCCAGGGTGACGGCCTAGTCAACCCCAGCGACTTAGCCGCCGAGCTGAACTTTCCTGCGCAGAGCGCACTGCAAACCCCGTTGAAGGACCTCGCTGAGGCTGGCCTCATCACGCGACAAGACGGCATGGGCCGCGTCTACTACCGCAGAAACCCGCATCCAATCTGGGACGCTGCAATCGAGCTGCTACATCAAGCGCTGGCCGCGGACGTCACCGCCGCGGACGTCAAACCCCGGGCGTAGCGGCCGACCCGAGGGACGCCGCCGGGCAACCTTGAGCGCGCCGTTCTGAGCGCAGCGGCCTAAGGAGCGTAGGCACGGTCCACCATGGCGGGCCAGCGCAAATGAGCTCGCGCCACACCCTTCGATCACGCTTTTGCGCTGCGCCCTCCCCCGACCCACCGACAGCACCGCAGCCCCCGGCCGGACGCGTAGATGCCGGGCGTGGAGCCTCCAAGCGACTGGCTACCAGAACGCAAGGGCCCGTCGAGCCATCGGACCAACCCGGCGGCAGTTGCCCACGGATGATTGTCGCTGGGCTGCGATGCGCTATCGCCGAGCCTTGAGCCTCACCGGCGGCGGACCTATCAGGGCGGCCTGCGCCGGGCCGCGCACGCGGGAGCTGCATGGAGTCCCGATGGAGCCGTGGCGGCAGCGAGGATCGACAGCCGCGGCCGCTGGGGTCGAACGGGGTGTGTCTGGTACCGGCGGCCCCTCCCCCATCGCGGTCCGTGGACGCTCGACCGACTTGCCTCCAAGCTGCGGCGTATCGACCCTCGATTGAGTACGCCGATGGCAACTCCCACAAGGCCAGTTTTCCGCGGAGAACCCGGTCGACATTGCAGTTTTCCGCGGAAAACTGACGCGAACGCGCTGGTCACAGCCGCTTGGGGCATACTCCTGAACGCGATCACGGACAGGTTTGAGTAAGCCGCGGGGTAGCTGACACTGCTCGGTTTTCCGCGGAAAACTAGCGGAGTTGTTTGACTGTTGCGCGTGTCGCCAGGGCAATTCAACCGTGCGGACGTAGCCTTACAGGCGACCGTTCTCGCGCGCCGCATTCGCGCATTTCGTATACCTCAAGGGGCTAACGCAATGTCCAGAGTCATCACGTTACTTAACCAGAAAGGTGGCGTCGGCAAGAGCACCGCAGCCGTCAACCTCGCCGCAGTTCGCGCTGAGCGCCTAGGTAAGGATTCGCCGGACGATGCCGATCCTCGAGTTGCCGCCGTGTCGATCGACCCGCAGGGTTCCGCCGCATGGTGGGCGAGCCAAGTCAGCGAACTCCCCTTCTATCTGATCCAGGCCCACGACGATCCACTTGAGCATCTGGCGCTGTTGAACAACCTGCCAAGCATCGACGAGGTGTATGTCGACACCGCGGGCTGGTTCGATTTGGACCCCGACGGTTCCGGAGACGGCCTTGGCTCTGGGCACTCCGCAGATGCCCTACGCACCGTGCTCGACGTTTCCGACGAAGTGCTGGTTCCGATTCTGACGGAGCCTCTGTGCTTTGACCCCACCGCACGAACCATCCGCAAGATCTTGGAGCCGCGCGGGCTCCCCTACCGCGTCTTCATCAACAACCACGACAGTCGCGATGGCAGCTACTGGCTCAACGAGACCCAAGAGTTTGTTAGAGGTCGCGGTTGGCCCCTGGCTGAAACCGTGATCCGGCACTACAAAATCCACACGAATGCATCCAACGACGGAGTGGTCGTCACGCAGTACAAGAAGACGGGGAAAGCAGCCAACGCGGCGTCGGACTACTACAGCCTCGCCGACGAGTTGATGGCAGCGGAGGTTCACTGATGAGCCGCGGAGGTGTCAAGAGCTTCGCGGCGCTAGCCGAAACTATCGGCGACAAATCGTCGGTTGACGGGGCATCAGTCGCGTCCATCATTCCCCGAGCCGGCCAGTCGCGGTCAGTGCCGCTGCGCGAGCTTGTCGGTAATCCCCATAATCCGCGCGACTCCCTCGGCAACCTTGATGAGCTGGCTTCGATTGTCCAGCATCAGCTGCAACCAGTCGTAGTCGTCACGAAACGCGCCTATCAAGCGTTGTATCCCGATACGCCGATCGACGCGCGCTGGGTTGTGATTCTCGGCAACCGGCGGTTGGCAGCGGCGCACCAGTTCGGCCGGCCCGAGCTCGATATCGTGATCAAGGACGAACTCGCTGCCGACAGAGCAACTCTTCTCACCGCTGTGATCGCCGAGAACGTCGACAGGTCAGGCTTCGACGTGATCGAAGAAGCTCGTGCAGTCGAGAGCCTGGTGGGGGAGTATGGCAGTGCTGACGCGGCGGCTGACCACCTACACAAGAGCAAAACCTGGGTGTCCCAACGTCGTGCACTCCTCAAGCTGGCGCCCGAGCTTCAGGAAGCTACTCGGCGCGGCGAACTTCCGATCCGCGAGGCGCGTGATCTTGCGCGAATCCCCTGGGAAGAGCAGCGGGCGTCTTGGGATCGAGCGCAATCCGACACGAATGCTGAAACTGAAACTGACCAGGTGGGCCAGGACGGCGCAGCAGGGGAGAAGGAGTCACGAGGGCAAGGTGACCGACCCGGAGCGCCGCAGACCCACTCCCGGTCGGTGAGTCGGGCACTTAAGCGGTTTGACGTCGACCCAAGCGCGCTCGCAATTGCATTGCACGGTCAACTTGGGGATGCCGGCGCGCGAACTCTCGCGACACAGCTCCGTAAGCTCGTCAAGCAGTAGAGGCGTCGCGGGCCCGCCTGGTTTTCCGCGGAAAACTGCCCGGCGGAAAAGGCAGTTTTCCGCGGAAAACTGCAGTAGCTCCGTCGCAGGCCTAAAGTCTGCTGCGCTCAGTGATGTTGTGCATCAACAGTTTTAGCGGCGCCAACTGCGGAGCGCCTCAGCAATGGGCGGGTGACGAAGCCTAGCTTGAGGGTGGGCCACCCCCAAGCGCTGGTCGAAGCTGACCGGGCGTTGAGCGGCGATGGGGTCGATACAACACCATCGTTGAGCGGCGCCCCACGCTTGCAGCGTCACCCGGGCCCTCGTAGCACGTGCGCTAGAGGCGAATGAAAGCACGCCGAGAACCTTTGAACGTATGATCGGGCGATGGTGCGGCGGCTGAGACCGACGCCCAAGGGCTACGCAGAGCCTGGCCCGCCGGAATTCTGCCCCGCCGGCCATCCGCTGCGCGGCCCTCGCCAGGTTCTCGTGGGGACGCAGCAATGCTCCACGTGCGCCGGGGTAGGACTGGGCCCGCACAGGTCGTACACGTGTCAGACGTGCTGGCGCACGGTCTATGACCCTAAGCCGACGCCGGCGTGCACTTTCGTGGCGTTCGACAACCGAATCGTCCCGCACGACGAGTAGCGATTTTGGTTCTGGTGGTGGTCGGTGGTGTGGGTGGTGGGTGATACTGCCGTTCATGTCCTTGCAGGGCTTGGTCGATGCGACCGCAGACGCGCTCGGTGGTGCGCGCGAGTTGTACGGCCCGGCTGCGTCGGCGTCGGGGTTGCCCTCGACGAGTGGGTTGCAGAACCTCAAGACTGATCTGCGGGTGTCGGTGGATACGGTGCCGGCGACCTGGAGTGGTCGTGGGGGAGAGGGCTACAAGCTGACTGGCGGCGGTGGTGTGGCCGCTTTGGACAACGTGATCGGTGCCGATCGGGGGGTGGGCCCGCAGGTGGTGGCGGCGTCGAACGAGTCCCGTGATGGCCGCGCCGGGATGAATGGCGTGGTGAGCGATACCCGGTCGGGGGTCAATGCGATCGCCCCGAGCACTGATACCCCGGCGGGCAAGCAGGTCCTGGTCAATCATCTCGAAGGCCAGCTCGACCGCGCCAAGGCCCTGCTCACCAAATCCGAACAGCGAAACGTCGCGTTGGCGAACATGATTCGTTCTGCTGGTGGTGGTTACGGTGGCCGGCCGATGGGCGGCGGCATGTCGATGGGCGGCGGCATGGGAATGCCCATGGGCGGCGGCGCCATGTCCCCGCTGGGCTCGCTGTCGGCGCTCTCCGGCCTGACCCGCAAGATTCCGGGCCTTTCGGGCTCGTCGTCGCCGCGTCGGGCGTCCGCGACCCGTGGTGCCGCACCGGACTCTTCGGCCGCAAAGATCCCAGTGGGTGACGTCAGTTTCGCCGGGCGCGGCACCTTCCCCAAGGGGCCCGCGGCCATGTCAGCGGCCATCAATGCCGCGCTGGACGCCCGCGGTGTCACCGACCCGGTGGCTCGCACGAGGTGGCACGAAGGCTACATGACGCTCACCGGCCGCGAAAGCGGCCATAACGGCAATGTCGTCAACCTGTCCGACTCCAACGCCCACGGCGCCCAGATGGCTGATGGCGCCCCGGCCAACAGCTCCCGCGGTCCCGCACAGTGCATCCCCACCACCTTCGCCGCCTATCACCAGCCGGGCACCTCGACGAGCATCTACGAACCGGTTGCCAACATCGCCGCCTCGATGAACTACGTCATGGACCGCTACGACGTGAGGCCGGATGGGTCCAACCTTGCCGCCCGGGTGGCCCAGACGAACGCGAGCGCCAGCCCTCGGGGGTACTGACCAGCATCGAGGGATTTTGTTCTTGTAGGTTCGCATTTGCGTGGCGGATTCTCATGTGAGATGGCGGCTTATGGCGGATCCGCCGGCTGGATGAGAATAAGTAAGACTATTGGTGGAATTGCTTTGCGGCTTCGAGGGCTCAGCTCTTGCAGTTCACCTAGTCGAGCGCGCAAGCTGATTGCACGCCGTTGTGGCGGAGTTGTCAGATGTCAGCACCGGATTATCGAGGCTCCGAAGCTGCGGTCGCTGGGCGGCCGTGGGTGAGTGGATCGCTGTCACAGGCGTGGAATTGCGCCGGTGGGACGGAGGTACATGTGTCCACGGCGACCATCACTTTTCGGTCGTCTAATGGTGAAGTTGAGCGTTCGTCGGTGGCTGGCGTGTCAAAGGCGGAGTTCTGGACTGCGCGGCCATGGCGGACTTTTCGATGGTATGAGGGGCAGCGCCACTATCCCGGTAGCGACGATCGCCGAAGGGCGCGTTGAGGCAGCCGTCGCACCCGCGTTGCAGTCCGGCGCACCGCGCAATATGTGTGCGCGTCGGACACGGCGGCGGTGGGCGCCCATATCCTGCTGGGCCGCGGCTGCCAATGCGGCCCACAGCAGCGCGCCGTCACAGTGACGGATTGCGGCCTTATACCGAAGTTGGGTAGCTGGACAGAAGTGCTGGCTAAATGGCGTCGAACCACACGGGCGGCGCAGAAATTCCGGCGGTGCGGCCCAGCGGATGCGGTGCCGCCCGATCGTTTCGCCGTGGCCGTTGAGATCGACGCGCGGCGCGTCGCTCAAGCGCGCAAGCTCGAAGATGACTGATCGACGCGGCGGGCAAGAAAGCCTGAGGTAAGCGGGAGTTGCCTTGCCGCGCTGCATGGTGTCGGCGAGGAGGTCGGGGTGCGATCGCATTCTTCTGCGCGCTGGTAGCACCTGCCGTTGGCCAGAACCGTCGCATGGTCGGCCGGGTGGCGCGGATGGCGCCTGCCGGGCGCGTCCTCGTCATCGCCCCTGTATCGGATGTGCCACGCCGTGCTATTCGGGGACGCGGGGCGGTTCGCTTCGAGTGGCGTGGACACGGGACACCGGATCTCAGGGCTGTTCCGGCCGTCAGCGGATAAACCGGTTGTTTCGCAAGGCCCGGCTGGACAGCGGCTGCCTGGCCTCGTAACCTAACCGTGACCTACGTATCTAATACGTACTTGCCCACTTCGCCGAAGGTTTTCGCTGTTGTGAATTCATCTGTGCTGGCGGTCCTGCCGCGCGCGTTGGGTAGACGGCTCGTCTGCATTTTGGTTGCTTTCGGCGTTGTTGCAGCGCCTTTGGCAACCGATGTCCGCGCTGATCCGGCGGCTGATGCCCTTGCCGAACTGACTGAATTGTCGCGTCTGGCGGAGCAGACCACCGAGCAGATTCACACGGCGCAGATCGACCTTGACGAGAAGCTCGCAGCGCAGCAGGTTGCGGAGAAGGGGGCGGTTTCGGATCGCATGGCCGCGGATGCAGCGGCGGCCGATCTGGTGAGGTATCAGGCTGCCGTCGACAGGTTGGCCGCGGCTGCCTACGTGGGGGGGCGCACGGATACCTTGGCGGCGGCGTTGACGGCGACGTCTCCTCAGGATTTGATCGATCAGCTGGCAGTCCAGAAGACGGTTGCGTCGGAGCTGACTGTGCAGATGGCTGCGTTCCGGTCGGCCAGTGCGCGGGCCGCGGCAACTGCGGAGGGGTCTGCGAAGTCGGCAGCCCAAGCACGGACTGCGGCCGATGAGGCCGCGGCAGTGCGGACCGACCTGGAGGCCAAACAGCGTCGGATGGCGGAGCAGACTGCTGCTGTGCAGGCCCGCTACGACGCTTTGACGCCTGATCAGCGAGCGATTCTGGCTGACCCTGGCCCCGCGCCGCCTCCTTTGCCGTCGACTCCGCCGGTGAGCGATCCGAGCATCGTTGCTATGCCGGGCCCGGCGGGCGGGGCCTCCTTGGGGAACGGTGTTGCGGTGGTCCAGGCGGCGCTGACACGGGTGGGGTCGCCTTATACGTGGGGAGCCACCGGTCCGGATGCGTTCGACTGCTCTGGGCTGATTAAGTGGGCGTTTCTGCAGAACGGCAAGTCGTTGCCTCGGTCGAGTCAGGCGCTTGCGCAGGGCGGGCAGCCGGTGGCGCTTTCAGACGTTCAGCCCGGCGACATCGTGACCTTCTATGCTGACGTGTCTCACGCGGGGATTTACATCGGCGACGGGTTGATGGTGCACGCGTCGACGTACGGAACGCCGGTGAAAGTGGCGCCGATCTCGTCGGCACCGATTCACAACGTGCGGCGGTACTAGGCCGCCGCCGCGGCGCTGCGTCAATCGTTGAAGAAACGGCTGGTGATTTCCGTCCACTTGCGGATCTCGTCGATGGTGTGAGCGACGTGCAGCGTCGAGTCGGGGATCAGCTCAGCGAGGCGCTCGGCGGTGGAGATGGGATGCAAGGGGTCGGTGTCCCAGGCCAGCACCAAAGTGGGCTGGCGAATGGAGGTCAGCCGATTGGGGTCGGGTAGATCGGAGGAGCCGACTCCGCGCAGCGCGGCGGAGACCACATCGTCGTCGACGCCGGGTTCGAATTTGCCGTGCCGGTAGTTGGCGAAGATCGGCAGTGGGGGAGCTTCGGCCCATTGTTGTCGCCAAGCGGTTGTCCCAATGGAGTCGATGAGGTCGGCGGTGTCGAAGTACCACTGGCGCAGTTGATCGGGCCCTGTTTCCCAGGCGACGGGAGGGATCACCAGTGCCAGCCGCCTGAATCGGCGAGGAGCGTTGAGGGCGGCGTGCAGTGCTGCAGCGGCTCCGAGCGAGGATCCGGCGAAATCGATGGGTTCATCGAGGCCGGCCGCGTCCAGGACGCGCAGGAGATCGTTGGCTGCCTGCTCGAAGCGATAGTCCTCGGGTTCTGGTCGGCCCCGTGATGCGCCGTGTCCGCGTTGGTCGTAGGTGATCAGACGGCGGCCCTCGGCGATAGTGTCGATGTCGAAGATGCCCAGGCCGCGCACGATCTGCCGGCTCATGAGCACGCCGTGCCCATAGCCGACTGGCACCGTGTTGGGTGGGCCGCTGAGCTGGTAGGCGATGGTGGCGCCATCGGTGATGAGAAGGTGGTCATCCGGCATTGCGGCTCCTCAGATGCGTTGGTGCGGTATTCCGTGGGGTTTCGGGCCAGCCGTCTATTCGACAGCGGTGAGGACGTTGACGGTCGCGCCGTTGTCGGTGGAGGTGTAGATGGCGGTATCTGTGGCGATGTAGACCTGACCGTTGCCCGCGGCGAGCAGGGCCTGGGGTTTGTTGTTGAGCGAGTGGCCCGGCTGCCAGGTCTGCCCGTCGTCGGCGCTGGTGTACAGCCGTCCTTCGAGGTCGGCGCCGAGCAGGGGACCGCGGTCGGGCCAGCTGATGAACAGCAGTGCCGGCGCACCGGTGACTGCGCTGAACGTCCTCGCCCCGTCGGTGCTTCGGAGCAGCCCTTGGCGTGCTGTCGCGAGAATCTCATCCGGGGCACCCGGTGATACTGCGAGGTCGACGGCGGCGGGCACTTCTGCGCGCTGCTGCCAGGACCGCTGGTCAAAACTAACCATCACGGTGCCGGATTGGCTGTCGTGACCGTAGACCCGTCCGTGGCGGTATTTGAGCGCGTGGAAGTCGGCGCTACCGTGCAACGACAGAGGTTCCCAGGACTGGCCGGCGTCGCTGCTTTTGATCAGGCCGAGGTGCGGGGGCTGTTGACGATCGGCGGGGTCGGGGTGGCCGCTAGCCAGGAATTCGTCGGGGCCGGCGACGGTGAAGCCCATGAAGTCCTGCGAGAGCTCACCAACTCGTTGGGGCGCCTGATCTTGCTCAACGGTGTAGAGGCCGTAATGAGTTGCGACGTAGAGCTTGTCGTCAGATGGGTTGATGCCGAGGCCGTGGATGTGCACCATGCCCGGCGCGACGGCGGGTGGCGGGCTTTCAGGGGCGTTCGACGAACAGGCCGCGGCCAGAGCCCCGGTCAGGGCGATGGCGAAAAGGTTGCGGATCAGCACACGGACACCTTCCGGTCACGAGATCTACGTAGTTCAATAGTAGGTGGGCAGTGCGTGGCTACTGCGTGAGGTGGCTGCGCCTCGGGTGGCGCCGACCGCGGGTGACAGACCGGGGGAGGTGTCTTCATCAAATCTTCATCGGATCACGAACCGACCCATACTCGGATTGCTGAGGCTGGGGTGCGGCGGCGCAAGGCTTGCCGTGTGGACGCATGGTGTCACGAAGATGTTCGAGGAAGGATGTGCGATGCAGCACAAGCGTTTTGGATTCGGGCTTGCGACGCTTGCGGCGTCGGCCCTGTTTGTCAGCGGCTGTTCGAATGCAACGAACGAGTCTCAGTCATCGGCGTCGAGCACCACCTCGGCAGCAGCGTCGGCGTCGGCTTCGCCCAGTGCTGCGAGCAGTGACGCTGCCCATAACGATGCTGATGTGACGTTCGCGCAGGGCATGATCCCTCATCATCAGCAGGCGATCGAGATGAGCGACATGCTGCTCGGCAAGCAGGGAGTTGATCCTGAAGTAGTGTCACTCGCCAACGAGATCAAGAACGCTCAGGGTCCTGAGATCGAACAGATGCAGGGCTGGCTGCGGGACTGGGGAGTGTCCTCGTCGACAACGGCCCCCAGCACCGCCGCAATGCCCGGTCATGACATGCCTGGCCATCAAATGCCCAGCGGAGACATGGGTGATATGCCGGGTATGAGCGGCGGCGGTATGGGCATGATGTCGGAAGCCGATATGGCTGCACTGCAGAACGCGCAGGGCGCTGAGGCTAGCCGACTCTTCTTGACCCAGATGATCGAGCATCACAAGGGCGCGATCATGATGGCGCAGCAGGAAGTTGACAACGGCCAGTTCCCGGCGGCAGTCGAGATGGCGCGCAACATCGTGTCTTCTCAGCAAGCGGAGATCGACACGATGCAGGGAATGTTGGACAAGTAGCGCGGAGGGGCACTCGTCAGCGACGCGCTGAGTCAGCCGTCGCAGGGTGGTGCTGGCTGCGTATCGGGGTGATGGGCAGGGCGATGGTGAATGTTGCGCCGGCGCCGGGTCCAGCACTGGCTACCGAGATGGATCCGCCGTGGGCTTCGATGAGCGCTTTGGCGATGGCGAGCCCTATACCGGCGCCGCCATGCTCGCGGTCGCGGGCGGTGTCTGCCCGGTAGAACCGTTCGAACACTCGGGTGACGTGCTCGGCGGCGATCCCTTCTCCGGTGTCGGCGACGATGATTCTTATCTGGTCGCCGTCACGAAGACAGTGAAGGTGTACCGACCCGCCGGGCGGTGTGTGCCGTAGCGCATTCTCCAGCAGGTTCCCCAACACTTGAGACAGTCGTTGTTCGTCGGCCCAAAGCGGCGGTAGCGGTTGCGGGAGGTGTACGCGCAGTCCGACCCCCTTGGTGTCATAGCGTTCTTGTGCTGCTGCGACGCACTGGCGGGTTAGGCGGTTCACGTCGAGGGAGGCGTAGGACATAGACATCGCACTTTCCTCGGCCTTCGCCAGCGCGGCGACGTCATCGGAGAATCGCACCAGCCGACGGGTTTGGTCGCGCAGCATGGCTGCTGTCTGGGGTGTCAAGGAGCGCACGCCGTCTTCGAGTGCCTCGATGTAGGCCTCGAGTACTGCCACGGGTGTGCGGATCTCGTGCGCGAGGTCTCCGAACAGTTGCTGGCGTGTCGAATCGACGGCTTGAAGCCGGGAGGCCATTTGGTTGAATGCGGTTGCGAGGGCGTCGAAGTCATCGCCGAGGCGCGGCGGTGACACGCGGATGTCGTAGTTCCCTTCAGCGACATCGGTGGCCGCGGCGGCGACTTCGGTGATGGACCGTTGGAGGCGTCGACTGACGTAGAAGCTGACCACGAGGGCGGCCAGTGCTGACACCGCTAGGGCGCCTCCGATGGAGATCACCGTTGCGTAGCCGTAGGCCTCTTCGGCGTGGACTTCTTCCAGGGAGTCCATCGGGACACCGGCACGGTGGAGGTGTTCGCGGAACAGCGGTGGGCCGACCACGGCAGCGACCACCGCGGTCGTCGCCGCTCCGGCCGCCAGCACGATGGCTTGGGCCGCCAGGAGTCGCAGGCCGATACCGGGACGGCCCGGCCGTCGACGCCGGCGAGGGGTCGACGTAGGTGGGGGAGTCACTGTCCGGTTCCCATCCGGTATCCGACACCTCGAACCGTGGCGATGTAGCGGGGGCGTGCGGCGTCGTCGCCGAGTTTGCGTCGTAAGTGTCCGATGTGGACGTCGACGAGGTGTTCGTTGCCGACCCAGGGTTCGTCGCGAATTATTTCGAGAAGTTGTCGACGGCTCAGCACGATTCCTGGCCGCGCGGACAGGGCTTCGAGAATGTCGAATTCGGTGCGGGTCAACAGGATTAGTTCGTCGTCGATATGTACCTCACGGGCGGCGACGTTGATGCTCAGTGCGCCGAAGCGGCGCGGCGGGGCTGTCTCTCGTTCGGCGGGTGCGGCGGCTGTTTGCAGGATGCGGGGTCGCCGCAGCATGGCGCGGATGCGCGCGACCAGCTCGCGGGGACTGAAGGGTTTGGTGATGTAGTCGTCGGCGCCGACGGTGAGGCCGAGCACGGTATCCAGTTCGGTGTCACGGGCGGTGAGCATGACGACGTAGGCGTCGGAGAAGGTCCGCAATTGCCGGCAGACCTCGAGTCCGTCGATGCCGGGTAGACCGAGGTCAAGGATGACGACATCGGGATCCAGGTCGCGTGCGACGGCGATTGCGTCGACACCGTTGCCGGCGACGACGGCTTCGAACTGCTCGCGTTCGAGATAGCTGGCCACTACTTCGGCCAGGGGGAGTTCGTCGTCGACGACCAGCGCGCGGTATCCCTTCGCGCTCTCAGGCGCGCCCAGGTGGTGGTGCTGCATGTCCATATGGTGCCTGCTGGTGCGCCCGTAACCAGGTATGGCTGACCGGGCGGCTGGATCTTCAGCAGATCTTCACACGACTCATACCGTTTTCCTCCTGCGGTGGGGTGAGGCTCACTGCGGAGGAGGGCCTGACATGCGTTGGCTGATGGACGTGTGCCCGAACAGTCTCGGGTGGCAAGCGTGGCTGATCCTGTGTGCCGTGGTCGTGGTGCTGTGGGCGGCTGCGATCGCCGGCGCGACGGCGCTATTTAACGCCTCTCGCTGGCCGCGTCGTTCGGGGCGGCCTGACGTGCCTGAGGAGGCCGATTCGCAGCGGCCGCACCGCGGCGCACTGACCGGTACACCTGCGCGGCATCGCGGCGATGTCAATATTCGATCAAGCGGGTGACGTAGGGCGTCATGCCGGAGGTGCGTACGGGCGAGATCTTGACGACCGACCCGGTGTAGGGGGCTTCGATCATCATGCCGTCGCCCAGATACATCGCTTCGTGCTGGCTGGCGTTGGGGCCGTAAAAGATGAGGTCACCGCGTCGCATCTGTGACGAGGGGATCTTGCGGCCTGCGTTGTATTGCGATCCGGAGTAGTGGTCGAGTTTGATGCCGACGCCGGCGAAGGCATACAGCATCAGGCCCGAACAGTCGAAACCCACGGTGTTGGCGCCCTGGTCGATGCCTCGTGACGGGCCGTTGGCGTTGCCGCCGCCCCAGGAGTAGGGCACGCCCAGTTGTGACATGGCGCGGCGAATCACGAATTCTGAGGCCTGGCGGCCGTAGAGGCGGGGGATGCGTCCGTTGGTGATGCCGGGATCTGCGGCGGCGGTGACTGGAGACAGAATGCCGAGTTTGGTGAGGAACTTGCGGCCCATGTCGGCCGTCAGCTGCGCCGAGGTCGCCATGATCTTGAGGACGGCATTGATGATGGCCACCGGGTCGCCGGCCAGGTTAGCGCTGGGCACCATCGGCAGCGTGGTGTCCCACAGGCCCCCCTTGGTGGCGCCCCCCGGCGACGTGGTGCCGCGGTCCCAGGGAGCACCGGATGCCGGCCCAGTGCCGGGTTGCGCGGCACTGGGCGCGGCGGCTGTCGCCGCCACCGGTCGGGCGGCTTCCAGTCGAGCTTGAGCGGAGTCGCGTTCGGTAGCGAGCCGTTCGACCTCGCGTTGCTGTGCGGTAAACGTCTGCTGGGCGTCCCGGAGTGCGGCTACCGCGTCGTCTTGCCGGCGTTGGGCGTCCGCGGCGGCGCTCTCGGCGCGCGCCCGCGCTGCCGTCGCAGCAGAAAGCTTGTTGGCCTGATCGGTCTGCCGACGCAGGAGGTCGTCGCGGACCCGCTGAAAGCTGATGGTGAGGGTCTGCTGGGTCGAGGCCCCGGCCAGGATCTCCTCGGGACTTTGTGCCAGCGGCAACGCACCCGACGGCCCGTTCGTATAGGTCGACGCGGCGAAGCGGTCAAAGCGCTGTTGCGCGGCCTCGATCGCGTGTTGGCTGTCGGTAAGGGCTTGGTCGCTGGCAACAACGTCGCGCCGGGCCTGCGCGAGGGTGTCGCGAGCGGCCGCGACCTCGACCAGGGCACGGTTGACGCCCTCTTGCTTGATCTGAATGTCGCTACCGACGTCGGCCATCCGCTGGTTCGCTTCGGCGAAGGCCGCAACCAATGAGGGAACGTCGTCGCGGTCGGGGCTGCCGTCATGCCCGGCAACAGCGGTACCCGGGGCGCTGAGCACTAGTGCCGGCATTAATGCGCAGAGACTCAGGAAAGAAGTGAGGCGCCGCATCGATCTCCTCAGCTGGGGTGAGCGTTGTCGAGCCGCGCACCTAAGCCGAACGGCACTCGCGGCACTCCTACTACCGAGCTAAGTACGTAGCACAATAGTACGTAGACGGAACGTACATCACTTTGGTATCAGGAGGAACGTCTGTCACAGTCTCGGGTCGGTTACAACTGTGCGTCACGGGCGCTAGCTTCGCGCGCCGCGGCCGGTAGTGCAGATGCTCGCCCTATGCGGTCGAGGTGAGGCGTATCGCGGCTTTTCCCAGCTCGGCAGCTACATTGGGGGCTGAAGAGCTCGGGGCGCGAGGAGGCCAGCTCGTCGCGGAGAGCGGGAGGCGCAAATGGAACAGCGAGGATTCGGCGACCTCGAAGCGGTGGTCATGGATTGCGTGTGGGATTACGCCGAGCCTGTCACGGTGCGTGAGGTTTTCGACGAGATCTCTCAACGGCGCCAGATCGCTTACACCACCGTGATGTCGACGATGGACAACCTGTACCGCAAGCGCTGGTTGCAACGTCAGCGCGATGGGAAAGCGTACGTGTATCAGGCGTCCATGAGCCGCGAGGAGCGTTCCGCGCGTTTGATGAAGGCCGCGTTCGACGCCGGCGGGGATACCGATGCGGTGCTGGCGTTCTTTGTTGAGCAGATGAACGCCGAGCAGTCCGCTCAATTGAAGGCGGCTCTGCGCAAGGGGCGTCGGTGATGACCGCCGCGCTGTGGCTGCTCCTCTATGGCAGCGCGCTGGCCTGGTGGGCGCCACCGGTCCTGAGGCGGATGACCCGTCACGGCATCAGCCCCCATATGGGAGTGGCCGCCTGGCTGGCCACCGTCGCCGCGACGCTGACGGCGTGGCTCGTCGCGCTGATCATGGTCATCGGCGCAACGACGGACAGTATTCGTACGGGCGCGGTCGTGACGCTGTGCCTGGAGCTGTTTGGCTTCTCCGAGCACACCCCCATGGCCGGACGAATCGGTTCTGTTGTTCTCATCGCGGTAGGAACCCTGACGTCAGGGTTCGTCGTAATGCGGATCGGTCGCTGCTTGTCGCGGCTGCGGGCGCGAAGTCACGAGCACGCGCGTGCCGCGCGGATCGTCGGCCGACCCACCGACCATCCCAATGTGGTGGTCGTGGAGGCCGACCGGCCTGCTGCCTACTGCGTGGTCGGACGCCCGAACGCCATCATCGTCACCTCCGCGGCGATGAAGTCGTTGAACCGATCACAGCTCAAAGCGGTTCTGGCGCATGAAAACGCGCACATCTCGGGGCGCCACCACCACATCCTCATGGCCCTCCGCGCTCTGGGGGGCACACTGCCGCGGCTTCCGCTTTTCGCGACGGCTCCTCATCGTGTGGGTGAACTGCTGGAGATGTGCGCTGACGACACCGCCGTGCGCCGCGTCGGCACGCATCCGCTGTTGGCTGGATTATCTGCTCTGGCCGGAGAACACCCGCCTGCGCGGGAAGGCCTCGCCGCGGCGGGAACAGCGGTCATCGCGCGAGCGCAGCGCCTGCTCACCCCCACACGCCGGCACGTGCGATGGCGCCACCGCATCTGCCTGACAGCCGCGATCACCGCCATGCTCGCCACACCCGCTCTCATCCAGGTGCTCTGCCACCACTAGCGCCTCAACGCCGGCCGCACGTTGCGCAGGTGGAGCCAATGCGCGTAGGCCGCCAGCAAAGGAAACACCGCTTGGCGCGCGGGCCGATAGAGAGCAAATTATCTACGTAGTAAAACCGTAGATGATCTGCGGTGCAAGCAGCGCTCCGATCTATTGCATCTCCTTCGCGGAACCTCCAAAAGGGCGTTTTCGCAAGGGCATCGGGCGAATTCGATCGTGCGACGGAACGGCCGGTTGGCTCGGCGCAACGGCGGTCGCTGTCTGATCACAACCCGGCATCGGCTCAGGGGCCGAGCCGGAATTCGCCGATCCGCTGCTACAGTCGGCAACATCGTGAAGTACTTCGACGCGAACTCTGGGCAACGCCGCCGCGCCATCGTCGCGGCGTTGATCGCGTTCTGGACCGTCATCGTCGGAGCCGAGTGGGCACTGCCCGGCGTGAATGCGGCACCTGCGCACGGACCCCACACCCTGGCCGCCAGTGCGGTCGGCGCGCCGATGTCTGTCGAGCTCGACCACCCCCACGTCTCCCAACCCGACGCCGAGTGCACGCCCGACACCCTGGCCGAAGCGATCCTGCCGCGGGGAACGGTTTCCCTGATCGCGCTCGCGCTGGGCCTCGTCGTGGCTGTACTTCCGCTGCTGTGGTGCCAGGCGGCGAAGGCGCCTATCCGCGGTCCACCACGGAACGCCCGCGCCCTGCGCACCGGCCGCGACGTGCTCGCCCACCTGTGTATCGCGCGCCGCTGATCGGCTAGCGTCAGGCCCCGTCGTCTTCGACGGTGGCCGGTGACCGCTCCCTGCCGTCAGTCGCCGCGCTTCGTCGCGGCCTCACAGAAGCGACATTCATCGATGAATCCTGCCCTGCCAATCCGTCATGCACGCCCTTCGCACACCCGATCGGCGCAGCCACAACGCGGCCGCAACGAGCGACCGGCCACCATGGTCGGCCAGACCCCTGTCTTGAGAATCACCGCACCGTTCACGTCAGAAGAGCGGGGTTTTTGGGCCAAACTCGAAGGCTTCAACCCGGGAGGAATGAAAGACCGACCCGCGCTACACATGGTCGAACGCGCCCGCTCCCGCGGGGCACTTACCCCCGGCGCCCGCATCGTCGAATCCACTAGCGGGACACTAGGATTGGGTCTCGCACTAGCCGGAACGGTCTACGGGCACCCCGTCACCTTGGTCACCGACCCCGGGATGGAGCCGATCATTCAGAATATGCTCGCCGCATTCGGCGCCGACATCGAATTGGTCACTGAACCGCACCCACAGGGAGGCTGGCAGCAGGCTCGCCGTGACCGCGTGCAGAAGATCTTGGCCACCGACCCGCGCGCCTGGCATCCCGATCAATACAGCAACCCCGATAACGTCGAGGCCTACCGCGGGCTCGCGTTGGAACTGAACGAACAACTCGGCGCCGTTGATGTCCTGGTGTGCTCGGTGGGCACCGGAGGCCACTCGGCCGGCGTCGCACGCGTCCTCCGAGAATTTAACCCGCAGCTGCGGCTGATCGGCGTCGACACGGTGGGCTCGACGATCTTCGGCCAGCCCGCGGCTTCTCGGCTCATGCGAGGCCTGGGATCGAGCATCTATCCCGGCAACGTCGACTACCAAGCGTTCAACGAAGTGCATTGGGTTGCCCCCGCGGAGTCGGTGTGGGCATGCCGCACCCTGGCGGCCACCCACTACGCCAGTGGCGGCTGGAGCGTCGGTGCGGTCGCCCTGGTTGCAGGCTGGGTCGCACGCAATAGCCCTGCCGGAGCCACGGTCGCAGCGATCTTCCCAGACGGTCCGCAACGCTACTTCGACACCATCTACAACGACGACTACTGCCGCGCCCACGGCCTGCTCGACGCAGCGCTCCCACGGCATCCCGCCACCATTGAGGACCCGATGACCCAGACAGTCACGGCGTGGACGCGGTGCACCACCGTTGTCGACCCCACCGAGGTGCAGCCACGATGACCCTGCTGTCAGCTTTCCGCAGCTTTGGTTGGCCGAGTCGGATGCTGATGATCAACCAGTTCGGCATCAACCTGGGCTTTTACATGCTCATGCCTTACCTGGCCGGCTACCTCGCCGGCCCGTTGGGGCTGGCCGCGTGGGCCATCGGCCTGGTGCTGGGTGTGCGCAACTTCTCCCAGCAAGGCATGTTTCTCATCGGCGGCACTCTGGCAGACCGGCTGGGCTACAAACCGCTCATCGTCTGCGGATGTGTCCTCCGGACAGCAGGATTCGGCCTGCTCGTCTTCGCTGAATCGCTGCCGGCGGTTCTGATCGCCTCGGCAGCAACCGGCTTCGCCGGCGCCCTGTTCAATCCTGCGGTGCGCGCCTATCTGGCGGCCGATGCGGGCCCACGGCGCGTGGAAGCCTTCGCGGTGTTCAACGTGTTCTATCAGGCGGGCATTCTGGCCGGACCCCTTGTCGGGCTGGCCTTGATGTTCGTCGATTTCCGAATGACAGCTGCCGCCGCAGCGGTCGTGTTCGCAGCGCTGACCGTGGCCCAACTCTTAGCATTGCCCCACCGCGCCGCGGGGACACCTGATGAGAAGACATCGGTGCTGCAGGACTGGCGAACAGTAGCGGCCAACCGTTCCTTTCTGCTCTTCGCGGCGGCCATGATCGGGTCGTATGTTTTGTCATTCCAGGTCTATCTGGCATTGCCGCTTCAGGCGCGAGACCTGTTTCCGCGCAACGATTCCGTTGTCACCGCCATGATCTTCGTGGTCTCGGGTCTGGTTGCCGTCCTCGGCCAGATGCGGATCACACGATGGTTCGCCCACCGCTGGGGCGCCGGCCGCTCCCTGGTGATCGGCATGCTGATCCTCGCGGCGTCGTTTTTGCCGCTGATCGTGCTGCCCGATGACACCAGGGCAGGCAGAGTCGCCGCCGCGACCGCGCTACTCGTCGCCACGGCGGTGCTGGCGGTCGGGTCGGCGGCCGTCTTCCCGTTCGAGATGGACACCGTCGTCTCGTTGGCCAACAACCGTCTCATCGGAACGCACTACGGCTTCTACAACACCATCGTCGGAGTCGGCATTCTTGTCGGCAATCTGGCCACCGGCTCGCTGATGCAGGCCGCCCGAGATCTCGGGCAACCCTGGCTGCTGTGGGTCCTGCTGTCGGCAATCGGGCTGGCCTCCGCAGCCGCCTTGTTCCGGCTGGACCGACGCGGCCGACTTCAACCCGAACAGCTGACATCCTCTGGCGCGCAAACCCCCCGCTGAACACCCGAAGACGCGAACATGTCCGACACCCGATATCGCCATCTACGTAGTAACTACGTAGATGGCGATATGCTGGTTCCAGCATCCGCGCAGACGCCTTCACGCCCTGAATGGCCCACGCTGGCAAGGAGACTGCCACGACCATCGAGCCGCACCCCGCTTCGGGCAGCGTTGCCTCTCCGGCGATAGCCGCTGGGCGCATTCGCGTTCTGCTGGTTGAACCTCGGCGCATCTACGCCGACATGTTGGCCCGCACCCTACGCGCCGAAGAGTTCGCCGTCGACGTCGCACGCTCAGATGCTGCAGCGCTCACCGCGGTGCGCGGCGATGACCCCGACGTGGTGGTGGTGTGCCTGGGATCATCCGCGCACGGCGCCGTCGTCCTTGACCGTGTTCGCCAGGCCGCCCAGTGCGGCGTCGTCGCGCTCGCCGACACAGAGATGGCGCCACTGATATCGCGCGTCGGAGTGGCTCCCATCGGCTCCCGCGACAGACTCAGCACGCGAATACGGCAGACACTCAGGCATTCTCACCAGCGCAGCGAGGAAGGCGGCGCGCAGCGACGCCACGTCGACGATCTGGTGATCGACGTGGCGGTCCGGCGGGTCTATCAGCGCGGCAACGTCATATCGCTGACTCGAACGGAGTTCGCGATCCTTCGGGTTTTGTCCGATGATCCAGGGGAGCCCGTGACGTGCCGACGACTTCAGGAAGCCCTGTGGGGGGCGACGCAGCCCGGCGGGCGGTCAGCACTGGGCGTGCACATCGGCAATCTTCGTCGCAAGCTCGGTGACGCCCCGTCTTGTCCGCGCTATGTCCGGACGGTCCGCGGCATCGGCTACTGTCTGGCCGGCTGAACCGTTACCCGGTGCGGACCAGGCTTTTGGTGGGAGGAAGCTGTTGGCGGAAGCGTTCGGGGTCAGGTCTCGATAATCCGTATGACGTACGGTGTCATCCCGGCGGTACGCACCGGTGAAATCTTGATGGGAACGCCGGTTTGTTGCGCTTCGATCATTTTTCCGCCGCCGAGGTAGATCGCTTCGTGTTGGCTTCCGCCGGGCCCCCAGAACAGGAGGTCACCGCGTTTAGCTTGCGCGGGAGGTACCTTGCGGCCAGCGTTGTACTGGTCGCCGGACCATCGCGGCAACAGTACTCCGACGCCGGCGAAGGCGAATCGTGTCAGTCCTGAGCAGTCGAAACCGACGGTGCCTGCGCCTTGGTCGACACCGCGACTAGGGCCCGTGAGGCTGCCCCCTCCCCAGGAGTAGGGAACGCCGATCTGCGTTCCTGCCCTGCGGATAACGTATTCGATCGCCTGGGCACCGTAGAGACGGTTGCCGCGGACGCTCGTTTGGGGGCTTGCCGCGGGACTGACGAGTCCGAGACTGCTCAGGAAGCTACGCCCCAAGTCCATCGCAGTCTGGGTGGCAACGGCCGTCGCCTGCAAGGACGCGTTGGCGATGGCAACCGGATCGCCGGGCGCTCCCGCACTCGGGATCTTGGGCAGGAGTGGATCCCACCGACCGCCTGTCGGCTCGGCGGAGGCTGCTGGCGTGCACGCCAAAAGTACCGTCGCGACGACGGCAACGATCACCCCAGTCAGGCGAAAGCCGACCGCAGATACGCGGCCTTCCTCCGGGCGGACGCATCGGGCCATCGGTTCCATATGGCGTTCTTTCTTTCGGCTGTCGGAGCGCCGGTGATTGGTTTCGCCAAGAAAGGCGAAGCCGAGCGTTCCGTACTGTGCAGCAACGATGTACGTAGCGAATACGTAGATCAGCCTAACTCACATATGCCTCATCAGTAACACCAGCAACAGAATTACAATGCTGGAATTTCGGCGGCTGAAATTGCTAATGGTGTTTTGCGAATGGGTGTTTGAAAGTGTCGATCGTCGATGGCGGGACTACGAAATAATCGGTGGTCCGGACAAGTGAAAACGCCTTTACCTGAGGACGGCAAACCAAAGGTGCCGTAGCGGAAAGGGCTGCGCTACCTGTCCTGCGTGGGCCCCGCGGCGCGCGATGCTTGGGTGACGCTCGGCAGTTCGCAACCCGGTTCGGTGATGCGAAACGTCCTGTCGACACGCGTAACTGGTGCCACGAGGTGACTGGGAGGCGGCGGTTGTGAGTCTCCGCTTCTGATCTGAGTTTCAGAGGTTGGCGTTGCCGGCTTTCCACTGATCCCAAGGGATGTTCCAGTCACCTAAACCGTCTGTCCCCGACAGCGTGGGGCCGGTGGTGTTGATGACCTCAACGATGTCGCCGCGTCGGGTGTTGTCGTAGAACCAACGGGCGTTGGCCGGATTGACGTTAAGGCATCCGTGGCTGACATTGGCGATGCCTTGGCTGCCCACCGACCACGGTGCAGAGTGCACGTAGATCCCGCTGTAGGACATCTGGGTCGCCCACTCCACCTCGGTGCGGTATCCGTCAGGAGAGTTGACCGGAACTCCGTAGGTGGACGAATCCATCACCAGAAACGAGTAACGATCTCCGATGATGTAGGCGCCGTTATCGGTCGGGGTCTTGGCTTTACCCATGGAGATGGGCATGGTCTTGACGATCTGACCATTGCGCCGCACAGTCATCGTTTTGGTGGCGTCATCGGCGGTGGCGATGACCTCGTCACCGATGGTGAACCGGGTAGTGACGTCATCCTGACCGAACAGCCCGTCACCGAAGTTGACGCCGTAGGCGTTGACCGCCACCTCTACTTTTGTTCCCGGTTTCCAGTATTCGGCCGGGCGCCAACGTACTTCGCGATTATTGAGCCAGTAGAAGGCTCCCTCGACCGGGGGGGTGGTGGTCACGTTGATCGCTTGCTGCGCCGCAATCCGATCGGTGATGTTTTCATCGAAGCGGATCGCGATGGGTTGGCCCACGCCAACCGTCTCGCCGTCGTTGGGCAGGACGTAGGGCATCGTCAAGTTGTCGGGCGAGTGGGTTTCGAAGGTCGCTGTCGTAGTGGTCGCGCCGCCCAGTCCAAGGGCCTGGGCATGAAGGGTGTACTGCTTGTTGTAGCCCAGCGGCTCGGCAGACGACCAGGACACGCCATCGGGGCTGAGCTGTCCGTCGACGAGTTCGCCGGCTTCGTTGGTCAACGAGACTTGGCCGAGAACGCCGTCACCGGCGGACACGGTAACAGGGGAGTCCACCGCGACACCGATCGCTCCGTCGGTCACCGACGCCTGCAATTTGGGCACTAGCAGGTCGGCGAACGGGGTGCCTTTATCAGTGATGACCTCGGGCTGGGGCGCGGCGGCCGGCGACGAGCTGCACGCGGCCGCGATCAGCAGCACCGCCATCGCCAGGACGGCCGTCCGCAGCCACTGCGCCGTCCTGCGAAACGGTGGGAGGCAAGTCGCCTGCGGCATCAGTGTGGTCTCCGTATCCGAATGTTGACATCGCTGATGAGCGGGCACAGCGTGCGCCGCGACAGCCGTTCGCGGGCGGCGGTGCACCGTTCACGCATATGGTTCAAGTGTGCTGATGCGTCATTTGGCTTTCTTAGTCCTTCGATGAAGATTCAGTAAAGACGCAGACTTGCGCACTGGTCTGCCCGACATGGCATCCGGCTAGCTCTGGCAGGCGCCGAACGGGCTGCCGATCGTTAGTTCGTCGATCGTCGGACCGTGGCGCGCAATAGGCCACGTAAAAGGCTATGGGTCTAGTACGCGTTCTGGGCTGATCGGGAACGCTTGAGGCAATCACGGTCCGGGAGCGCCAGATGCTGGTCCCTCTCAGCCCTGCTCCAGTGTTGGTCTCGTCGCGGTGCGGTCCTTCGTCGCGGTCGTGGACTTGAGGCTGCACCCTCCGGCGGGGGTGAAGGGGTGTATCAGCTGCCGCCCGTACGCGGTGGGGTAGTCGGGGTGTGCGGCCATGCCGAGCTGGGTGGAGTCGAATCGACGGGCGGCGTTATAGGAGTAGGTGCGCATCAGGTGGTCCCAGACCAGGGTGAACAGCCCGAAGTTGACGTCGCCGATGCCAGCCCACTTGAGGTGATGGAAGCGATGGCCTTCGTTGAGAGCCAAGACGTACTTGGCGGGGCCCACGCGGTAATCGGCGTTGGAGTGCTGCAGCAGCAGCTGGATCGCCACCGCGAGCGCGAGTAGGGAGGCCACGTTGACGGGCAGACCGATCAGGATGAGCGGTGCCACACCAGCGGCCATCTCAACGGTTTGGTGCAGCGGGTGTTTCATCAGGCCGTTGAGGCCGTAGAAGCGGGTGATGCTGTGGTGCACGGCGTGAAAACGCCACAACACGCCGATCTTGTGGCTGGCCACATGGACCACGGTGATGCCGAGGTCGGCGATCATGATCGCGGCGAGGACCTGCAGCGGCAATGCCCAGGTGCGCGGCCACAGCTGCGGGGCCGGGACGACCGCCGCTAGTAGTGGAATGGCAGCCACGCTGGCCAGGATCAGCGTCTCGTTGACTGCGACGTGGATGCGGTCGCGCCTGCTGTCTGCCTGATCATGATTCCATTCGGGGTCATACGGAATGACACGTTCGACCAGCAACGCGGTGGCAATCGCGACGGTCATCACGGCCAGCAGCCAGTATTTCGCGGCGCCGGCGGCGGTTAACGCCACACCGGCGCCGTTGAGGCCGAGCAGCATGACCGGCACGTAGCCGTATCGGGCCACCGCCTGTGCCGCGGTGAACGCCGTCAATGGCGGGGACTTCGTGCTCACCACCTGATCGTCGCGGCTACTGGCGTGGCAGAGCTTGAATGATCCGGCTACACGGCGGTGTCGAGGTCCCAGGACACGTGCCGGCTCAACGCCGAGGGCGCCAGCCCGAACATCTCCCGCGTGGTACGGGTCAGATGGGCGCTGTCAGAAAACCCCGCATTATGCGCGGCGCCGGTCAGGTCATCGCCGGCGTGCGCGCAAATGATGGCGAGCCGCAGCCGTAACCACAGCACGTAGCGGCGCAGCGGAATGCCGACCTGTTCGGTGAACAGATGGGTCAATCGGCTCGCAGACACACCGACCTGGGCCGCGAGTTCGGTACCTCCGACTGGGCCTGCAGCCACAAGGTCGGGGAGCAGCCGCAACGCCTCATCGACGGCGCGATGGCGCGTCATTGCTTCATCAGCTGCCATGGCGGGTGCGAGGTGTTCGATCAGCTCGTCGACCACGACGACCAACGGACGTCGGCGGGTGAACGTCAACACCGGAGCAACAGTCCAGCCGGACCGAAGCGCGCGCAAGTGCGCCGAGCGCCCTGGGGCAGACTCCGGTTCCAAGAACACCACGGTGCCCTCCGGCGCGCCGACTTCGACCCGGTGTGGCGCATCGGCGGGCACGACCACCTTGGTGCCGCGATGCTGGTTGCCGTGCTCGTCACGCATCGTGAAAGGTGTTGTTGCGGTGACAATCTGGACGGCATGGTGGGCGTGTAGGTCGGTGGTGCCAATCGATCCGGTGAACGCCAACACCCCAGGCCGCAGCAGTGCCGTCCCGCCCCAGTGCGGTTCACCGGTGATACCACCGCCATCCCGCATCATCGCCACGAATCGATGCTACGGCCTTCCAATAATCAACTTACCGCGGCGCCAGCAACGGGGAACATCGAATCGGGCGTGGCCAGCCATCCGCCGCCACGGGTAATGCAGGATATGCGCCATTGGCCAGTCACCCACCGCCGCGCCTAGCTCGGGCGCCCTTGTACCGTATACCCCTCAGGGGTACCTTCGTTGTATCACCCGGAGCGGGTAGCCCGACAACTGGAAGGCGTATCGCTGGTGACCGTACAAGAAAGATTTCGGCAGCTCGTCCAAAGCCAGACCGCACGGTCGATCGCCAAATGCATCGCTTTGTGCGCGGTGGGTCGTGTCACTAGTGGGCGCCGCTCAGGCAAGCCCGGCGAGGGAAAGTCCTGCTGCGGCTGACAGCACCGCGACAGGCTGCCCCCGAGCGGCTTGCCGCCGGAGCGTCAGGCCTCACTGCTGCTGCCGTCCTTAGTGCCTAGTCTTCATGGACCCGAGTGTCCCGGTCCGATGTTCTACGAAGGAAGTTCTCGATCGCCGGGCCGAAAGCGTGTGCCATGTCCTCAGCGTCGACAAATTGGCGGGACATCGAAACTTCGGCGAGGACCCCTTGTGGAAGGACAGTGGCGAGGCTGTGTGCCAAGCACTCGGGGTGACGGATGTCGTCGCCGGCGATGACGAGCGTCGCAGTGTCGATGCGCCGGAGGTCCTCGACCGTTGCAAAGGCGCGGTCATGACCGATTGACGCCGCGGCCGCCGCACTGTGGGCGTCAGCGCGCGGAATAGCCTCAGCGACCAGGTTGGCGATCAGCGGCTGAAGATCAGGAATGAACAATTCCCAGGCGGCCTGCAGACCGCGGGAACGGGCACGCTCGGCGAAACGATCCATCAGATCGGTGTCTGCGGCTTTGTCCGCATCGTCCTCTATCGCTTCAGCACTGATGACCACCGCCGACCGGGCGATACGGGGGTGCTGGAGGCACGTCCGCAAAACGATGGTGCCGCCCAGTCCGGCGCCGACAAGGTGGGCGCAGGTGTCATCGAGCGCGTGAATGATCGCAATGACGTCGCTGACGTACTGATCCCATCGGTGCAACGTCGGGTCGGGACAACGCGATGCTCCGTACCCTCGAATGTCAGGCAACGCAACGCGATACCGGCCAGCGAGCCGGTCAGCAAGCGGTCGCATGCTGTAGTGATCCGGACCCCCACCATGAAGCATGATGATCAGTTCGCCGCGCCCGACGACCTCCCCCATGAGGGGCCAGCCATCATCTCCGACGTGTAACGCGCGCACCGCCAACTGATCCCTCCCACCGTTCCGGGATAGCGCTACGCGCGTCGACACCTCGCCAGGGGCCCCCGGGAAAGTAACCCTTGAAGCATACCCCTAAGGGGTATATGCTCTCTTACGTATACCCGGTAGGGGTATCTACACCCGGTAAGGATAGGAGATCGGTGATGAGCACGAGCACGTACGCCGTCACAGGGATGACTTGCGGACATTGCGAGCTGTCGGTGCGTGAAGAGGTCAGCGAGGTTGCCGGAGTTGAAGGCGTCGAAGTTAGCGCCAAAACCGGCACCCTGATCGTGACGTCGAGCCGTCCCGTCGACGACGCGCAGATCCTCAACGCCGTCGACGAGGCCGGCTACTCGGCGGTGCGTGTCGCATGAACGCCGCGGGACGATTGACAGCGTTTGGTGCCGGACTGGCAGTGGCGTTCACGGCTGCATACGTCACCGCCGCAGCGGTCGTCCCTGATACCGCGGCGACATCTCCCCAGACCCAAACTTCCGATGCTGCAGCGGATCACAGCGCGCCGCCGACCGAGCAGGCGTCGCCAGTCATTCCCTTCGCCGACCCGCCGGGGTTGTCGTTGGCCGAAGACGGATACGTCCTGAGCCCGGTGTGGTCCCCCAGCGCACCCAACGATCGGGGAACGATGAGCTTCACCATCGTCGACCCGGGCGGCACGCCGCTGCTGGACTACGCGACCGTGCACGACAAGCAACTGCACCTCATCGTGGTCCGTTCCGACGGCCAGCACTTCGCCCATGTACACCCAAGGCTGGACGCGGCCACCGGCACGTGGTCAACGCCGTGGACGTGGAACGCCGCCGGCACCTACCGCGTGTTCGCCGACTTCCAACCCGCAGGGGCGGGCAGCGCCAAACTCACCCTCACCCGAACCGTGCAGGTGGCCGGCGCGTTCGTCCCGGCGGTGGCGAGTGCCACACGCACCGTGGATGAAATCGCCGGATACACCGTGAAACTGGACGGTGCACTCACCGCGGGCGTCTCCCACCAACTCACCGCGACAGTCACGCGCGACGGCCGGCCGGTGATGACCTTGCAGCCCTACCTGGGGGCTTACGGCCATCTCGTCGCCTTGCGTGAGGGAGACCTGGCGTATCTACATGTGCACCCTGAGGGGGCCGAGCCGGTACCGGGCGGCACCGGTGGGCCTGCGGTGTCGTTCGCGGCGACCGCACCCACAGCGGGGCGCTACCTGCTCTACCTCGACTTCAAAGTCCAGGACACCGTGCACACCGCCAGCTTCGTCGTCGACGCCGCACCCGGTGGTACCAACGAGCCCGCGCCAGAGCCATCGCGTGACGCCGGCCATGCCGGCGGGCACTGAGCTATCCCGTCCGAATCAGAAACTGAAAGGCAGTGGCTTCATGACGACATCGACACCGGTGTCTGGCCCGAGTGTGGAACTTCGCATCGGGGGAATGACCTGCGCCTCCTGCGCCAACCGCATCGAGCGCAAGCTCAACAAGCTCGACGGCGTGGCCGCGACAGTCAATTACGCGACGGAAAAGGCCACCGTCACGGTGCCTGACGGATACGATCCGGCGCTGCTGATCGCCGAGGTGGAGAAGACGGGCTACACCGCCGCGCTCCCGACACCGCGCACGCCGATGCCCTCCGACGCATCCGGTGACACCCCGCACGCCGTGGACACCGCCGACCCCGAACTGGCGTCGCTGCGGCACCGCCTGAGGGCCTCGGCCGTCCTGACGGTGCCGGTCGTCGCGATGGCGATGATCCCGGCGCTGCAGTTCACGTACTGGCAGTGGGCGTCGCTCACGCTGGCGGCCCCCGTCGTCGTGTGGGCAGCATGGCCATTCCATCGGGCCGCCTGGGCCAACCTGCGACACGGCACCGCGACCATGGATACGCTCATTTCGCTGGGCACCGTGTCGGCGTTCCTGTGGTCGCTGTATGCGCTGTTTCTGGGCAGTGCCGGCGCGCCGGGTATGAAGCATCCCTTCGCGTTCACCCTGGCGCCGTCGCATGGCGCCGCCAACATCTACCTCGAAGTCGCCGCAGGCGTAACCACGTTCATCCTGGCCGGACGCTACTTCGAGAAGCGGTCCAAACGGCAGGCCGGAGCGGCACTGCGAGCCCTGCTCGACCTAGGCGCCAAAGACGTATCCGTCCTGCGCGGGGGGACGGAAACCAAGATCGCCATCGAAGAACTCGTGGTTGGCGACGATTTCATAGTCCGTCCGGGGGAGAAGATCGCCACCGACGGCGTGGTGGTGTCCGGTTCCTCGGCTGTCGACGCCTCGATGCTGACCGGCGAAGCGGTACCCGTGGAAGTCGCTGCCGGCGACACCGTGGTCGGTGCCACCGTCAACGCCGGCGGTCGGCTGGTGGTGCAGGCCACTCGCGTCGGCTCGGACACCCAGCTCGCGCAGATGGCCCAGCTGGTCGAACGCGCCCAGACCGGCAAGGCCGAAGTGCAACGCCTGGCCGATCGCATTTCCGGCGTCTTCGTACCGATCGTCATCGCTATCGCCGTGATCACCCTCGGCGCCTGGCTGGGCGCGGGATTTTCAGTCGCCGCCGCGTTCACCGCAGCGGTCGCGGTCCTCGTCATCGCCTGCCCCTGCGCCCTTGGGCTGGCCACGCCCACCGCCCTGCTGGTGGGCACCGGTCGCGGCGCACAAATCGGCGTGCTGATCAAAGGTCCCGAGGTGCTCGAATCCACCCGCAAGGTTGACACCGTGGTGCTGGATAAGACCGGAACCGTCACCACCGGCAAAATGACGCTGGTCGATGTCATTACAGCGCCGGAAACCGAACGCGCGGAGCTGCTTCGACTGGCCGGCGCCCTGGAGAACGCCTCCGAGCACCCCATCGCCCAAGCCGTCGCCGCCGCGGCGGCCGAGGAACTCCAGGCCTTGCCCCTTCCGGAGGACTTCGCGAATGTCGAAGGCAAAGGCGTCCACGGCATCGTGGATGGACACGCCGTCATCGTTGGGCGCGAATCACTGCTGTCCGACTGGGCGCAACACCTCAGCCCGGATCTGTCCCACGCCAAGGCCCGCGCGCAAGCCCAGGGAAAGACCGTGGTAGCGGTCGGGTGGGACGGGCAGGCGCGCGGTGTACTCGTCATCGCTGACACCGTGAAACCGACAAGCGCACAGGCAATCTCGCAGATGCGTGACATTGGGCTGACCCCCGTGTTGCTCACCGGCGACAACGAAGCCGTCGCTCGACAGATCGCCGCCGAAGTCGGCATCGACGACGTCATCGCCGAAGTCATGCCCGAAGGCAAGGTTGACGTCATCGCACGCCTCCAAGCCGAAGGCAAGACGGTCGCCATGGTCGGCGACGGAGTCAACGACGCGCCCGCCCTCGCCCAAGCCGACCTCGGTCTGGCGATGGGCACCGGCACCGACGTCGCCATCGAGGCCTCCGACATCACCCTGGTGCGCGGTGACCTGCGCAGCGCCGTTGACGCGATCAGGCTGTCCCGCGAAACACTGTCGACGATCAAAACCAACCTGTTCTGGGCGTTCGCCTACAACGTCGCAGCGATCCCCGTCGCAGCACTGGGCATGCTCAATCCGATGCTGGCCGGAGCCGCAATGGCATTCTCCAGCGTCTTCGTGGTGGGCAACAGCCTGCGCCTGCGCCGCTTCAAAACCACTTCCGCCGACACCACCAGTTAAATCACCGCCACCTGTGAGGAGAACCCATGTCCGAGAATCAGAACCGCACGTCAGCCTGCTGCTGCAGCGGCGCAGCCGACAAAATCGATACCTCAGCCATCGACCCTACGGCGAGGAACCTGCTTGACCTCGGCGCGCAGAACGAGACCACCTGCCCCGTGATGCCCGGCACTCCGGTGAACAAGACGATCGCCGAAGCGGCGGGACTATTCCGTGACTATCGCGGTCGGCGTTACTGGTTCTGCTGCAAGGGATGCGGACCACGCTTCGACCGCGACCCCGACAAGTATGCCTCCGCCGCATGACCGCGACCCTCGTCGCGCACTCCTCGCCGGGCACCCAAAGTTAGTCACCACCACGCACAAGGAAAGCGTCATGACCCACGCAGACAACACCAGGCACTGCCCCTCAACAGGCACCACCCACCACGGCTACATCACCGATAAAGACAAATACCTCAAGCGGTTGAAGCGCATCGAAGGCCAAGCCCGCGGCATCAGCAGAATGATCGAAGAGGAGCGGTACTGCATCGACATCCTGACCCAAACAGACGCGCTCACCAAAGCCCTCCAAGGCGTCGCGCTGGCACTGCTTGACGACCATCTTCGCCACTGCGTCCGTGACGCCGCCGCCACCGGCGGACCGGCCGCTGACGCCAAACTCACAGAAGCCTCTGAAGCCATCGCCCGCTTGGTGCGTTCCTAACACCCACATCATCAATGCGCGTCGACTGAAACGCGAAGTCCCCTAAGGAAAGAACATGACAAACCGCGATGACCACGGCGTAGCAACATCCCACCCTGGCGGGCACGCCCAGCACCAATTCCCCAGCGCACACCCTGACACCCACCCACACGGCGAACACCACGGCCATGACAATCACACCGGCCACACTGGCCATAGCGGCCACGGCGGTGACCACGTGGCCCAATTCCGCAAGCTCTTCTGGATCAACCTGATCATCGCCATACCGGTCGTCGCGTTCTCAACCATGTTCGCGATGCTGCTCGGTTACGACGTCCCTGACTTCCCCGGCGCACGCTGGATCGCGCCCCTGCTCGGGACAGTGATGTACGTCGTCGGTGGCCGCCCCTTCCTCACCGGTGCGCTGAACGAGATCCGTTCCCGCAAACCAGGAATGATGCTCCTGATCGGACTGGCGATCACCGTCGCCTTTTTCGCGTCCTGGGGCGCGAGCTTGGGCCTGCTCCACCACGAGCTGGAATTCTGGTGGGAACTCGCCCTTCTCATCGTCATCATGCTGCTCGGCCACTGGGTAGAAATGCGCTCGCTGGCCCAGACCACCTCAGCGCTGGACTCACTGGCCGCACTACTTCCCGACGAAGCCGAGAAGATCGACGGCGACCGCACCGTCACCGTCTCGCCGGCCGACCTGCACGTCGGCGATGTCGTTGTAGTCCGACCCGGCGGCAGCATCCCTGCCGACGGCAAGATCGTCGACGGACGCGCCGACATGGACGAGTCCATGGTGACCGGCGAATCCCGGCCCGTTACCCGCGGCGTCGGGGATCCCGTCACAGCCGGCACCGTCGCCACCGATTCCGGGCTTCGGGTCCAGATCACCGCCACCGGCGACGACACCGCCCTAGCAGGCATCCAACGCCTGGTCACCGAAGCGCAGAATTCGTCCTCGCGTGCCCAGCGCCTTGCCGACAAGGCCGCCGGCTGGCTGTTCTGGTTCGCCCTGATCACCGCCGCGATCACCGCGGCGGCATGGACAATCGTCGGCAATCCCGATGCCTCGGTGGTACGAGCGATCACCGTGCTGGTCATCGCCTGCCCTCATGCGCTGGGCCTGGCGATACCACTGGTCGTGTCCATCGCCACCGAACGCGCCGCCAGAGGCGGCGTCTTGATCAAAGACCGGCTGGCCCTGGAAGGTATGCGCACTGTCGACGCCGTGCTGTTCGACAAGACCGGCACCCTGACGAAAGGCGAACCCACCGTCACCGCCGTCGAGGCGACCGGAGACGACGACGGCGACACCGTGCTCGCGCTCGCCGCCGCCGCCGAGACCGACAGTGAACACCCCCTGGCGCGGGCCATCGTGAAAGCCGCCGAGGATAGGGGATTAACGGTGCCGCGCGCCAGCGGCTTCTCGTCCTCTCCTGCCGTCGGTGTGACTGCGACGGTCGACGGGCACGAAATCCGAGTGGGCGGCCCCCGACTTCTCGAAGAAGCCGGCGCCCAGGAGGTCCCCGCGGCCACCGCGTGGCGCGGGGAAGGCGCCATCATTCTGCACGTCATCCGCGACGGAGAGGTGCTCGGCGGCCTGCGCTTGGCCGACGAGATCCGCCCCGAATCACGCGAAGCCGTCGATGCGCTTCACAAGCTTGGCGTGCAAGTCGTCATGATCACCGGCGACGCCGAAGCCGTCGCCAATAGTGTCGGCCACGAACTGGGCATCGACCGGGTGTTCGCGGGGGTGCGCCCCGAAGACAAGGCGTCGAAAGTTGCTGCCCTGCAACACGAGGGCAGAAAGGTTGCCATGGTCGGCGATGGAGTGAACGATGCCCCCGCCTTGGCGCAGGCCGACGTCGGCATCGCCATCGGTGCCGGCACTGACGTCGCCATCGCTTCCGCCGGTGTCATCCTGGCCAGTTCCGACCCCCGCTCGGTGCTGTCGGTCATCGAGCTGTCCCGCGCCAGCTACCGCAAGATGAAACAGAATCTCTGGTGGGGCGCCGGGTACAACCTCATCTCTGTGCCCCTGGCTGCTGGTGTGCTGGCACCCATCGGCATCGTGCTGCCCATGTCGGTCGGCGCCATCCTCATGTCACTGTCAACGATCGTCGTAGCGCTCAACGCGCAACTTCTGCGCCGCCTTGATTTGGCGCCCGAGGCGAGCACCCGTGCCGTTCTAAACCGTTAGGGGACGGCCCACCATGTGGAGCCTCCGGCGACCATGGGAAGTTCGAATCGCCGCTCCCCACCATGTGGAGCTTCGCACGAAGAAAGCGAATGCAGTCGCCGGTCGAATTCTCAATTATCCGTCGACCGCCGGTATCTTCAGATGCGCCGTAGACGGCGTGTAGCTGAGCGACAAGCCACCCAATCGGAGCCGGGGAAGCGGAGGAAGGAGCACCAGTGACCGACCTCGCCACTGTCGAAAATTCGATTCGACGACGGTCGTTCGGCACCCTGTCGACGCTCGATAGCAGCGGCAACCCCCACGCGACGGCCGTCACGTACGCAGCGGCCGGTGAAGGCACAAACCTGACGTTGTACATCACGACCCGGACTACGAACGTCAAGGTGGGAAACATCCGACGATGCCCACAGGTAGCCATCGTCATTCCCGTGCCGCACCGCTTTCTCCCCATGGTGCCGCCGGCAGCTGTCCAGTTTGCGGGGTCGGCCGAAATACTGAACCACGAAAACGCCGACGCGCGATGGGCATTCCATGCGAACTGGTTTCTCCGTCGCATTCTCGCCGCCGAGGAGCGCATCGTCTCTCAGAGTGCTGAGCTGTGCTTCATCGCGGTCCGGCCGAGGCGATGGTTATCCACCTACGGCATCGGAATGTCGGCCCTCGACATCGTGCGTCATCCGGGCGACGCCATCGGGCGGGCAGACCTGACAGGCGGAAACTAGCCGTCAGGCCGTGGATTGGCCACACATGCGTAGGTCAATGCACATGGTCGTGGTCTTGGTGGTCGTCTAGCGGCGTCGCCGCTGGAAGCGGCTCGCTGATGGGCACGGGCGTAGCCTGCTCAGGCGCGCCGCCAGAGTCAGCGCCAGGCGCAGGAGCTTCGACTGGGCGCACCGCAGGCGGGGGAGACGTCGGCTCCGGATCGTGATTGTGATGGTCGTCGACGTGTTCTGCACTGGTTGCGTGATCATCGGAGGCGGGCTCCCCAGCGGGCGCTGCAGGGGATGGTTCAGGATGGCTGTGATGGTCGTCAGTCTGCTCTGCACCAGATCCGTGGTGATGAGCCCCTGCTTCAGCGCCGGCTGGGGCGTGGTGTCCGTGCCGTAGACCAGAGGCAGCGCCCACTGTGGACGCCAACGTGACGATCCCAATCGCGCCCAGGAGCACCATGGCGCTGCCGACGGCGGGCACCGGTTCTCCTTGAAGGCCGCGGTGCCAGACCCAGCCAGCGCCCATGACGACATAGATCTGAAGCAGCAACGCGCATAGATCCGCGGCCTGGATCAGTTCGGCTTGACCGGCGTGGGGCCCGAGCGGCGCTCCCGCGGTTCTCGACACGGACCAAAGCGCAATAACGGCAAGGTTGACCATGATGCCAAGAGCTAGCACCGGGGTGGTGGTACGGGTGAGTACTAGCCGCGCCCACAACAGTTGGAATAGCGCGATGCCAGCGAAAAACAGGCCCGCTGGCATCCATTCCTGCCAGTGCGTGGGAACGACGGCGAAGTGGATGACAGAAGCGCCTAGTGAGGCGAGCGCGGCAAGCCGAGCCGCTAGCCGGCTGTCGGTCTTCTTCGCTGTCCTAGGCGCCACCGAACCAGGATGACAGCGCCACCCTCGACACTGGCTGCATGAGGCCACATCTCAATACGAACGAGATTCATTCGTCATCAACTACTGCCGTCCTACGTAGATGGCGCGATGCGATCCTTCGTCTGCGCGTCTCAACCACCGCCGTTCGGCGATAACCAACACCGGCTTCTCTTGAGACCTCGCCGATGCGGCAGTAGCGCACGTCGCTGTTCGCGTCCGGAAATGGCTCAGATTGTCGACGGGACTACGCGTGTCACCGTGTCCTGGGGCGGAGTCGTATTTGCAGTTGTTGACGAACGTCCTGGTGGATATCAGCACGAATGGTTGGGGCAACTTCAAGTGTCGCCGCCAGTGCGTAGCGAATTGGTGCCGCCAGGCGTCCTGCGTCGACGCGACAGTCGACGTTGATCTCCAGCGCATCGCTGGCAGTGAACACGACGGCCCGCTGACCTTCAAGAATCTCGTGTTGAACCGTACCGTTGCGGGACACGCGCGCTTCAGCTTCCAGGCGCTCGACTCCCAGTGGCTGACGCGGCGGCTCGAAAGATAAGCGGGCCATACGATGTCGGCGCGTCGCTGTGTTGACCGGGGAAAGCCAGGCCAGGGTTATCGTCAGCCGTCGCCAGTCGGTCGTCGCAGCCAGGCTGGTCGGCAGAGGCAGTGCAAATGTCTGGCGTTGGTCGGCTGTGATGGACCCGGCGCCGAGGAGGAGAACTCTGTTGGTCGCGGCTGTGACGATCCGTTCGGCGTCGATGGCGCCGTAGCCAAGTAGCTGAGAGATGTCACGACGGTTGAGATCGGCGCCGCCGTCTATGGTGCGGGTCAGCCCCTCGCGCATGGCGCCCCAGGATGCGGCGTGAACAAGCAAAGCCTTGGCAAGCACAGGATGGTATTCGGCGGTGGCGAACGGTGGTTCGCCGTCGGCGGACTGTAGGGCTTCAAGCACATCGAAGATGTGGTCGGCGGTGCGCGTCGCGAGGGCGGTGGCGTTGCTGGTTCCGTGCAGATAGGCCGTTCCGTTGAGCGCGCCGCCGTGTCCGGGTGCGGCGACGCGCATACCGGGGCCGGTGATCGTTGTTTCCGCCGGATACAAGGTCGTGGTTCCTTCGGCCGAAGTCGGACGCTGGTGCAGACTTCGACCGCCGGGCAGCAGTATTTCCGGTTTTACCGAGTTGCGGTGGCCGAAACCCACGGGACTGTAGAGCGCGGGCATTCCCGCGTCGGCGGTGTCGAGCACCGTGTCGCTGGTTGGGGTGGTCGCGGCGTCTGCATGCAGGGCTCCCACGGAGATGACGTTCACTGCCTCAGCGGGGGAGAGGAGTCGTCGACGGCGCGCCTGCGCGTACATGGCGGTGCCCACCGCGCGCCGTAGTGCGGATACATCGAGCAGCGCTGCTGCGGGGATGTCGGCGTCAATGGGATGGTTGCCCGCGCTGACCAGGATGAGCACGTTGTACGTGTGGGCGAGCCAGTCCAACAATTTCGCTAGGGGGCTGATGCGGCGCACGAACATCTGGATGGGGTCGCCGATGGACAAGTTGACGATTCTCACGCTGGGAGCCGCAGGATCGTGTTGGCCGTGTCGCTCGAACAGGCGTCGAAAGGCTTCGTGGATGAGGTCGACTAATAGCCGTTCCCTCAGCACGGTTTCGCCTTGGCCACTGAATGGGTGTGGCTGCATGATCGGCCGCACGTACACGCGGCGCTGTGTTGGTCTGCCGGGAGCGTTGAGGTCGCCGTGGCAAATCAGCGACGCCATGGCGGTGCCGTGCTGCATCTGTGATGCGGTATAGGACGCAGCGATCTGGTCAGGATCGTCGATGATCAGTCGTTCGGAGAGGGCGATGTGACCGGCCATCGGCAGGCCATCGAGCAGGGCGATCCGTGGACGTCGGTCGGTGGGCTTCACCGAAAACACTTCGGGTTCAACAGGTTCGTCGGAGGGCGCTGCTGACGGAATGGTCATCGGCCGTGCCGGGGACACATACATGATGGTGTCGGTAGTCAACAGTGCGATCGCGTCGGGCCCGCGATCAAGGACCGCTTCGACCTGACTGTAGGGGATATCAGCGAGAATGGCGTGATAGCCGATGCCGGTGAGTGTCGATTGAGTGATGACTTGGCCGCCGGCTGCGGTGATGAGTTCCCGTACAGTCGTTTCGGCAACCGCCCGGCGGGCGGCATCGCGGCGGAACCACAGCTCGACTTCGACGCGGGCCGTGGTGGCTGACTGTCCCACGACGGCGACGTCTTCGCGCCAGCGCTCCAGCAGACCGGTCTCGCGGACCCGATCTTGGGGTCCCCAGCGCCTCACCTCGCGCAACAGCGAAAAGACCTCGCGTAAGGGCGCTAACCCGAAAGGCATTGCTGCATCGCGGTTCTCCTGCCATCGCGCGAAGAGGGTGAGGAGCTCAACGACGGCCTGGCTGTTCGACATCACAACATAGAGACTGTCGGTCACGGCATCGTCGCTCGGTTCGCCATCGCGTACGGCGTGGAAGTCGTCGTCGGCGGCGAACTCGTCGCCATCAACTTCGAGGAGGAACTCTAGGCCGGGCACACGGGCTGCGGCTCGCGCGAACTCGGCTACGGGCGCGGCGAGGTCGAAGACCACCACAAGCTCGGGATCGGCTTCACTGGTGTCGCCGTCCACGTCGACGCGCCCAGCCTGCAGAGCCTCTTGGAGAGCGGCGAACTGTGGTGCTAGCCGCTGCCCTTGCCGGGCCGGTTCCGGCCCGGCGATGCGAGTTCCAGGAAAGCGGGGCGCGCCGGTAGGTATAGGCCCGGTCACCGGGGCGCCGAACGACAGCGGTGGACGCGGAGAGGTCACATCTCCCTCATGGCGTTGCGCTGCTTGAGCCGTTCGCGCACCACATCCTCGACACGGCCATCGGGTAGCGACAACACATAGCGCCGCATGACATCCAGCGCGAACTCCTCAATGTCGGCGTAGCTGGCGCCCGCAAGCTTGTCGGCGAGGGTGCGCGGCGCCATACCGAGGTTCCCGCCGAGCCGCATACGCAGCTGCTCGAGAAAAGCCGTGGCCTGTATGCGCGACGGGGGAGGCAGTGTTAAACGCACCTGAAAGCGGCGCCACGCCGCGCGGTCGAGCAGTTCGCCATGGTTGGTCGCGCAGACGGCGACGACGTGGGAGGGCAAGCGATCGATCTGTAGGAGCAACGTCGAAACGACGCGCTTGATTTCGCCGGTTTCGTGCGCGTCGGAGCGCTCCTTTGCGATGGTGTCGAACTCGTCGAAAAAGAGCACGCAGCGCCGAGTCCTTGCGAACTCGAAAACGTGATCGATTCGACTCGTTGTCTCTCCGAGAAAGCTAGATACAACTCCCTCGTAACGCACGGCGTAGAACGGCACCATCAACTCCGCTGCCAACGCTTCAGCAAGCGAGGTTTTACCGTTACCAGGCGGACCTTCCAAAAGGATGCGGTTACGCGGTTCCAGGCCGTGGCTGCGGAGAAGCTCGCTACGGTGATGCTCCTCGATGATCTCGGTCACCGCCGCCGTGACGGCAGGCGCCAGATGCACCTCTGACAATCGCCGCTTAGGCACAATTTCGGTGACCAGATCAGCGACCTGGCGGGCGGTGTCATCACGGGCGAGCAGGCTGCGAGCACCGGCAGTGGTGATCAATTCGGACAGACGATCAGCCACAAGATGGTGCTGATTGTTGCGCTCCTCGGCGATGATCGCCTCCACCAGCATGCGAAAGCGGGCGACGTCGCCACGCTGCTGCGCCTCGACCAGATCAATCACCAGGTCAGACCTCGCCATGGCCCCCTCCTTGCACAATGCCGCTCGCTCGATCATTGCAGATGCGCGCACCACCGCGGGTTCAGCGCCGCACAATGTGGTGCCCTCTAGCAGCGCCAAGAGCCTCCAGATAGCTGTCCGAGGATTCCTTGCCCGCTCAGCCACCGGCCCCGCGCTGGCTGGCCCACAAGCTGCCCGGAGGTGTCACTGGAGGCGCAGTGGTGTGCCGCTAGCGATCGTCGGCGCCCGGTTGCCTAGCTGACTGGTGTGGACGCGACACCCGTTCCAATCGGCGGGATGATCATCGAGTCCTAGAGTGCGGCGACTGGTGCGGGGTCGCTCCGGCGTCGAAGGCGGCCACGTCCAGGGAAGGCCGGTTACTGTCAGCCCAACCGGAAACAAGTCCTTGACCGTAGGTATCGACGTGGCAGTGCGAGGCGAGCGAATCCTGGCAGCAGCGCTGGCAGCAGCGGGAAGGCGGCGATTCCGGAACCGGATCGCCGGGCAAGCCGCCCGCTACTGGTCGGCGCCCACAGGATCGGCCTGGGAAGCGAACTCACACTGGCGCAACGGAATCGGTGATCAAGCCTGGCTGGAGGTCGGTGACGACCACTGGAAGATCTATGAAACCTTCGCCCGAGCCCTTAATTCGCCCAGCCCGAACACGGTGATGGAGTGGGGCGCCGGCGGCGGGGCCAACGCCGTGGCTTTCGCCCCCCATGCGCAGCGGTTCATCGCCGCCGACATCTCCCAAGAAAACCTCGACGAATGCGTCCGACAAGTCCGCGCGACGTGCACGACACCCGTCGAGACACGGCGCATCGACCTCGCCTGCCCCGAACAAGCTGGGCCCGCTTCCTGACTGACATCGAGCGATTTTGGTTCTGGTGGTGGTCGGTGGTGTGGGTGGTGGGTGATACTGCCGTTCATGTCCTTGCAGGGCTTGGTCGATGCGACCGCAGACGCGCTCGGTGGTGCGCGCGAGTTGTACGGCCCGGCTGCGTCGGCGTCGGGGTTGCCCTCGACGAGTGGGTTGCAGAACCTCAAGACTGATCTGCGGGTGTCGGTGGATACGGTGCCGGCGACCTGGAGTGGTCGTGGGGGAGAGGGCTACAAGCTGACTGGCGGCGGTGGTGTGGCCGCTTTGGACAACGTGATCGGTGCCGATCGGGGGGTGGGCCCGCAGGTGGTGGCGGCGTCGAACGAGTCCCGTGATGGCCGCGCCGGGATGAATGGCGTGGTGAGCGATACCCGGTCGGGGGTCAATGCGATCGCCCCGAGCACTGATACCCCGGCGGGCAAGCAGGTCCTGGTCAATCATCTCGAAGGCCAGCTCGACCGCGCCAAGGCCCTGCTCACCAAATCCGAACAGCGAAACGTCGCGTTGGCGAACATGATTCGTTCTGCTGGTGGTGGTTACGGTGGCCGGCCGATGGGCGGCGGCATGTCGATGGGCGGCGGCATGGGAATGCCCATGGGTGGCGGCGGCGGATCGCCGATGAGCGGCTTCGGCGGCGGCGGTCTTGGCGGCCTCGGCGGCCTGTTCACCCCGATCGCCAAGGCGGGACTGGCGAGCAGATCGTCGTCCGGTCGATCCAGCTCGTCCGGTGTGCCGGGTATGCCGGGGCTCGACCGGCCAGGTCTGGCGAACGAGTCGCGCCTGCAGAAGTACACCCGCCGTCTCAGCCGCGCAATCAGTGCCGCCTTCCCCGAAATCACAGACATCGGTGGGTTCCGGCAAGACTCGCTCAAGTGGCATCCGTCCGGGCTGGCCATCGACGTCATGATCCCGCAGTGGGACACCCCCGCCGGCAAGGCGCTCGGTGATCGGGTGGTGCAGTTCGTTCAAGCCAACGCGCAAGAACTCGGGCTCGATCACGCGATCTGGCGCCAAAGTCAGCACAACGCGGACGGCAGCTCGTCGGGAATGTCGGATCGCGGAGACCCCAACCAGAATCACTTCAACCACGTCCACATCGCCAGCATCGGCGGCGGCTACAGCGGATACTGACCCGTCCTAGGTCGCGTTATTCGAGTGTCTCCGCAGCCTTTTGGATGGACTCGCGGCTCTCGTGCACCTCGCGCATCACGGCAATCGCGTCGTCAAAGGATTCGGCGTCGGGCAGGCTGGCCGCGATCAGACTTTCCATCTTGCGCATGTTCGCGTCGAGCGCGTTGAGCGCCGCCGCGCGTGCACCGGGATCATTGAGCTCGCTGGTCAGTACCTCCAGACAGACCGCGGTGATGGCCACGACGGCCGAGGCGATGGAGAGCGCCTGACCGTACTGGGTGGCGTTGCGCATCCCGCCGGCCGAGGCCAGGCGCTGTTGGAGAACTTCCGTGGGGTCGACGCCGGTATCGGGGTCGCGCGGAGGCACCTTCGGCGGATCTTCGCCGTCGCGGATGGCCTGGAACGTGCCGCGCGGCCATTGCAGTGCGTCCTCCAGTTTGGGCACGGTGCTCACTCGAGGCGGGCCAGCCCCGCGTTCGAGCCTGGTTGCCGTGCCGAGCGACACCCCGGCGATCTCGGCCAACGCACGCTGGGATAACCCCAGCTCAGCGCGGCGACGCGCAACGCAGTCCCGCAGTCGCGCGAGCGAAGGGTCAAGAGCATCGCCGCTGGCAGGCGTGGTTTCGCCCGCTTCCTCGTCGATGTCGCTGCCCACACTGAAAGTGAACCACATGCAGGCGGAACAGACACGTATCTGACTACGTGCCGGGTCCGCAGGTTTGACCCGTGTCCGCCCACCTGAGTGCGCCACAAATGACCAACTAAGGCGCAATGTGTCCGCCCCGAGCGGCGGGTTGCGAAGAATTTTTTGGGGCCGGTGCAGAGCTACATCGCTGCCCACCTTCGCCTGGGGATACTCCTCACAAGAGCAGTTAGAGCGCCTTTTTTCCGAGGTGTTCCTGGCTGGCGCTGGGCTGCGCGATCGTCCATATGTCGGCGTCCGCCCGTGGACAGTTGAAGATTTGTGCTGCACAGATGCCGATCGGTGGGGTTATGATCACCTCATGCTCAATAAGGGCACAACTAACACACAATTACAGACCAGTTTGCGAGGTGGTGTCATGACACATCTAGTGGCCAATCCGGTCAAGATGGAGATCAACGGGCTTTGCAACTACTCCGACCCCGAGGACTGGTTCGACTACCGCAAGACCAAGCAGTGCAAGCGGATCTGCGGCAACTGCCCACTGCGCCAGGCCTGCGCCCGTAGCGCCCTGGCCCGGGGAGCCACCGATGGTGTGTGGGCAGGGGTGGATCTGCCTGGAGCGCACGCCTCGGTCGAGGAGCACCTCGTTGCGCGCCGGCAGCTGGCGATGGTGGTTTCTGCGATGGATCATCAGCCCGAGGCGCACCGTCTACGGTGTCTGGCGATCCGCGAAGCGATGCACAACGCCACGTTCCCGGGCACCGGGGCGTTTGTCGCGGAGTCGGCCAGTGCCTAGTACGGGCGCGAGGACCTGCGCCAACAGAATCCTGCGGGACTACCTTGTCGCCGCCCTGCGCTGTTCGACGCACCCGCTGACCACAACGCAGCTACGCCAGGGCGCGCCGGCCGTCGCCGTACAGGGCAGCACGCGCCCGCTGCCGCCCACCCAGGAAGCCATCTACCGGCTGCTACGCATCCTCCACAGCGAAGGTGCCGTCGTCGCAACCGAGGTCGGCGCATGTCGGCGCGCCTGGTTCGCGACAGTCGACCCCGACGCGGACCGCGAGATAGCCAGTCTCGATGCCCTATTCACTGCGCCCAGCGCCGCCGCTGCGCACCGACCTTCGACATTCGATCCATGCCGGCGACGCCACTGACCGCGGACGTGCTCGCCGCACTAGAGCGCATCGGCTGCCCGGTCAGCACTACCGACTTATGAGGTGGCTCAACCGCGACCGCGCGACTCCGCTCGTCGTCGACCAGGTGTACCGCGCGCTGGAGGCGCTGCGCTCGCGCGGTGCGGTGCAGCGCATGAGGTCGGCAAGCAACAAGCGGATCCGCTACTGGGACATCGCGACCAGCAGTCCCTGCCGGTGCGGGCGTCAAGCAACACCCATCACGACCGCCGCTGAGCACCGGCGGCAAAGCCCAAGGAGGACAACCCGATGAGCAGCAGCTTCGCCCGGCAGAGCACGCCGACTCAACGACGGACGGCCCCTCAGCGCGGCGCCCACATCACAGCGGTGCCCCATTACGGCCGCCGAGAGCAGCAGTGGCACAGCAACTACAAAGCCCTCCTCGCCTTCGTCGCCGAGGCCGGCCACGCGCAGCCAATCGAACGCATCACCCGGGAAGGATGCAGCATCGGGACATGGGTTGACACCCAGCGCGCCCGCTACCGATCGGGCCGACTGCCACTGCACCAGCAAAACCTGCTCGAAGCCGTCCCCGGCTGGATATGGACCCCTGATCGGTCCGCGGAGTATCAACGCATCTGGGACCAAGCTTTTTCCGCGCTGCAACAGTTCGTCGACACCCATGGCCATGCGCAACCGCAGTACAAGTCCACTGGGGGAAGAATCAGGCTTGGCGTCTGGGTCAGCAAGCAGCGCGAGTTTCACCGCGAAGGAGTCCTCGCCCCGGAGAGGGCCCGCCGACTTGAGGCGCTGCCGGGCTGGGAATGGGAGCCAGAACAGGCGAGAGCCGCCCGTTCCTGGGAACGGGCCTTCGAGCTGCTATGCGCCTACGCCAGCGCCCACGGTGAGGCCCGGCCGCCGTGTGACCACATGACCGACAATGGTTTCAGCCTGGGCGGGTGGGTCGGCCGACAACGGGATGACTACCGAGCAGGGCTTCTGTCTGCGGAGAAAACTCAACGCCTGGGAACGCTGCCGGGTTGGGTGTGGGACGGCAGAGAACTAGTTGCCCAGGGCCGGAAAGCATTGTGGGACCGGAACTTCGGTGATCTTGTCGCCTATGCCGCCGAACACGGGCACGCGAGCCCTGGTCCCGATGACGCGGCATACCGCTGGGTGGTTATTCAGCGCAGACGTTATGCCAGCGGACGACTTGCCGCCGACCAAGTGACGCGCTTGGAGACCCTGCCCGGGTGGCGCTGGCGCCTGCGCAGCGTGAGGCGAAGCTGGGATGACTACTACGCGGAATTCCGTCGCTACGTCACCGATAGCGGTCACGCGAGGCCGCCGGTCAGATTCCGCACCGCTGACGGGTTGGCGTTGGGCCAGTGGACAGTCGACCAGCGCCTCGCCTATCGCCGTGGGCAGCTCACCGCGGATCAGGTTCGCCGGCTCGAACAGGTCCCGGAGTGGTCATGGAAGACCCTGACGCCGCCGAGGCCGACATGCTGACAAAAAACCCAGTGCCTCGCGCTCTGGTCGTCGAGAACGCCAGCAACGGTGCTTTCACCCCCGGCATCGTGCGGGTACGTGTACGCCCTTGGAGTCGGCGTATTTCGTCGTGCAGCTGCGGGTGGCGCGGCCGGCGACGGGTGATGCGATCGCGAAGCGTTCTGGACGCACTACTGCACGCGGCCTCGCGTGGATGTCATCCGGCGGTGCCGCTCGTCGACGTTGACATTGGTCGGCGGCCATGACGCCGAGGGTGCCAATGGGCATCAGTGATCGGCGGTTACGGGCGTTCTTCGCCACTCGGGGCTACCCAGACCCCGCCACTGTCAGCCAGGAGAGGACAATATGGGCCGCAACAGAGCGCCGGACCCGAACCAGCCGGATCTGTTCAGCATCCTCGACGAGGCAGGCGGTGACGGTGATCGATCCGGAGATTCTCAAGGCGGTGCAGACCGTCTACTCGACAGATCTGAGCCTGCCCGAGGAATGGACGCAGGAGCGCCGCAACCAGTTCCTGACCGCCGAAGCGGACAAAATCAGCTCGATGGCAGCCAGTATGGCCGAGGAGCTGTGGGAGAAGGCGCTCGCGGCCTGGAGTCGTCAGCGCCACGGCCAGACCCCGAATCACGCGACCAAGGTGGCACTGCTGCAGGCGGCCCGGGCGCAGGCAGCTCAGACGGTGCTGAACAACGAGCTGTACGACCTGATCGAGACCGACGAGACCACCCCGGAGTGGGAGAGCCCCGACCCGATCTCAGACCCGGCGCAGCTCAGCTGGGAGCAGCGCTGGACGAACCCGGCTCATCAGAGCGAGCCGACCGAGGCCCTCGAAGCGTTGATCGACCGTCTGTGGCCGGCCCCGGACTTTTCGGGACCGTTCCGGATCAAGGCGGGCTACCTGACATCGGCCCGGGCCGAGGACGGCTTGGCGCTACCCGCCCGCCCCGAGGACCCGTTGACCGCCGAGTTGGCGCAGATGATCTACCGCGACCTGCGCGCGGACGGACTGCCCGAGCGATAGGCCCCCAGGTCTCGCTCTTCGACGACCTTGCCGACGATGTTTCCGACGACCTGGCCGATGATCTCGCAGCCGATATTGGCTCCGAGATGGGCGCCGACAGCGCCGCCGAGCCGCACGCGGATGAGCGCAGTGACGCAGCGGACACCGCGGCAGTCGACCCGCCGGTGGCTACAGCCGCCGGCGAGCCTGCACTGGCGCAACCCGCCGTCGTGGCAGAGGAGTTTCGCAGCACTGCCGACTTCCCGGCCAGCACTGATGTTCTGGTGCCCTCAGGTGCGAAAGCGCGTGCCCGCGCCAACCTCGCCGCCATCGAGCTGGTGCACACCCTGCGCGACGCCGGTCGACCGGCAACCCTTCCCGAGCAGCGCATCCTGGCTGCCTGGTCGGGGTGGGGAGCCATCCCGCAGGTCTTCGACCCCCGCGCAGAAGACTTCGCCGCCGAACGAGCGCGCTTGGCCGGTCTGCTCACCCCCGAGCAGTATCGTCGCGCCCAGGCCTCGATCCTCAACGCCCACTACACCGACCCCGCCGTGGTGTCTGCGGTTTGGGATGCACTAGGTGCGGCGGGTTTCTCCGGCGGCCCGGTACTCGAACCGGGCTGTGGCAGCGGCACATTCATCGGCCACGCGCCCGAGGGCGCCACCCTGGTCGGTGTCGAAGCAGACGACATCACCGCCGCCATCGCCTCACTGCTCTACCCCTCAGCTCAGGTCCGCCATGAAGGATTCGAGACCACCCGCGTCCCTGACGGCAGTTTCACCGCGGCAATCGGCAACGTCCCGTTCGGGCGGTACGCCTTAACGGACCCGCTGCACAACCCCCGCCGTCACAGCATTCACAACCACTTCATCGTCAAGTCGCTGTCCCTGGTCGCCCCCGGCGGATACGTTGCCGTGCTGACCAGCCGCTACACCATGGACTCAGTGAAAACGACTGCACGCCAGGACATTGCGCAGCGTGCCGATCTTATCGGGGCACTTCGGCTTCCGTCGCAGGCTTTCAGCCGTGTCGCCGGCACCGAGGTGGTGACCGACCTGCTGATCTTCCGCCGCCGCGAGGAAGGCGTCCAGGTCGATCTCGACACCTTGGACTGGATCAACACCGAGGACGCCGATCTGGTTGACCCGCGCACCGGCGGCGAGGAACAAGTTCCCGTCAACGCCTACTTCCTCAACAACCCGCACCGCGTCTTGGGTGCCACCGAGCTGGGTCACGGTCTGCACGGCTCGCCCCAGCTCGCCGTGGTCGGCGCCACCGGGCACGACTTGGCTGATCAGATTCGCGATCAACTCCAGCCGATGATGGCGGCGGCGGTCGCGCGCGGCCGCGGTCTCACTGCCCGCAGCGAGGACCTCTCCGGCGGCATCGAGGACGGCTTCGCGCCCGGGCTGCGCACCCAGGCCGCTCAGGTCGACGACCCGCCCCTGTACACGCTGCGCTACAACGCCGGCTCCCGCAGCATCGACTTCTGGGCCGGGCATGGCTGGGAGCCGAACAAGACGCCCAAGACCCTCATCGAGGAAACCCAGGAGCTGATTGCGCTTCGTGAGGTGGCCACCGCGCTGATCGCTGCCCAGCGGGATGGCGAGCCCGAGCATGACCGCGACCAGCTGCGCGCACACCTGAACACGCTCTACGACAACTACGTCAGCAAGCGCGGACCGGTCAACCGCTTCGAGTGGGTGCAGCGCAACGCCACCCAGGCCCTGCACGACAAGCGCATCGCCAAACTCGAAGCGACCTGGCGCGAGCAGGAGGGCACCACCGGCCGCCCCTACGACGGGCCCGTGCCCGCCGAAATGGTCGAGCAGTGGGAAACCGAAGCCTGGCAGCCACCGGAACCGTTCAAGAAGTTCCGCCACCTCGAAGGCGGCATGCGCTACGACCCCGGCTGGGCGGTCGTGTCCTCGCTGGAGGACTTCGACGAGGAGACCGGAACCGCCACCAAGGCACCGATTTTCAGCCGCGACGTCCTCACCGCTGACATCGAGCGCACCACCGCCGACACCCCCGAAGAAGCGCTCGCGATGAGCCTCGATCGGACCCGACGCGTCGACGTCGACCTGATCTCCGAGCTGCTCGGCATCGGTGAAGACGACACCCGCGCCCTGCTCGACGGCCTGGTCTACCCGAGTCTCGACGATCCCGACGAGCTAGTCCCGGCCACCACCGCGCTGTCAGGCAACGTGCGCTCCAAACTCGCCGCCGCCATCGAAGCCGCCGACACCAACCCCGCCTACGAGCCCTACGTCGCGGCGCTGCGCGAAGTGCAGCCCGAGCAACGTGAAGCCGAAGACATCAAGGTCCGCCCCGGCGCACCGTGGATCCCGGCCGCGGTGATCGCCGCGTTCGCCGAAAAGACCTTCGGCATCAACGGCGTCACGGCCGAACACATCGGCGGCCGCTGGACAGTCGACGTGCCCGGCTACAAGCGCCACGGCCGCCTCATGACCGACGAATGGGGCCTACAGAAGCGCAACTTCGACGCGGTGAGCCTCCTAGAAGCGGTCTGCAACTCCAAAGCCGTGGTCATCACCACCGAAGAAGGCGATGTCGACGCCCAAGCGACGTTCGCCGCGCAAGCCAAGTGCGCCAAGATCACCGAGGAGTTCACCCGCTGGCTGTGGTCAGACGACGAGCGCCGCGACACCCTGGTTACCGAATACAACCGACGCTTCAACTCGCTGCGCGCCCCGGTCTATGACGGCAGCCAGCTGCGGCTGCCGGGCCTCTCCGACCACTTCACTCCGCACTACTACCAGCGCAACGCCGTCGCCCGCATCACCAACGAGCCCTCCACCCTGCTCGACCACGTGGTTGGCGCCGGGAAAACGGGCACGATGCTCATGGCCGCGATGGAGCTGCGCCGCCTGGGCCTGGTCCGCCAGCCCTGGATTGTGGTGCCCAACCACATCATTGAGCAAGTAGGACGCGAAGCCAAGCAGTGGTATCCGGCCGCCAACGTCCTGCTCGGCTCCTCAGCCACCAACGCCGAAGGGCGCCGGCGGTTCATCGCCCAGAGCGCTGCCAGCGAGTGGGACATGGTGATCGTGCCGCAATCGGCGTTCACCGCCATCAACGTGTCCAACGATGTGCGCACCGCCTACGCCGAACGCCAGCTCGACGAGCTGCGGGCCCAGTTGCAGAACGCGACCGTCGAGCGCAGTCAGAAGGCCATCATGCGGGCCATCAAGTCTGCCCAGGCACGCCTGGAGAAATTGATGGCCGCCGAAACCAAAGACCTTGGACTGCGTTTCGAGGAATCAGGATGTGACTACCTCCTGATTGACGAGGCGCACATGTACAAGAACAAGCAGCGTGTCTGCAACATCGAGGAGCTGTCGTGCGCGACCGCCGCTCAACGCGCTGAAGACCTCAGCCTCAAACTCGACGTGCTGCGCGAGCGCCGTCACGACGAAGCCCGGGCCCGCGGCATTCCTGAGCACGCCGTCGTCGAGCGCGTGGCCACCTTCGCCACCGGCACCCCGATCGCCAACTCCCTGGGCGAGCTGTTCGTGATGCAGAACTACTTGCGCCCCGACCTGCTGCAGGCAGCCGGTGTATCCGACCTCGGCGACTGGGGTGCGGCGTTCACCGCCACCCACACCAGCATCGAAGTCAACGCCACCGGCACCAAACTGCGGCCGGTCACCCGCGTCGCCAAGTACACCAACCTGCCCGAGCTGCTCGCACTGACAAACGCCTATACCGATGTCGTCACCCGCGACCAGGTGCCCGTGCAGCTGCCCGAGCTGCGCACCGGCGCCCGCCAGATCGTCAGCCTTCAACCCGATGTCGAGGTCGTCGACTTCATTGCCGACCTCGGTTGGCGGGCCGACCATCTCGACGCGCGAAAGCCGCAGCGTGACAACATCCTCAAGATCAGTAACGACGGCCGCAACGCGTCCCTCGACCCCAGGATGGCCCACCTCGGCGCACCCACCCACAGCCGAGCCGCCGAGGTCGCCGAACGCGCCATGGGCGTGCAACGCCGGCTGGCGGATCGCCAGTACCGAGACCGAGACACCGGCGAACTGCTCCCGACCCGGGGCCCGCTGCAGCTCATGTTCTGCGACCGCGGCACCCCCTCGAAGGATCCACGCCAGTTCACCATCTACCAAGCCATCAAAGACGAACTTGTCGCCCGCGGAATGCCCGCAGAATCCATCCGGTTCGTCCACGAAGCCCGTACCCACGCACAGCTCAAAGCCTTGTTCGCGCAATGCAACCGCGGCGACGTCTCAGTCCTCATCGGTAGCACCGAGAAGATGGGCACCGGCACTAACGTGCAATCCCGGCTGGCCGCCCTGCACCACGTCGACGTCCCCTGGCGTCCGGCCGACCTGGAGCAGCGCGAAGGCCGAATCCAGCGCCAAGGCAACCAAAACGATGAAATCGACATCTTCAACTACGTCACCGAATCCAGCTACGACACCGTGATGTGGCAGCGTGTCCAAGCCAAGTCGCTGTTCATCGAGCAGATCCGCCGCAACGAAGTCCTCGATTCCGAAATCGAAGACCTCGGTGGCGGAGACATCGGCGCCGCGGCCGCCGAAACGAAGGCCATCGCCACCGGTGATCCCCGGTACCTTCGCCAGGTCGAACTCGACGACACCGTGCGCCGCCTCAGCGCCCTGGACCGGGCTCACCAGCAGTCGGTGCGCAACCGAGACTGGCAGGTCCGCGTCCTTGAACGCGCGATTCCGGCCAAGCAGGCCGACATCGAGGCCCTGGCACCCGTGGCCCAGGCCGCCGCTGACCGCGGCGACGCACCGCACCGCATCGTCGTCGGCGCCGACACCTTCACCGATCGCACCGATGCCGCCGCCGCCCTCACCGCGGCTTGCCGGCGGGCCTACATGGCCGGCAAGGATCGCGGCGCCTCGCGCTACGAGCCGATCGGAGCCGCCATCAACGGCGTCGAGGTCCTGGGCGCCCGCGACCTCACCCACGACATGCTGCTCCTCAAATTGGACGTACCCTCGCGCACCACCGAGATCGACGGCGCTGAACTGCTGGCCGCCGGATCGGCTCTCGGGCTTGACGTGTCCGGGCCCAAACAGCTGGGGTTGCTGCGCCGCGTCGAAAATCTCTACACCGGACTGCCCGACCACCATGTCCGCCTGCAGCGCGAACAGGACCGCCAGAGCGAGGAACTCGACGACCTGTTGGCGAATCCGCCGGCCCCGTTCGAGCAGCGCAGCGAATTGGAAGCCAAGCAGGCCGAGCTGTCCGCACTGACGTTGGAACTGCGGATGGCCGCCGAGAGCCCCGAGGCGAAGGCGCGCGCCGAAGCCGCCAGTCAGCGGATGAAGATGCGCGGCCGTGAACCGGGGTGGAGTCTGACGCTCAACCCCACGCCGGCGCTGGTCGAAGAACTCGGCTACCCCAACGCCGACGCGGTGCGCCGCGCCGTGCGTATTCGGGAACGGATGGCGCTTGAACACCACCAACGCGATATCGCTCCCCGCGACCACGACCGCACCCGCGACGAGGACGGTCCCAGCCTGGGCCACTAAGCACCCATATGGGCGCTAGGGGGATATGGGTTGGTCGGGGCCAGGCCTACAAGATGCTCGGCGGGATTGCGGGCCCGACATTCGGTCCTGGGCCGGCACCACCGGGATCGATGGGCTCCCACCAATCGTCCTCGTCGTCGGTCCACGGGTCCCCAAAGTTGGGGCCGCTGGCCAGCTCGAACTGCTGGCCGACAGTCTGAAAGTTTGACGCGAGCCGCGTCGACATCTCCTGAGCATTGCTGGCGACCTGCTTGGCCTCGGAGGCCTTGCGGTCCAGGAACTCAGCGAGCTGTTCGCGGCCGGCGGCGGTGCCCAGGGTCGGCTGCATCGCGGCAATGCCCAACTGGATCTCTTGCTGAATCCGCTGCAGCTGCGCCTTGGACTGCGCATCGGCGGTGTGTGCGTCGGTGATGTTTTGCGCCAACCCCTGATCAGCCTGATTCAGAGCATCGCGCGTCTTGCGCAGCGAAGCGTCGGTCGCGTCGGCTTCCTCAGCACCCTTGCCTGTCCAACCCGCCGGCCGAACCGAGCCCGGGGGATAGGGCCGGTGGTCAGGCACCCACACCCCCGACCCATCCGGCGACTCTGTGTACCTCGGGCCCATGGGATAGTTCGGGGGCCCCAGCTCACCAGGAGGCTTGAGGATCACGCCGCCGTCGTCGTGAATCCCGTCGAGTGTCGAGCGCGGCATCCCCGACGAGGTGTTCATGTCCTGCTCGGGGATGTAGGGCGGGTACTGCGGCACCTCCGGGGCGACGCCATCAGGGCCAGGAATCTGTGGGTAGTAACTCGGGTACGGGTATGGCGGCAGGGTTGGGTCCGGCGTCGGCGTATCCAGCGGCGGGTTGAAGCCGCCCAGCCCGCCGATACCCGTCATCAGGTCGTTGACCTGCTGTTCCCAGAAACCCACGCCAACGAAGATAGGCGCATCCTGGTGGCCTCGCTACCACCAGCGCGTACTTTGCCGCCGAATCGGCCGGTTTTGCCTCACACGGCTCGGTCAGGTGAGGTCAAGCAGGTCGGCCAACTCATCGTCACCGCGACCACGAAGGACCGCGCCGACGTCTTCCGGCCGGCACTCCAGCGCGGCCGCGAGCGCGGATGCGGGCTTCCGCACCGCGTGGCCGAGCAGCTTTTGCAGCCGAGTTTTGGCGCCGTCTTCGGCCGTGAAGCGGACCACCTCGAGGGACGCATCGTCGCCCCTGAACGCCAACACCAAGGTGTCACCGGCAGTAGCGCCGAGAGCCAAGGCGTGGGTGCGGAGCGAGCCGATGCTGGCACCAGTTGTCGATGCCAGTCGCCACGACAGGGTGACCGGTCCGTGTGTGCCGGTGAATGTTCGCTGCTGGCCGGGGGAGACGCCGGCGGCGTCGGCCACCACCGGGTGGACGGTCTGCCCCGATCCGCGCAGGACTTCTGAGGTGACGAGCTGGGCTACGCGAATCTCGTTGGGTCCGTTGCGGAAAACGCCGCGAACGGTGTTCAGCCGCGGCAGCGTGGGCCACCCATCAGCCTTGGTCCGTCGTCGTGCGACACCCTTCTCTAAGACGAACACCAGCGTGCCTAGATAGGAACGGATCGACGATTCGGTGATGTCTGGGTACCGCGCCCGAAGCTCCTCGATGAGGGCACTGGTGCTGGCTTTGCCGCCGGCGGCGTCGATGTACTCGCCGATCGCGTGGACGATGTTGACGTACTCACCAACCCCCCACTTCCGCAGCCCCCACGTGCTTCGGCTCGTGCGGACAAAGCGGCGGTCGTGTTTCGACAGAACCGCTTTGACGCGCTCCAGGCTGATGCCCATAGAGTCCGCGAGTCCCAGGGTGGCATGGATGGTCTCAGCGGTCGCCGGGGTTCCCAAGACCTGCAGTGCCGCAATAGCCATGTTGGCGGCGGTATCGCCTGACCAACGCACCCACAGATCGCCGAACCGGCGAAGGTCGGCCTGGCTTTCGAGATAGGACAGGGCAACACCGGTCGGCATTCCCAGGCTCGTCAATGCGTGGAGCAGCGCATCGGTGGTGGGGGCGACGTCACGGGCGTGGAACATGCCGTCGACTGCAGCGGCCACCAGCGAGCGGGATCCCCCGGGGGGTGAGGTGTTCTCGATCCAGTCGCCGCGGCGGCCATAGGGGCCGGCGATGTGAAGAAGGACGGCGGCGGCCTGGCCAGTAGGGTCCAAGCCCAGGCGGCGCAGTTCGAGGTCGGCAGTGGTCGCGGGAAGGTAGGGGCCCAAGCGTCGCCGCATTTCGTCGGCGTGCTCCCCAACTTCCTGATGTGCGGGATCGTTGAGCAACTCGGCGAACCGCGCCCGGGCCCGCGGCAGGTTGCGGCCCACCGAGGCGGCGTGCACCCCGAGACGGTCGGCGACGGCGTGCTGAGGAATGGGGTCGAGCGCCCAGACCTGCGCGGCGAGAATCTCACGGTCGAAGTCGTCGAGCTGGTCGACCAGGCGGGTCACTGCTGCATCGGCGCCGACTCGGCCGGCGGCCAAGGTGTCGTGCCGAACCTGCACGGCACGCTGGGCGGCCTCGATTAGTGCACGAACCGCGGAGGCGCCCAGTTTCGGCCGCAGGAGCAATGCCTGGGGGGTGAGGTCCGCCAGGTCTGCCCAGCGGGGGTATTCCTCGGCGTAGGCGCCTAGCCGCCTCGGCAGCCGCGCGTAGGGAATGGTGAACGCGCCAATGCTGTCGAAGCCCGCGACGAGATCCCGCAGACGCGTACTCAAAATCGTCTGGTTGCGCCACCAGTCCGGATCGAGAATCTCGTCGAGATCCGTCCGGGCGTTCTGCCCCCTCATGCTGGCCGCGATGTCGCCCACTGCGACACGTCGGGTGGGTGCTGGTGTTGTGGGGTACCGATACCGTCGTGCCAGGCGCTGAGGCTGCAGGTCGTGTGGTTGATCACGCATGCGCTATTGGGGTGCGTGACAGGATTCTCGGCCCAGCCGATGGCAGTGAGGTTGTCGTAGGTCGCGTTCACCAGCCGGTCGGTCAAATGCGTTCCGACGCAGACCAACTCAGTGACTGCTAGGGCAGTCGTGGGGTGGGCAATCCAGGTGTCGGGCTCGATGATGTCGAGCGCCCACAGCACGACGCTGCCCTCCCCGGCGTTGCGCAGCGCTTTGCCGATGTTGGCGAGCACGGTCAGCTCGTTGGTGCGGTGAGGGCCAAAGGCGTGAGGTGAGGTGTCGAGCCATTCTGCCAGGTCGATGCGGGCCCATATCCGAGCCGAGGACAACTCTGGCGAGCGCCGACACCCTGGTCGTGGAGGCCACCCGGCGGACGCAACAAAGTCGATGCGCGAGTACAGCGTTTCCGACAGCCCAATGTCGCGAAGCTTCTGTGCGGCAATCTGTTCCGGTGCAGTCACGGCTATGAGCTCCGCGTGGGTGCGATGCGGTGGCGGTACCGGTCGGGGAGGTACGCGCGATGGGCAGGACCGAATTGCCCTGCGTCGAAGACGACCAGCTGGCCTGTCCGCCGGCGCCCGAGCGTCCACCCGTCGACATCGGTCCACCACGGGTTGGCCAGGAGTTCCTCGTCGGTCAGATCGTCTGGCTCGACGACCGTGACGCGCTCCATCTCTAGGACACGAACGCCCGCAACGTAGGTCCACCGCGCGGGCGCGACGGGTGCCGCGATCGCCGCCGCAGCCTCAAGGTTGGACGTGGCCTCACCGTCAGGATTCATCGCGAGTTTCCATACGGACTCTGCCCCGATGATCACAATGCGCTGGGAGCCGGCGTCGAAGTCGTATCCGGTGTCGGCGCCGAGTGCCACCAGGACCGTCAGCGCGTCCTTGGTGAGCCTGTCGACGGGCTTGGTCGTGTGCCCTCGCCGTAGCGCGAGCCACACACAGAACGCCTGCAGTTCGATGATGCTCAGGCCCGCCAGCGCTTCGTCGGTGAGCCTCGCTGATGGATGGTAGATCTGCTCGATCCGCTTCAACAGCATTCCCACGTTGGGGGCTTCGATCGCCTGGTCGATCCGATGGACCGGCCCAGGACCTGTAGTCGACGTCGTTGGCATAGTTCGTTGTGTCAGAGTGGAGTCGATTGGGTGTTGCCGTTGCATGGCGGTCCCCAGAGCCCGCGGCCAGCGGCGCGTGCCTGCTCCTCGGCGGCCATGATCTCGGGGTACCGGCTCACCGGCTTGCCCCCGTACACGTAGGGGCGGGCCATGCCGGCCGCCACCGCGGTGACGGCAAAGTCGCGCCCGTCAGCAAGTTCGACGTAGGCCAGGGTCTTGTTAACTGCAGTTCGGCTGGGCACTTGGCGAGAATACGCAGGGGCGAGCTTGTCGGTCGGGCTGTTTAACCTCGGCAGCGTTGACCTTGTGGACCGGGGGCTGTGATGGATGACGAAGCCGAGTTGAGAGCGGTCGAGGGCCTCGATGTCGCGAAGGTCGGTGCGGTTCTGCATGGCAAGGCCGGGTCCTTGCCGTGGCGGTTGGTCGACGGATCGGGTGCAGAAATTGTCCACGTCAATCTATGGTTGGCCGATCTCGACGCTTGCGACAACTCACCGGCGACGTTGCGCGCCTATGCGTATGACCTGCTGAGCTGGACTCGTTTCCTCGATGCGGTGCACGTTGCCTGGGCAAACGCGACGCGAAGTGAAGTTCGTGATTGGGTTCGGTGGTACCGATGTCGGGCGAATCCTCAACGGCGCCGAGGATCGGACAGTCACCGGCCCGCGCCGGGCTCGGTGAATGAGCTGACCGGCAAGCCTTACCTCGACTCGTCGTACGCCCGGTCGGCGATAAATCGTCGTCTCTCGGCTCTTAGCGGCTTCTACGAGTTCGCTCTCGAGTCCGACTTGGGGCCGCTGATGAATCCGGTACCGAAATCGCGTGGAGATATCACTCGACTCGATGCACATGGTCAACCTTTCGACAGTCCAAGCCATCACGAGAAGAAGCGCGCCCCATACCGGCAAAAGTTGACTGATCGAGCGCCGCGCGCACTCAGCGACGGCCTCTACGAGGAGGTGTTCGCCACGCTGAGAACCAACCGGGACCGGGCCATCGTCGCCACCGCGATCTCTTCCGGCCTACGAGCCAGCGAATTACTCAGTATGCGGCGGGGTTTGCTTCATGCCGCGGATCAAACAGCGGAGATCATTCCCAAGGGCGGCAGTGGAAGTCGTGCTCTCGTTCGCATCAGTCCAGCAGCGTATCTCTGGATCGCCCGCTATCTTGCTGAGCGCCCGGTGGGGCCTCCAGACGAGCCGGTCTGGATGACGTTGCGCGGCTCCCGACGGCCACTGACTTACTGGGCTATGCGACAGATCCTGGAGCGCAGTAACGCGCTACTGGGCTCCAATGTCACCATGCACGACTTCCGCCACACTTTCTGCATGCGGCTCGCGCAAGACGAGAACATGACGATCGCGGAGATGCAGGAGCTGATGCGCCACTCGTCGATCGCCAGCACTACCCGTTACCTGCGGCCCAGCCTCACCGAACTCATCGACAAACTCGACCAGCACTGGAGCAAGCCCCCTATGCCTCCACCCGTGCCGGGGAAGGGCTACGCGGCAGAAGACCTCCAGGTGTTGTTTGGGCGGACCTTCTGATGCCGCGGGTTCTTACACGTGCACAGTCACTGGTGAGTTCGTCTGTGTTCGCCAACCATCCAGTCGAAGTGTTGCCGCCGTTGTCGCCGATGGCCGAGAACCACCCGTGGTTCGGAAACACCGTCACCGCCGTTGAACGCGAGCGCATCATTGCTTCCGGGCTTCCTCTGGTGATGGCGCGGATGAGTGCGAAGTATCGCAGTGAGGCCGAAGCCCGCAGCGGCGCCCGGCTCTGGCTGAGCCGACTGCTGGACTGGTTGGACGGCTACGCCGGCGAAAGCTATCAAGACCGTTGGAAAGCCAGCGATTCCGACAACCAGCCGAAAGCTTGGTGTCCCGCCTTGTCGACGGGTTCATACACGCGGCTTGGGGCGCGGCTGTCAATCAATGCCCTCATTCTCCTGGGCGTGATTCGCCCAGGCTACGACTGGCTGATCGAGAACAAACAGGCCCGTTTCTACCGCGACTGGACAACCACCCACGAACCCGCGGCGTGGGATCGCTACTTCGCCGCTGCCGAGCACGAGGGCGCACCCGAACTGAAGACGTGGCGAGCCGTCACCCACCTTGTGCGCATCAGCATCGTCAACGGACTGCCAATCACCGAGTTGCAGAGCCAGCACGTGTTGGGCTACCGAAAATTTCTGACCACGACCGGCAGGACGCCGGGCGATCTTCACGCCATGTGGCACTACGGACGCCGCGGCGGGCTGTTCGCCGGTGAAGCCGACGATCTGCGGCGCTACCTAATAGCCAAACGCCTCAATCCCACCGAACTGGTCGACCGCTTCGACGTGCGAGCCCCCAGCGTTCGCAGGCTCTTGATTGCCTACCTTGCTGAAATCGCCGCCGGCCAAGACTACGCCAGCCTCGACGGAACAAGCCGAAACCTGGTGAAGCTGTTCTGGAAGCCGATCGAAGACGCCAATCCCGGCATCGACACAATCAGCCTGACCAGAGCCCAGGCGACAGCATGGAAGGAGTGGTTGCGCACCAAACCAGACGGAACACCGCGCCGCCACGCGGAGAGCATTCTGGGAGCGGTCCGCAGCTTCTACCTCGATGTGGCCGCCTGGGCCCACGAGGATCCCTCAACGTGGGCGCACTGGGCTGTCGCGTGTCCGGTCAGCATCCGCGACGTCCGAGGTCAACAGAAGCGCCGGGCCCAGCGGGCACACCGCATGCAAGCACGCACCCGCACCCTCGCACCGCACATCGATGCACTCGTCGCCGCGGCCCGAGCCGCCTACCTGCAAGCCGTCGAGTTGCAAGACGCAGCCAAGACCGCGCCGGTCGAAGAACCCTTCTCCGTGCAGGGGAACACCTACATCAAGCACGCCCCGCGCAAACACGCCGATCGGGTACGCATCAACACCCTGCGAGATGGGGCAGAGACACGAGTGGACCTACACCACAACGTTACCCGCGCCTTCATGACGTGGACGATCATCGAGATCCTGCGTCACACCGGCATCCGGATCGAAGAGATGCTCGAACTGACCCACTTGAGCATTAAGCAGTACCGCAAGCCCGATGGCACCGTGATCCCGCTCCTGCAGATCGCACCCAGCAAGACCGATCAAGAGCGGATATTTCCCTGCAGCCCGGAGTTGACGACCACGTTGGCGAGACTGGTGGAGTTTGTCAGCATCGACGGCCGGGTCCCGCTGTGCTGCCGTATCGACACGCAGGAGCGCCAAGTATCGGCGCCGCTGCCACATCTGATCCAGATCCGCGAGGGCGGACGTTCCCGCGTCATCAACCAATGCACAGTCCGAAAATGGCTGTCGGAGTTGGCCAACGACATGGGCTTGACGGGCGCCGATGGTGCCGCGCTCTATTTCACGCCCCATGACTTCCGTCGCATCTTCATCACCGACATCGTCAACGCTGGTTTTCCCATTCATCTGGCCGCAAGGATCGTGGGCCACAACAACATCGAAGTCACCCGTGGATACACCGCGGTGTATCAGAAAGATGTCTTCGAAGCGTACGACCGCTTCATCGACAACCGCAGACAAGCGCGACCCTCCGCCGAATACCGTGAGCCCACACAAGTTGAGTGGGACGACTTCATCGAGCACTTCGGCCAGCGCCGGATTGCGCTCGGCAACTGCCATCGTCCCTACGGATCTGACTGCACTCATGAACATGCTTGCCTTCGCTGCGATTTTTGCGAGGTAGAGCCCTCCCAGGCTGAAAGGCTCGACGCGATTCGCGACAACCTTCGCGCCCAGGTCGACGAAGCCCACAAGAACCGGTGGCTGGGCGACGTGAATCAGTTGCGCATCACCATTGAGCACGCCGACCGCAAGGCGGCCAGACTCGCAGCCCTAGCCGACGCGGCCCCAGTACTTCTGGCCCCGCGCACGTTCTGACAGCACCGGCAAGGCTGCCTCTGTCAGCCCTCGTGCTGGCTGGTGACATACAGAGCGGGCGGCTCGCTCGGACAGAGTGAAGACCTGATCACTATCAGCGCGAGTTCACCAAGTGTTCGCTTGCCCGCAGATTCGATGTCTGTCAATATCGATGTATGTCGAATCCAGAGGGCGCGGTCGCGGACGCGTGTTGCGTGACGCCGCCGCTGCTGCGTGAGCCGTTGAGTGAGCCGACCGCAGTCGAGGTGGCTAGAAAGTTGAAGGCGCTGGCTGATCCGGTGCGGCTGCGGCTGTTCAGTGCGATCGCCAGTCATTCCGGTGGTGAGGCATGCGTCTGTGACGTCTCGGGTGGGATTGATGTCTCGCAGCCCACGGTGTCGCATCATCTCAAGGTGCTGCGCGACGCTGGCTTGCTGACGTCGGAACGCCGGGCGTCGTGGGTGTATTACGCCGTGGTCCCCGAGGCGCTGCGTGAGATCGCAGCGCTCTTGGATCTCGATACCGCAGCCTTGGCAGGGGTGACGGCATGACCGACACGGTGGCCTCGAATTCCTCGACGCCGGTGGTGGGCAAGTTGTCCACCCTGGATCGGTTCCTGCCGGTGTGGATCGGTGTCGCGATGGTCGCCGGGCTACTGCTCGGTCGGGGGATTCCGGGGTTGAATACCGCGCTGGAAAGCGTTCAGGTCGACGGTATTTCGTTGCCGATCGCCCTCGGCCTGTTGATCATGATGTATCCGGTGCTGGCGAAGGTCCGCTATGACCGCCTCGACACCGTGACCGGCGACCGCAAACTGCTGCTGTCCTCGTTGTTCTTGAACTGGGTGTTCGGTCCGGCGTTGATGTTCGCCCTGGCGTGGCTAATGCTGCCCGACCTGCCCGAGTACCGCACCGGGCTGATCATCGTCGGTCTGGCCCGTTGCATCGCCATGGTGATCATCTGGAACGACCTGGCCTGCGGCGACCGCGAAGCCGCCGCCGTCCTGGTCGCGCTGAACTCGATCTTTCAGGTCATCATGTTCGCCGTCCTGGGCTGGTTCTACCTGTCAGTCCTGCCCGGTTGGCTGGGCCTGGAGCAGACCACCATCGCCACCTCGCCGTGGCAGATCGCCAAGTCGGTGCTGATCTTTTTGGGCATCCCACTGCTGGCCGGCTACCTGTCGCGCCGGCTCGGGGAGAAGGCGAAGGGCCGCGACTGGTACGAGTCGAAGTTCCTGCCCCGGATCGGGCCGTGGGCATTGTACGGCCTGCTGTTCACCATTGTGATTCTCTTTGCACTGCAGGGCGATCAGATCACCAGCCAGCCGCTGGATGTGGTGCGGATTGCGCTGCCCCTGCTGGTGTACTTCACGATCATGTGGGGTGGGGGCTATCTGCTCGGCGCCGCGATCGGTTTGGGCTATCAGCGCACCACGACGCTGGCATTCACCGCGGCGGGCAACAACTTTGAGTTGGCCATCGCCGTCGCGATCGCCACCTACGGTGCCACCTCCGGCCAAGCCCTGGCGGGGGTGGTCGGCCCCCTTATCGAGGTCCCCGTCCTGGTCGCCCTGGTCTACGTATCACTGGCCCTGCGGCGACGTTTCGCCGATCAGAGCACTGCATCTTCAGCCACTATCTCGACGACGAAGGAGTCGTAGCACCATGTCTAACAGCCCCGCCGCCGTCCGGCCGCACCGCGACCTGTCCATCGATCAACAGCACGCCCTGACCACCGCGGCGACACGGCTGGAGCGCGATTTCGGCGACAGCTTCGGCGTCGAGACGATCGAACGGTTCCTGCACACCTCCTATGACCAGTTCGCCGGCCGCGCCACCATCCCCAACTTCCTTCCGCTGCTGGCCGAACGGTTCGCCCGCCAACGCCTGCACGCCCTGGCTCGAGTGGAGGGCAAGATCAGTGACGGCAAGCCCACCGTGCTGTTCCTGTGCACCCACAACGCGGGTCGTTCCCAGATGGCGCTGGGTTTCTTCACCCACCTCGCCGGCGAGGACGCGGTGGCGTGGTCGGGTGGCTCCGAACCCGGTAATGCCATCAACCCCTCGGCTGTCGCGGCGATGGCCGAGGTCGGCATCGACATCACCAGCGAGTTCCCGAAGCCCTGGACCGACGAGATCGTCCAGGCCGCCGACGTGGTGATCACCATGGGCTGCGGCGATGCCTGCCCCATCTTCCCCGGCAAACGCTACGAAAACTGGGAGCTACCCGACCCCGCTGGCCAAGACGTCGATGCGGTCCGCCCCATCCGCGACGACATCGAAGAACGCGTCCGACGCCTGCTCGCCGAACTCCACGCCACCGCCCAACAGGCCTGACCCGATGACCGAGACCCACACGCCCTCAGTGCTGTTCGTCTGCGTCAAAAACGGCGGCAAATCGCAGATGGCCGCCGGTCTCATGCGCCAACTCGCCGGCGATACGGTGATCGTGTACTCGGCCGGCACCAAACCCGGCACCGCGGTCAACGAGCTGTCCGCCCAGGCCCTTCTCGAAGTGGGTGTCGACATCACCGCTGAGCAGCCCAAGCCGGTCGACTACGAGCTGGCTCGCGATGTCGACCTCGTGGTCACCCTCGGCCGCGAAGCCACCCTGGATCCGCTGCCGGGCACGCGCGTGGAGAACTGGGACACCGACGAACCGTCTGAGCGCGGCATCGACGGCCTGGACCGGATGCGCCTGGTCCGCGACGACATCGCCACCCGCGTCCAGCAGCTGCACACCACGCTGACCACTTCCACGTCCTGACACCCACCCAAACCCGGTTTCGCAGCTGCAGCGCGGCAGCACACCCCTTTTGCCACTCGATGCCACCGAGGAGACTTCGTCATGCCCGCACGCCACATCGTCGCGATCGGCGGCAGCGACGCCGGAATCAGCGCCGCCCTACGCATCCGTGAACTCGACCCCAGCACTGACGTCACCGTGGTCGTCGCCGACGCCTACCCGAACTTCTCCATCTGCGGCATCCCGTACTACGTCTCCGGGGAGGTCACGCACTGGAGCAATCTGGCGCACCGCAGCGCCGACGACCTGGCCGCCACCGGCATGCGGGTCCTCACCGACACCCGCGCCACCCGAATCAACGTCGCCGAGCACACCCTCGACATCCTCGACCCCACCGGGGCGCCCACTGAACTGTCCTATGACGCCCTGGTGGTGGGGACCGGCGCCGTCAGCGCCCTCCCACCGATCGACGGCCTGACCGGACCGGGCGCACTCGGCCCCAAAGATGGCGTGCACCTGCTGCATTCGATGGGCGACACCTTCGCCGTCATGGACTCCTTACAACAGCGCGACCCCAAGACCGCGGTCATCATCGGCGCCGGCTACATCGGCCTGGAAATGGCTGAAGGACTCACCACCCGCGGGATCGCCGTCACCCAGATCGAGGCGCTCCCCGAAGTGCTCCCGACCGTCGACCCCGAGCTGGGCGCCCTGGTCCACGACGAACTGGAACGCCACGGCGTGCAGGTCCTCACCAACACCACTGTCTCCGCCGTCACCCGCACCGCCACCGGCGCGTTGACGGTGACCGCCCACCGGGGCGGCGAAACACTGCAGCAGACAGTCGATTTCGTGCTCGTCGTGGTCGGTGTGAAGCCTGATGTGGAGCTGGCCGCCGATGCCGGCGCCGAACTCGGAATCAAAGGTGCCATCGCCGTCGACGAGTCCATGCGCACCAACCTGGCGGATGTGTTCGCCGCCGGGGACTGCGTGCACACCCACCACCGTCTCCTCGGCCCGACGTGGCTGCCGCTGGGCACCACCGCCCACAAGCAGGGCCGCGTCGCCGGGGAGAACGCCCTCGGAGGAGCGGCACGCTTCGCCGGCAGCCTCGGCACCCAGGTCGTCAAAGTCTTCGACCTGGTGGCCGCCCGTACCGGCCTGCGCGACCACGAAGTACTCGCCGCCGACCGAGGCTGGACACCGGTCACCACCGCGGCCACCCCGGATGACCACAAGGCCTACTACCCTGGCGCCACCACCATCCACATCCGGATCACCGGCGACCAACGCAGCGGCCGCCTTTTAGGTGCCCAACTCGTCGGCCACCGCAGTGCCGAAGTGTCGAAACGGGTCGACACCTACGCCACCGCACTCTTCCATGAGATGACCGTTGACGGACTCTCGGCGCTGGACCTGTCCTACACCCCGCCGCTGGGATCACCGTGGGATGCCACCCAGATGGCCGCCCAGGTATGGACACGGACTCTGTTGTCCGGCGCCGTTCGCTAGTACCGGCATCAACGACGGTACCGTCCCACGCTTTTTCGGCCCCTGCTGACGGTCGGGCCGCTGGTTCATCTGCAGCGGGAACCGATTGCACGCGGACCCGGATAGGCTCCGTTCCGCGCGAAGACAAACTCACCGGCTAAACCCGTCATCGACGCAGGTGTGCGAACCCGTCGCCGCAGCCGAGGGCGCACGTCGGATCACAGGTGCGCTGCCTGTCTGCCGGTGCGAGCAACAAAGGATCAGCCCCGCCCAGCACCTGGGGCGACTCGACGCCCGCACTGCATCGCGCTAGTGCTCGCGCGGATGCGCCCTTCGGCATCTCCCTTAGATGATCAGCGGTGCTCGCGAGACATGTCTGGCACTGTCAATGTCAGTTCATATTCCGTTCATACTACTTGTGTTTTGTGTACCCGACAGAACGATGAACCGGCACCTGGATGTGGACTTCGAGGTGTCTCAGCGATGAGGAGATGCATGTGAAGATCCGCCTTCGGAAGCGCGCGGGCTGGGCGGCGATGGGTGCGGCCGCCGCATTGGCGTTGACGGCCTGCGGTGGGGGTGGCAACGGCGGCGCCTCGGGAGTGGAGGGCCAAGTGTCTGGTCCGGTCGTCATTGATGGCTCCAGCACGGTTGAGCCGCTGTCGTCGGCGGCCGCGGAGCTGTTCATGGAGCAGCACCCGGATGTCAACGTCACGGTGGGCACCTCGGGCACCGGCGGTGGGTTCGAGAAGTTCTGCGCCGGCGAGACCGACGTCTCGGATGCGTCGCGGCCGATCAAGGACAGTGAGATCGAAATCTGCACCAAGAACGGCATCGAATACAGCGAGCTGATCGTGGCCAACGACGCGCTGTCGGTGGTGGTGAATAAGGAGAACACCTGGGCGAGCTGCCTGACGGTGGACCAGTTGACGAAGATTTGGGCGCCGGGCTCGACGGTCAAGAACTGGAATGAGGTCGACCCGTCGTTCCCGAATGAGCCGTTGCAGTTGTTCGGTGCGGGGTCGGATTCGGGCACCTTCGATTACTTCACCCAGGCCATCAACGGGGAAGAAGGTGCTAGCCGCACCGACTACAACCCCACCGAAGACGACAACGTGACGGTGCAGGGTGTGTCGGCCACCAAGGGCGCGCTGGGCTACTTCGGCTATTCCTACCTGGAAGCCAACGCCGACAAGGTGAAGGGCATCGAGGTCGACGGCGGCGACGGCTGTGTGGCTCCGTCGGTGCAGACCGCTCAGGACGGCACCTACAAGCCGCTGTCGCGGCCACTGTTCATCTACGTCTCCGACGCTGGCCTGGCCAAGCCGCAGGTGGTGGCGTTCGCGGACTTCTACCTGGATTCCAACACCGACATCGTGGAAGCGGCCAAGTTCATCCCGTTGACCGAGGAGCAGCTCGCGACGGCACGTGCAGACCTCGACGCGTTGCACGCCAAGGAAGGCAAGTGAGTTCACAGTCTGTGACCGCGGGCGCCCCGACCGATCCTGGTCTGGGCGCCGGCGGTGACCTGATCACCGGTCGCCGCCGCCCCGGCGAAGCCGTTATCAAGGCACTGCTGGCGTCCTCAGCGTTCCTGTCGGTGGCCGTCACCGTGGGCATCGTGATCGCGCTGCTGACCCCGCTGCTGACGTTCTTCCAGAACGTCAGCATCGTCGAATTCCTCACCGGTACCACCTGGACGGCCGGCTTCGGGGCCAAGACGTCGTGGACGGATAAGCAGTGGGGGGTGCTGCCGCTGGTGATGGGCACGCTGACCACGACCGTGATCGCGCTCGCGGTGGCGGTACCCCTGGGTTTGGGTGCGGCCACCTACTTGTCGGAGTACGCCAGCGAGCGTGTCCGACGCACCGTCAAACCCATCCTGGAAGTCCTGGCCGGCGTGCCGACAGTGGTCTACGGCGTCATCGCGTTGACACTGCTGACCCCGGTGCTGCAGTCGGTGACCGGCGCGCAGATCTTCAACAACCTGTCCCCGGGCATCGTGATGGGTTTCATGATCGTGCCGACGGTGGCCTCGCTGTCGGAGGACGCGATGTCCGCGGTGCCGCGAGCGATGCGCGAAGGGTCCTATGCGTTGTCAGCCAATCGCATGCAGACCACGGTGCGGGTCGTGATTCCCGCCGCCCTGTCCGGAATCGTGGCCGCGATCGTGTTGGGCATGTCGCGGGCGGTCGGGGAGACGATGATCGTCGCGATCGCGGCGGGCAGCCAGCCCGTGTTCACGATCAATCCGCTGGTGGGCGCTCAGACCATGACGGGATTTATCGCCCAGGTCGCCAGCGGTGACGCCCCGCAGGGCAGCCCGGTCTATTACTCGCTGTTCGCGGTCGGGGCCCTGCTGTTCCTGATGACCCTGGTGATCAACATCTTCAGCATCGCTTTGGTGCGCAAATATCGACAGGCCTACTGATGACTTCGCAATCGATTGATCCGCCCGTGGCCCGCCCGGACCTGAGCACCGACAACAAGACCAAGCCCGACATCGGCTCGGTGGTGTTCGCCGCAGCGCTATGGGCGTGCCTGGTTGTCTCGTGTCTGTTCCTGCTCGCAGTGTTGGGCGCGATCCTGGTGGAAGGCCTCTCCCGGCTGGACTGGGCATTGATCTCCGAGCAGCCCTCACGGTTGCGGCCCGAAACCTCCGGGGTGCAGTCAGCGATCTTCGGCACGCTGTGGGTGATGCTGGGCACCATCGTGTTGGCCTTGCCTGTCGGCATCGCCGGCGCCATCTACCTGGAGGAATACGCCGACAACACCCGGTGGTGGAACCGGCTGATCGAACTGAACATCCAGAATCTAGTGGCGGTGCCCACCATCATCTACGGCATCTTGACGTTGGCGTTCGTGGTGCGCGGACCGCTGTCGATCGGGCCGGTTGCACTGGCCGGCTCGGCGGCACTGGCGCTGCTGATCCTGCCGGTCATCATCATCACCACCCGCGAGGCGTTGCGGGCGGTGCCCCGCGACATCCGGGATGCCTCGCTGGCGTTGGGCGCCAGCCAATGGCAGACCACCTGGCGACAGGTGCTGCCGTCGGCGGTGTCCGGTATCGCCACCGGCACGATCCTGGCGCTGTCGCGGGCCATCGGCGAGGCCGCGCCACTGATCCTGGTCGGGGCCACGGTGTTCGTCACGGTCAATCCCGACGGGGTGCTCGACCGCTACACCGTGCTTCCGGTGCAGATCTTCAACCTGGTCAAGCTACCCGAAGCCGACAACGTGAAGTTGGCCTGGGCCACGATCCTGCTGCTGATGATCATCCTGCTCGCGATGAACGCGTTGGCGATCTGGATGCGCAACCGCTTCCAGCGCCGCTGGTGACCGACCACCCCCACTTCCAGAAAGACTTCCTCATGAACGAGTCCACCCCCGCCACCCTGCCCACCGCCGCGTCCGCTGATCTCGACGAGCAGGACAAAGCCCTCCTCGCCAAGCTGAACACCAGGAAGGTACCCACACCGCCGTCGCAGACCAAGGTGTCCGCCGGCATGATCACCACCGAGGACCTCGGCGTCAGCTACGGCGACTTCCTGGCCGTCGCCGGGGTCAACCTGGCCTTCCAGCGCCACGAGATCACCGCCCTGATCGGCCCGTCCGGGTGCGGCAAGTCCACCGTGCTGCGGTGCTTGAACCGGATGAATGACCTGGTGCCCTCAGCGCGAGTACATGGCACAATCCGCTTCCGCGGCACCGACATTCACCAGGACGGCGTGGATGTCATCGAACTGCGCCGCCGGGTCGGCATGGTGTTCCAGAAGCCCAACCCGTTCCCCAAATCCATCTACGACAACGTGGCCTACGGGCCGCGGGTGACCGGCATGAAGCCCGCCAGCATGGACGATGTGGTCGAAGAAGCGCTGCGCGGGGCGGCCCTGTGGGAGGAAGTCAAAGACAAACTCAAGCAGAACGCCACCGGCCTGTCCGGCGGCCAACAGCAGCGGCTGTGCATCGCGCGCACCATCGCCACCCGCCCCGAGGTGATCCTGATGGACGAGCCGTGCTCAGCGCTCGATCCCATCGCCACCGCCAAAATCGAGGATTTGATGGTGGGCCTGGCCGAGCAGTTCACCATCATCATCGTCACCCACAACATGCAGCAGGCCGCCCGGGTCTCCCACCGCACCGCCTTCTTCACCGCCGAGGCCGACGAACACGGAAAACGGCTGGGCAAGCTCGTCGAATACACCACCACCGAGGCGCTGTTCTCCAACCCCGAAGATCCGCGCACCGAGGCCTACATCAGCGGCCGATTCGGCTAACAGCACCGACACCAACGTTGCACCGTGGCGGTGTCGTCGTCGACGACCACAATGAGCAGACGGCCTACACGCAGGCCGTCTGCTGCCGACACCGCCACGAGAGGCGACTGCGTTGACCTCCACGCCCCCGCCCGCACCGCACGACATCGTGACCGCCGGGCCGCTGCGCGTCGACCGCGCCAGCCACCAAGCCACCTTGCACGGGCACACCGCGATCCTCACCGCCCGCGAACTCGAGGTCCTGCTGTTCTTCTGCGCCCAACGCGGCCGGGTGTGCAGCGCCGAAGACATCGCCGCCGTCGTGTGGGGCCAGTCGCAAAAAACCAACAGCATCGCCGTGCACGTCAAACGCCTGCGCGCCAAACTGCCGCTGGAACGCACCCACGGCGGCCCCCTCATCTGGAATGTCCGCGGCGCCGGATACCGCCTGGCCCCGGTCCTCGTCGACGACGCCGAACCGCATCTGGCCGCCCCCCACTCGACCGCCATCGTCCCGGCGCTCCCCGCCCAACCAGAAGCCCCACCCGCGCCGCCAGCCTCTAGACAAACCCCTAATGACTCAGCCATCATTGAGGCAATGAATATTGAGCGATCGGTGTCGGTGGAGCAGCGGGTGGCCATGCACGCCGCGCTGGCTGACCCCCACCGTCTGCGAATCGTGGATTACCTGGCGCTCGGTGACGCGTCGCCGTCGGAACTGCAGACCGCGCTATCCATGCCGTCGAACTTGGTGGCCCATCACCTCAACGTGCTGCAGGCCAGCGGCCTGGTGCTGCGCGACACGTCGCACGCCGATCGTCGCCGCACCTATGTGCGGCTCGCCCCGACCGGCCTGCGGGATCTGCTGCCGGTGACGTCATCTCCTGCGTCGCGGGTGGTGTTCGTCTGTACGCAGAACTCGGCGCGCAGCCAGCTGGCCACCGCCTTGTGGAACCAGCAGTCAGCCATTCCGTCCACCTCGGCGGGCACCCACCCCGCCGACCAGATCAACCCGCTGGCCGTCGATGCCGCGCAGCGCCACCGCCTTACGCTCGCCGATCAGCAACCCCAACTGCTCGACGATGTGCTGCGCCCCGACGACCTGGTGGTGGTGGTCTGCGACAACGCCCACGAGCATCTACCCACCGGACTGGCGCGGCTGCACTGGTCGGTCCCCGACCCGGTGACCGCCGCGCAGCCGTCGGCGTTTGACGCCGTGGTCGATGAATTGTCCGGGCGCATCAGCACTCTCGCCCATGCGGTCGGTACCTAAGGAGGGGAATGTGACCAGCGTGTTGTCGCCGCGTGCGGCGCTGTCGGTCGACCAGCGGCAAGCCATGCACACCGCGGCCACCCGGATGTGTCGCGACTACGCCGACACGTTCAGCATCGAGACCATCGAGGAGTTCCTGTACTCCTCCTACGACACGCTCGCCCTCGGCGCGGCGATCACCAACTATCTGCCGCTGCTGGCCGAACGCTTCGCCCGGCAACGCCTCACCGCGCTCGCCACAGTCGAGGGGCACCCCCGCGACGAGAAACCCATTGTCTTGTTCGTCTGCACCCACAACACCGCGCGCTCGCAGATGGCGATGGGATTGTTCACCGCATTGGCCGGCGACCGCGCCGTGGCCTGGTCGGCAGGCTCGATGCCCGGCCGCGTTGTCGACAGCGAGGCCGTGACGGCGATGGCCGCACATGACATCGACATCTCCGGCGAATACCCCAAACCGTGGACCGAGGAGATCATCCGCGCCGCGGACGTCGTGGTGACCATGGGCTGCGGCGATGCGTGCCCCGTCCTGCCTGGGCCGCGCTACCAGAACTGGAAGATCGACGACCCCGCCGGTTGTGCCCCAAGCAGGGTCGACTGCATCTTCGACAACCTCGACGACCGGATCCGAGATCTGCTGACAGAGTTGAACATTGAGCCCCAGCTGCCCGCCGGGGCGGCGACGTCATGAACACCGCACCGGGAAGCGTCGTGGCGCGGTTCGTCGGCTGGGTGCGCTCCGGCTACCCCACAACCGCTCCCCGTGGCGGGCACTGCGCCGCACTGGCGCTGCTCGGCAACGACGAGGTACACCCGGTCGCGGCAATCCTCGCGCTGCAGAACGACACCCCCACGCAACGGCGGTGAACACCACCGGCACGCTGTGCTGCGCGCACCCACCGGCCTCCGGGGAGGCCCAACCCACCCCATGGGCAGTCGTCCTTGCGGCGCTGCGCCGCTACGAGCAGCACCGCCACAGCGTCGACGTCCCGCCCCGCACCCGCGCCTACGGCGTCGCGCTGGGCCGCTGCATCAGCGCTCTGCGCGCGAACTACTGGAACGGCCACCTGGACCCCGACATCATCGCCGACGTGGAGGCCGTGCCCGGCTGGCACTGGGGAGACCCGCCCCCAGGCGCGTGGCGGACCGCCCTGCGGTCGGCGACCGCCGCCGCCCGTCGACACCGCGGCGGCGCCACACCTCCCTACCCCCGCCGGGCGGGTGGCGTCGATCTGCAGGCCTGGTGTGCGCGACAGCGCGCCGACTACGCGGCAGGCCTGCTGTCACCGGCCCAGATCGACGCGCTGTCCGCGTTGCCCGGCTGGGACTGGGATCCCGACGAGCACCGGTGGCGCCAGGGTCTGACGATGTTAGTGGAGTTCGTCGACTCAGGCGGCGACCTGGCGATGCTGCACCGCGATCTTCGGGTCAACGGGTTCGCGTTGGGGCGATGGTGGCAGCGCTGCCACGAAGACTGCCGCGCCGGTGTCCTGTCCGCCGAACGGCGGGCGGTCCTGGCCGCCCTGTTCGCCGATAACTGTTGCCCCGACCCGTGGAGCGTCGGATACCTTGTCTTGCAACGTTTCTGCGACGCTCAGGGCCACGCACGGCCGCGACAGAATGCGGTTGTCGACGGGTTTCGGCTCGGCTGGTGGGTCACCGTCCAACGCCGGCAACGCCGCCGCGGCGCCCTCAACGCCGAACGCATCCACCTGCTGGATGCGTTACCGGGCTGGCAATGGAACCCCGGACGCGGGACCCGGCCGCCCCCGGCGCACCCACGCCGACCACAGGTGATCAGCCGCGCTGGCTGACAGCCAAATTCACCCCGGACGGGTCGGCAAGCCTTGGTCTGGTGGCCGACGCCAGCAGCGCCCCCACCGCGGCGATTGCGCCGAGGGCAACGAACATCGCGGCGTACCCGCCGAGCAGGCTGGCCAACGCCGCGCCGACGAACGGTCCGATCGCGGTGGCGACCATGATCGGGGCATTCAGATAGGCGCTGAGATGGCCGTAGTGGGTGGACCCCCAGCGTTCGGTGACCGCGGTGGCTTGCAGCAGCGTCATGATGCCGCGCATCACGCCGGCACCGATGGCCACCGCCACCAACGCGGCGTAGGAACTGAACACCCCCAGCAGTGCCGTGGTGGTGGCGACACCGGCCATGATGAGCACCGTGCGGGGCACGACACCGACGCGGCGCACCAAGCTCTGATAGCCCAGGCGACCCAGCACCTGCCCGGCGCCGCCCAGGCCGAGCGCGACCGCCGCAGCCACGGTGCTGATCCCGCGTTGGCTCATCAACGGGACCAAATTGGCGATCACCGCATACGACGCGAGCCCGGCCAGCGCAAACGCCGCCACCAGGGCAAGGAACGGCACGCTGCGCGCGGTGCGGCCCGGCGCCTCGACATGGTGATGCTGGGTGACCACCGGCGGCCACGGGCGCCGCAACCCGAAGAAGTGCGCGGGGATGGTGATTACCGCCATGATGACAGCGAGGACGAGATAGGTGTGGCGCCAGCTCATCTGGGCGGACAACGCCGCAGTCAGCGGGGCGAACACAGTGCTGGCGAAGCCGGCCACCAGCGTCAGCACCGTTAGTGCGCGGACCGCGTCGGTGCCGAAGAACCGGGTCAGCGCGGCGAAGGCCGGTGCGTAGAACACCGCGCCCATCGCCACCCCAGCCAAAACCCACGCCGCGACGAACCACCCGTAGGTCGGCGCCGCGACGACCGCCACCACCGACAGCGCGCCGAGGATCGAGCCCGCAGTCATGATCCAGCGCGGACCCACCCGATCCAGCCACCGCCCGACCGGGATGCCGACCACCGCCGAGGTCACCAACCCGGCGGAGAACGCCGCGGTCACCGCTGGGGCGGACCAGCCGGTGTCGGCGCTGATCTGCTCGGAGAGCACGGTGAAGGCGTAGTAGAGCACGCCCCAGCTAGTGATCTCGGTGACGCACAACGTCACCAGCACCCAGCGCAGCCCATGCCGGGCTGCGCTGGGTGCCACAGAAGAACCCGCCGGTGTCATCCGCCAACGGGGTTGAGCGACAACGACAACGGTTGCAGTGTCGACGGCGCGGGTCCGCAGCACCCGCCGCCGGCGTTCTCACCCTCGGGGCTGTCAAACAACCCGGCTCCGTTGCACACCCCGGTATCAGGCAATGTCAGCTCCACCCGGCGGGCGGCCTCGTGGTCACCGGCCAGTTCGGCAGCGATGCTGCGGACCTGCTCATAGCCGGTCATCGCCAGGAACGTCGGCGCCCGCCCGTAGGACTTCATCCCCGCGATGTACAGATTCGGCTCCGGGTGGGCCAACTCGGCGGCGCCGTGCGGCAACACACTGCCACAGGAATGCATGTTCGGATCAATCGAGCCGGCCAAGTTGACCGGGGCCTGCAAGATCGGATCCAGCTCGATGCGCATCTCCGACAGGAACGACAGGTCTGGCCGGAACCCAGTCAGGACCACCACGTGATCAGCCGGCGCCAGAGCCCGCCCGTCCTCGGCGGTCACCACCGCCTGGCCGTCGACCAGATCGATGCGCTCGGTGCGGAACCCGGTCGTCAGGGACACCCGGCCGGCCTCGACCGCCCCCTTCGAGCGCACACCCAGAGCGCCGCGCTGGGGCAGTTCATCGGCGGCACCACCGCCGAAGGTGTCCTCCGACACCCCGCGGCGCAGCACCCACGTCACCGTCGTCGAGGGATCCTTGCGCACCACCTCGCCGAGCTGAATCACCGCGGTCATCGCCGAATGCCCGCTGCCGACCACCACCACATGCTTGCCCGCCAACCCTGAGGCCTGCGCGAGCGTCGGCGGAACGTAGGTCAGCACACCCGAGGCTGCGGCCGCGCGTTCCCCAATCGCGGGAACTCCGTCAGCGCCAGCAGGATTGGGCTGGCCCCAGGTGCCCGAGGCGTCAATGACCGCCTGGGCCTGCACCCGGCACTCCGTGCCGTCAGCATTGCTCACGTGCACGACGAACGGCGTCTCCGCCCGGCCCGGGCTCACCAGTCGGTCGCGACCCAGCCGCGACACTGCCTCCACTCGCGCGCCGTACTGCACGCGCTTGCCCAGGGCACCGGCCAGCGGCGCCAAGTAGCCGTCGATCCACTCCCGACCGGTCGGGAACCCCGCCTCATGAGCAGTCCAGCCCGTCGATTCCAGCAGCCGCGCAGCGGCGGGGTCGACCAGCTCGGGCCACGGGGAGAACGTGCGCACGTGCTCCCACTGCTCGACCGCCGACGCTGGGCTGCCGCCGGCCTCCAGTACCAACGGGGTGAGTCCACGCTCCAGCAGGCGCGCGGCCGCCGCCAAACCTAGCGGTCCGGCCCCGATCACCACGACGGGCAACTCCGACATGCTCAACCTCCTCTTATCGACGTTCTTCGATGGGATCGATGGTGCTCGACCCATCGATATTTGTCAATGCGTGTGTCATCATGGATGACATGGCTACCGCGATCGCACCGTTGACCTCCAGCGACGTGGCTGCCTGCTGTTCACCGCTCACCGGCGGCGTGCTCGACACCCCGGCCGCCGAACGCCTCGCCTCGGTGTTCAAAGCCCTCGCTGACCCCGCCCGGGTCAAGCTGGTGTCCCTGATCGCGGCCTCTGAGGGCGGCGAAGCCTGCATCTGCGACCTCACCGAACCACTCGGCCTGAGCCAACCCACGGTGTCGCACCACATGAAACTGCTCGTCGACAGCGGCCTCGTCAGCCGAGATCAACGCGGCAAATGGGCCTACTACCGCGTGAACGCCGAAGCTTTGGACCGCATCGCCGCCGCGGTGTCGACCCATCCGGCGTGACTAATTCGGAGTCGATGGACGGGCGGCCATGGGCTCTCCGGCCTTGGTCAGCCCTGGGAGAGTTGCGCGTGCGCTCTGCGCTCGACGAACAATGGAACGAAGTCCCGAATCCGGCTGTGTTCGAACTGGGCGTAGGCGCCCTGGACGATCGCGTTGATGCGCTCTACTGGGACGTCTGTGTGGCGGTCTGCTAGTCGACGCTCGACTTCTTCAACCATGACCCGCTCATCGATCTCCGGCACTTCGCCAGCTTGCCCCCGTGGCCAGGTGCCGTCAACCGCAGAGATGGCGCCCGTTCACCTCACACCCGGCCATTGAATCCGTGAGGTCAGGCAAATGCGATGATTTATGAAATGAGCAATGACGAGTCCGACTTGGCGCAGGCACGCCGACTGTTGGCATCGTTGCAAGAGAACATGATTCACACAACGAGGATGATCGAGAAGTTCGAACGGCAACGCCCCGCGGGGTCATCCGCAGGGCCGCGAGAGCGTGTGCTGCGTGGTGAACTCTCCGAAATCCACGGGTACGTCAACCGCATCTACGAACGGTTTCCCGAGACACGGCCGTAGCGCGGTGCAGGTGAGCGAGGCAAACGCCTCCTGACATTGACGTCGGGTTGATCTAACCGTCTCCTGAGGGCATGGAACCCGTCGAGATCACGCTGTGTGGGTGGCGTCGCCCAGCCTAGGATCGGTTCGCTTGTGGGCGGCGGGCATCTTTTGTTGGGACGCAGCGGCAATGATCGCGCCGAGAAGGTGACGCAGACGTGGTTCGTCACCCTGCCCGAGGTAGCAGTCCAGCCAGCTGGCGGTGGCGGCCACCAGGTCGTCGCTGAGGGCGATGTGGTTGCGCGCGATGGCGGTGATCAGGGCGTCGATTGCGGTGAACGTTTCGCCGATACCCAGGGTGATGTAAATGCGGTCGGCCTCGACTCTGCTGAGATGCGGGCGCGCGGTGGCAGCCAGCTCCCAGGCCAAAGCGGCATCGTCGGGCGCTTTACGCACTGGAGTTTTGCGCGACCCGGACAACTGGACCCCTTTCTTTGGCGTCTGATCTGTCTTCTACGGTAGAGCGTGGCCAGACCTGGCGCGCGCTGGTCGACCCACCGATAGCGGCGGCCGACCAGGGACAACGCGCTGGGCACGCCATCGTTTTCCTGCCGTTCACTGGCTAGCTGATCTCGGCACCGCTTGTGAGAACCCTGCCTGTCTCAAATTCAAAGAAATGAGACGCTCCCGCGCGGCTGGCATTGTGGTCACATCGCTCCAGGTCGGGTGTCTCATTTCTTGTCGCACACGGCTTGTCTCAGATCCTCGATGTCGGTAGGTCGATGAGACCTGTGATTGCCGTGACTGCGTTAGTGGAAATCCCCTCGGGCGAGGTCCGAGCCACGTGACGGGACCTCGCCGGATGTCCGAGTTGACTAGTGCAGATAAGTCCGGCCGTAGCGGTCGTGGGAGTCCTGCCCGGGGTCGGTGACGAGCGCGATGCGTTGCCCAGTGAGGGTGTCCGCCGCGAACCGCGCCGCCTCGGGGCCCCAGCATCCGACCGACCAGCCGGGCTTGTGCAGTTCCGGGGAATCGATGCCTAGAAGTCGCACGCGGAGGCGGCCGCGGGTGTCGTCGCGAACATCGAGTGTGTCTCCGTCTACAGCTCGGAGCACTGTTGCGCTCACCGCGGCGGGTGTGGCGTCCGCCGTTGGGGATGAGGGCGTGCAGGAGGTCGCGGCCGCGATCAGCCCGCACGCTATGCCGAGGTGTGCTACCGCGGCCCGGCCGCGCTGCGGCGCAGGGGCTTTTGTTGCTGTATCGCGCTCGCAGCGAGGGGCGCCGGGCAGCGTGAAACATCTCTGCGCGCCGCGCCGAATGACATACCCGCGCCCACACGACGGACATAGCGGCCGGGCGGTGCCCTTGGGCGTCACGGCGCGCGGGTTATCGCCTGATGTGGGTGCACGAAATGCCCACCGGGCTCCGCTGTAGTTGTTGCCTCGCCGCATGATTCGTTGCCCATCGTCCATTAGGGAAGTGCGATTCGAAGTGCCTTGCTGATCTCCGCCATGGTCGATGGCGACAAGGTGCCCAACGATTCGGTCAGCTCATCGTGGTACAGCTGCACGATGTCATCGACCAAGACGAAGCCCACCAGCGGATCAGCCGCGGTCAACGGCACGACCGTGGGGACGTGCGAGTGCTTGCTCGTAGTCGTAATCCGTGCCGCGAGAACGGTATCGAGGTTTCTGTTCCGCGAGTTGTTGCTCAGGATGACCCATGGCTTCGCGCCATGCCCGAGGTCCACCCGGTACGCCTGGCTGCGTAGCGCGCGGCTCACTGACGCCCCTGGCCCCGGCGCGCATAGCGGTCCCGCGCGGTCCGGCGCTCAGCGTTAGACGGTTCGCTGTTGAACTCGGTCGCCAGCTCGGCGTAGCCGGCGTCGAGGACATGTTCCTGGAGGGCCTCGGCGCCCGCCTGGAGCAGCGCCCGCAACGCCGCGGCTTCCGACTTGATGTCGTCGACATCGTGCTGGCTGGCCCAGTGTCGCAACACCTCGTACGCCGGCGATCCCTGATTCAGGTACGGGGCTATCACGGCCTCGTCGGAGTCGCCGAGGATGAGGCTCACACGCTTACTCACAGTGTACATATTACACCACTATCAAGCGCATAGATAAGCGCAATTCTCGGCTCAGATGTGACGTATAGGCGGGAGCGGGTCGTTGGTTGGCGAGCGGGGTTGCGCGGCGCTGTCGGCCACCGCGGCGACAATGGCCTGATGAGTGATGACGTTGGCGGTTTGTCCGTTCGGCAGGGGCCGCGCAAGCGCGCCGGCGATGTGCGCGTCGCTGTGCTGGTGCGCGTCGAGGGACGGCCCGCCGCGGTGCGGGTCTTTACCGATGAAGAGGCCGACGAGGCTGCCCAGTACGCGGCAAGTACCGGGGGAGTAGTTGTGCCGCTGCCGCTTTCACCGCCAGCTGGGTATGTACGCGGACCCGATGGTTCTCTGCTACCGGAGGGGGCGGCTGGGGCTTCGCCGCCAGCATGAGCCCGGCCCCGTCAAAGCGATTCGTCGTGAGGGTGTCGGCCCTCGGAGGCCAGCGCGTCGAGGTAGGCGTCGTGGTAGCGGGTGATCGACAGTCGCTCGGAGGTGAATTGCTCCAGGACGCCGGTGATGAGTGGTTGGCCTCGGAGCGAGGATCCCATTCGGTCGTAGGGCCAGTGGCCGAAACTCATCATGTCAATGCCGAGTGTCTGCTGCGGGTATTCGCGGGCCTCGGTGATGTCGTTTCGGACCGCCTCCAGCTCGGTCTCCAGGCGACGGAGTGCGGACGCGGCACGGCGGAGATGGCGGTCGCGCTGCTCTTTGAGCAGGTTGACGCATTCCGTCCATGTCGGGATGGTGTCGCGAGGGAAGTAGACGTGGCCGGCTTTGCCGCGCACAACCTGGGGGAGCAGCCCGTCTGCGGCCAGCATCTTGAGGACGTCGGTCGGAATCCCGCACAGCTCGGCGGCTTCCGACAGCTTCGCCAGGTGCGGCTCACTCACCCGCCTGGTCCGTTCCCGCGGTCTTGCGTGCTGAATTCTTGCGTGGTGTAGAGCGTTTCGCAGGTGTGCGCGCAGTCGGAGCTGCGAGTTGGCCACGTAACGCCTCAGTAGCCGCCGATGCTACTGCGAGAGCTTCGGTGAGCGCCTGCACCCGATCGTCGGCATTGCGCTGGGCCTGTGCGAGCTGTTCGGCGTGCGCCTGGCGAAGAACATCGCGCTCGGCGACGGTCTCCTCTCGAAGCCCGTTCCAGGGCGGTGCGGTCATGTTCAGCGGACCGGCGGGCACTATCGGCCTCGGCGCGACTCGTGGCTAGCTCCACGCGAAGTGTTGCCGCTTCGGCGACCGCCTGCTGCGTAGCTTCATGAGCAGCGTCGATCTCGACTTGCATCCGCTGGCGTGTGTCGTCCATCTCCCCGCGTGCGGCGTCGACCTCGCGGCGGAGCTGGGCTGCGGTATCCCGCTCGCGTGCCGCTTCCGCATCGGACGCGCGCTGCGCGGAGAGCGCTGCTGCGGCCTCCATCCGGGCCGCTGACGCCTCCTGCCTCGCGTCCTCCACGGCCGCGTCACGCTGCGCTAGACGATCGGCGTTCTCCGCGGCTGCGTGGGCTACCCGCTGTTCGGCACTGGCCACTGCAGCGTCTGTTTCGGACCGCATCGCTGCGAGCTGGACTTGGGTTTCCTCCCGCACCCGCGCTAGCTCGGCAGCGGATTCCTCAGCAAGTACGTCCGCCTCTTCCCGGTCACGCTCAGCTTGCTCGGCCCGAGCCTCTGCGAGGCGGGCAGTGCGCTCGGCCGCAGCAGTACGACGCTCGGCTTCGGTGATCTTGCTCAATGCGTCACGATGCGCGTCTTCCACCTCCGCGCCGGCAGCTTCGAGGTCGCTGGCGGCCTGGACCACCGATGCCAGTTCGCCGAGGTAGGTTCGCATGTCATCAAGACGGCCAGGCAATTCGGCCAGCCGTTGATCAAGGGTCGCGCGCGCCATCGATACGGGCGCCGCCGTGCCGGGCTCTTCCTGCAGCGTTACCACGCTCTGATGATTCGCTCGGCGGGCCTTAAAAGCCGACGCGCGATTATGCACCGGCCCACCGCCCTCATCGGACTGCTCGCAGTAGCGCGACGGCCGTCCAGTAGCCGGGTCCGGGCGCCGCGGCCGCGTGCATCCGGGATAGCTGCAGTGGTCCCGGTCGAGGGTCTCCGCGGTATCGCTCTCGTCCATGCGACCAATATAGACGTTTCGTCGCCTCAATGACATAACAAAACGAAACGAAACAAAACCTCGGTGACGAAACAAAAGTTGGACGCGTGGGGGCGTTCGCAGGGGCTGACAGCCGTGAGGGCAACCACCCGTCGGCCCGGACGCATGACCTTCCCCCCGTTCAACCCAATGCCCGATCCCCAGCACCTAGGTGGGGACTGAATCCGCGACTACCTGATAGCGCCGGACTGGGGGCCATTGATGTCCGGAACTACCTGACACCGGCGGACACCCAGCGACCTTCCATGGGCCTGGGCCTCTCGCAGCTAGCCGACTCAAAGGTGTATCTACGGGAAGTTCTCGGAGTTCAGGTGAGTGTCCAACATCAAACCGGGCTGATAGGTCGTTCAGGCATAGGGAACGGCAGGGTGAATTCGGAGAACCAACGCAAAGGGTGCAAATTGACGCCGCCCGCTAGTGACTCGGTGGCCTCCGGCGGCAGATCGTAGAGCGTCAGTACGTCGTGATCCTGAAAGAGGACCTCGGACAACTGATCCCATGATCCGCGTCGCACCTGGCGTGGGCGGGCGGCGGCCTGGGCCCGTCGCAGGACGAGGTGAAGAACCATTTCTTCGCCCGTACACCGGGGGATGGGCGCCCCCCAGAGGCGGGTGTCGGCTGCCAAGCGGTCGGCGGCAGCGGCCAGTTGGTAGCGCCACAGCCGCGACTGCCCGAAGGTGACCGAAGGCAGCGTCGCAAGCACATCGAGCTGGCTGCTATTGACCGGGGTGACGGGAGCTGAGCCAAGGGCGTCGGCGTCAGATCGGATGGCGGCGGCAATCTCGTCGGCCGCGTTAGCGATGAGGGTCGCTTGCCGAGAGGAGATTAGCTCGACGATCTCGCTGTACTCCTCGTCGTTCTCCATCAGGGCCAATTCCTCGTCGTCAGCAGCGCGTGTTCCCCACGGGTCTTCACCGCTGGCAGCGTCCGTGTCCTCGGGGATTCGGCAGTCGAGCGAGGTGTAGGGATCGACGCCAGCGGACGTCGCCACCAGTTCGTCGCTGTCTCCAACCAAGTAGGTCAGCTCGACGGTCAGAATCTGCCACTCAGGGGCAGTCTCCCGATGGCGGTCCAGCACTGCCCGATAGTCATGGCGTGCATAGGCGTCAACGGCTGCCTGATCTTCGTCGAGACCACACTCGATACCGAGCCGGGCGGCGGCTTTGAGGGCGGTAGCTTCGTCGGGGTAGGCCCAAAGATCCAGACGGCGGTAACCGCTGTAGCCGCGGTGCGCCACAGTCCAGATTCCCGGTCCGCGCGCCCACTCGTGCACCCGGTTGTCCGCCCGCCCTGAGAAGCCTTCGGCGACGATCACGTTATGAATGAACGCTGCGCCAGCGGTCCTGGGAGTTGAATCGGCGGCGGTGGCACGATCGGCGTCCAGATAGCCGGCATCGTGTAGGGCTGCATCGAGTATCTGCTCATACGAGCAGCCAATCTGGACCGCTGCTGACTTCAAGTTCTGTTGCGTTGGAAGAGACCGTATTTCGCCAACCCGCCATTGCCGCAGCGCCTGACGGCTGATGCCTATCCTGTCCGCCAGGCCGCCGATGCTAGCGCTGTGGCGGCGCAGGTACTCATCGATGAGGCGGCCAAGATGGCTGGATGCCGGGGAAGTCACGAATGTCAGTCTGCTCCTCGTACGCAACCCATGGCAAGTGTCAGTTACCATATTTGGAAACCGCTACTTTACATAACCTAGGTTATCGGCAAATCGGTTGTGTAACAAAGGAATTCGTCTTATTGACCTGCCAGAGTTCAATTTTCCGTGTGTCCGATCCCACTTGTCGGAGTAATGGAGAACCCTGAGGACTGTCCAGCTCTCCGTCCTGCGGTCCAGGCTTATTCGACAGTGCTATGCCAAGGCCATTATCGCTTCCTCTATCACATCGACGGCGAGAGCCGCACCGTTCGGCTTCACCGGATTGACCATCGCGCCGACGTCTACCGGTGACCTTGATCTGAATCATATTGTCACAGTGACGAATTGCTTACCGGCCTGAGGGAGTTCCGCATATAGAGCACCGCGCCCGAACCGGCCAGCTCCCGGGCAAGGCCTATGCTGTCCGTTCTCATTGATTCTGGGGCATTCTCATTGAATCTGGGGTAAGTGCGTGTCTTTCTCATTGAATCTGGGGCACGAGGCTTAGCGTTTATGTGTGCTGACGTCGGCTGTTTCGGCTGGGCCAGGTGTAGCGAGTGCAGTGGACTTGGAGTTCAACACCCGCGAGGGATGCACGCGGCAATCGCTGGACCGATGTGCTGCAACCCGGTTTGAGTTGGACTGTTCACCAGTGCGGAATTTCCCCTCGTTTCGAGGTCAGCGTAACTTTCCCGGGCTGTGGTGGTTCGCCACAACCGGCGCACATGTAGGTCACGAGTCCTGGGTAGAACGTGACCAGTTGATGGCGTTGGATGCCGATCCGGATGTTGTTGGTGTTCTGTCGCAACCATTTTGGATTCATTGGCGTGACGGCACGCGGCATGCTCCTGACTACTTCGTGCGGCGCCGCGATGGATCTGTCGTCGTAGTCGACGTTCGTGAGGACGACCGGATCTCTGACGCTGATCGGGACGTGTTCGATCGGTCTGCCGCCACGTGCGCGATGGTCGGTTGGGATTACCTGCGTGTCGGTTCCCTCGATCCAGTGCTGCGGGCGAATCTACGTTGGTTGTCGGGTTATCGGCATCCGCGAGTATTGAAGATCGGTTTGGCTGATCAACTGGCGGAGGTCTTCGCTCGGGTCCGTCCGTTGATGGCTGGTGTGCACGCGGTCGGGACTCCTTTGGTGGTGCTGCCCGTACTGTTTCATCTGCTCTGGCACGGCCGTTTAGTTGCCGATCTGCAAGGAGCGGCACTTGGCGACGACACGGCGATTGGCCTCGGGACCGGGTGGTGACCTGACGTGCGAACGGGTGTCGTCCGAGAGGGAGACGAAATCCGTTTATCAGCAGGTGTTTTCACCGTCGTTACCCTGTCGGGCGGATCAGCTCGACTGGTTGACGCTGTCGGCGAGCAGATTGTGGTGCCGCTCTCGCAGCTGATGGTTGATCCGGCATTGGAATTGGTGTCGGGGTCGCGACCGCCACTGTGTTCTGAGGAAATGCTGGCTGGCATTCCCGAGGCAGCCGTCGAGCAAGCACGGTGGTGGGAGCGCCACATCGTGGAGATCCTCAGCGGCCGCCCGCCTGGGACGGCCGCGGGCATTCGTCCCCGCCCAGAGTTCGACACGGCGAAACGATCTCTGCGGCAGCGTGAGCTGGCCAAGTTGGACGAGCTGCGTGCCGCCGGCCACGACGTGAGTCGGAATGCGTTGCAGCGTCGCCGATTTGCCTACGAACGGGACGGGCTCCTGGGAGTGGTTGACGGGCGCCATAATCGGCGGCGCGCGGTATTCGGCCGTGTGGACGACCGTGTCGTCGCCGCGGTGCGGGATGCGATCGAGGGCGAGACCGACCTGTCAACGGGAACGGTGCAGCGTCTGCAACGGCGGGTCGCCAAGACGCTGGTGGCCACCTATGGTGCCGACGACGCGCCCGCGATGCCGTCGCAGCCCACCTTCTACCGGCTGGTCAAGCGCCTCGCGGAAGGACGGCACACGTTCGGGTCAGCACGGACGCGGCGATCGCTGTCCAAGCAGCCCGATGGCCCATTCGGGTCGATCACCGTGGTGCGCCCCGGCGAGATGGTGGAAATCGATTCAACCCTTCTGGATGTACGGGTAGTGCTCGATGACGGCATGGTAGACCGAGTCGAGCTGACTGCGATGGTCGACAACGCTACGCGGTCCATCCCGGCCGCGGTGCTGCGACCGACGACCAAAGCAGTGGACGCGTCACTGCTCTTGGCGCGGGCATTGACGCCCGAACCGATGCGCCCGGGATGGGCCGATGCGCTGCGGATGTCCCGGTCGGTACTTCCGCACCACAGCCTGACCAGTGTCGATCAGCGCCTGGCCGATGCTGCGGCCAGGCCGGTGATCGCTCCCGAGACGATCGTCTGCGATCACGGGAAAGCGTATCTGTCCCAAACATTTCGGCAAGCGTGCTGCACATTGGGGATCAATCTGCAGCCGGCTCATCCCGACTGCCCGACCGATAAGCCGAAGATCGAGCGGACATTGCAGTCGGTGGGCACCCTGTTCGCACAGTACGTGGCCGGTTACGTCGGTTCATCGGTGGAGCGGCGTGGGAAAAACGCCGAGGACGACGCGGTGTGGTCGATGATTGAGCTGCAGGCGCTGCTGGACGAGTGGATCATCGCGGTGTGGCAGAACCGCCCCCACGATGGCCTGCGGGATCCGGTGACGCCGGGGAAAGCGTTGTCTCCCAACGAGAAATACACTGCCCTCGTTGAGGTGGCTGGCTATGTACCGGTCCCACTGGACGCCGACGACTATATCGAATTGCTTCCCGTGCAGTGGCGCACAATCAACAGTTACGGGGTCCGGATCAACCATCGCACCTATGACGCCAAGGCGCTCAACCCATACCGGCGCCAGCATTCCGGGGTCGATGCCCGTAACGGACAGTGGGAAGTGCACTACGACCCGTATGACGTGTCGAGGATTTGGGTGCGCAATCACCACGAAGACGGATGGCTGGCCGCGACGTGGACGCACCTTCGGTCCTCGCCGGTGCCGTTCGGCGAGACACTGTGGCGCCACGCCCGCTCCGTAGCCGACCGCAGAGGGGCCCAGAAGACCCAGGAAGCGGAGATTGCGGCCATCGCGGAGGACTTGCTGGACCGCGCCGCCGCTGGGCCGCAGCAGCAGACGAAAGCCGAGCGCCGAGTGACTGGACGGACCAGCGCCGCGAGCGCCGGCCGGGACTGGCCGGACCCGACGGAATCATCCGAACATCATGGCCCGTCACCGTCGGAACGGGCCGCCGACAACGAGACTTTCGACGATGACGGCGAGATGGCGGAGGTCATACCCCTGCCGGTGTTTGATGCACGCAAGGAGGCCCAAACGTGGCGACTGTGACCGAGATTGCGGCGGTGGGTCAGTTAGAGGATCGCCGCCAGCCGACCACGACGCTGGAGGGCTGGCGGCGTTTTGTTGATGCCGATCCGCCGGAGTTCACGTTGCTCGCCGACGACGAGTGGGCCAGCCTCGGTGAGGACGAGCGGACGGCCTACAACGAGGCCCGGGTTGCGCATCATTCGGAGCTGGTGGTGGTCACCACGTCGGCGATCGAAGCGATCACCCATCAGGGCCGGCTGTTGACATTGCTCAACCAGCGCGAGATCGGGGCCCGGCGCGGGCTGATCATCTCCGGCGGGGCAGCGACGGGGAAAACTACGGCGATCAAGCAACTGGGTCGGTTTCACGAATTGCGCACCCGTGCACGGTTTCCCGGCGATGAGAGCCGGATTCCGGTGGTGTATGTGACGGCCCCGCCGAAAGGGTCGCCCCGCAAGTTGGCGATGGAGTTCGCACGGTTTCTGGGGCTTCCCACGCTCAATCAGCGGATGAACGTGACCGATATTTCCGATGCCGTGTGCCAGGTGCTCATCGATGCCCGTACCGACATCGTGGTGGTCGATGAAATCCACAACCTCAACCTCGACACCCGCGCCGGCGAAGAACTGTCCGACCACCTCAAATACTTCACCGAGCATCTGCCTGCGACATTCGTTTACGCCGGGATCGAAGTGGAACGCTCGGGGCTGTTCACCGGCACGCGGGGACGGCAGTTGGCCGGCCGTTGCGGGGTGATCCACACCAGCGCATTCCCCGACGCCAAGGAGTGGCGACAACTCGTCGCCGCCATGGAAGGTACCTTGCGTCTGCATCGACACGAACCGGGAAGCCTTGTCGCCCAGGCCCGTTACCTGCACCGCCGCACCGGCGGGATGATCGGCAGCCTGGCCCACTTGATCCGGGCTTCAGCAATCCAAGCGATGCTCGACGGCACCGAGCACATCACCCGCGAGGCCATGGACGATATTTTGATCGACTACGCCGCCCACACGGCCGCGGCCCGCACGGCCAGCTGACGTGGCAACTGTCAGGCCGTGGCCGCGCGGACCACGCCAGCGGCTCCCGCGAACGATCGCACCGTTCCGTTGGGAAGCCGTATCGTCCTACATCGACAGGCTGGCCCGCGCCAACCATATCGGCGTCTCCACACTGCGCGGCCATGTCGCCGAATCATGCGCAGCCCGGCCGCGACCGGACTGGTTGGCCGTCGTCAGCGGCCAACCTGAGCAGGTAATCCGGTCCCGTCTCTGCGGGCTTGCTGGCGACCCCACCGCGCTCAAGCAATATCTCCGCCGCCCTTTGTGTCAAAGATTTATGGCACGCAAGGGAATACACGAACCCGTCTACTGCTACCTGCCTGCACATGTCTCCGTATGCCACCCTCACCGACGCTGGATCGGTTCACCAACGCGCGTTCTTGACGACCAGGTGGATCTTCGTGACCGGCCCACGGTGCTCAGTGCCGGGCGCACGCATCGGCGCTTGGCCCGTCAGTATTCAGAGGTCGACCTTCATGACGCCTTGGGCGACGCCCGCCACATCCTGGTCTTCTGGGCTCACGCAGAGCGTCACGTGGCGGCGGGGATTCTGCAGAATGGCCTAGAAGCGCACGTGGTGGCCTACCCCGATGTGATCGCCGTAGCCGCAACATTGCTCACAGCTCGCCCTCGGGTTGAACAGCCCAGGACGCCAACGGAACCCGCCTGGCCGACGCTACTGCTCGACCGCATCAACGAACGCACCGGCGCCCACCATGCCGACGCCACCCCCGTCGAGCAATGGGCGCAGTACCGACGCCTATTCGCCACTGCCGTATTGACGACACGCTCAGACGGCGCAGAACTGGCGTGTCGCGCTTAGGGGTCGGCAGTCTTGAATGTGCCTTATCAGTAAGGCACTTGTGGTGTGCATCTGACTGTGTCCGACGGTTGTATCTATCGGCTTTCTAATCGTTAGGGACAGTGGTATCTGGCTGGGTGTATCGGCCGGTGAATCATCACCGGCGGCGCTGCTTGCCGGTGATTGGCCGGCGGTGGGTGGTCCAGCACGCGGCCACCGCGCTGACCACCACAGCGAAGGCGGCAATGACGCTGGCCGGGAGGGCGTGGTCCTGCAGCCATCCGGTCGCGGTGGCCGACCAGCCGGTGAGCAGGTTGCCGCCGCTGGCGGTGTGCCCGGTGGCCGCGGGCAGCCAGTACCACGCGAGGTAGGCGCCGGTGGCGATGAGGACAACGGCGGTGACGCGGGTCCCGTGGCGGGCGAGGATACCCAGATGCCGGGTCAGGGCCGTGCCGGCGATGGCGGTGCCGACGCTGACCAGCATCAAGATGGTGGCGGCACCGGCTGTGTATGCGGTGAACACTGCCAGCAGACCGCCCCATCCGCTGGTGGCCTGGGCCTGGGCGATCACCGCGAGCAGTACCCCGAAGGTGCAGGACAGTGACGCCAGGGCGTAGCCGATTCCGGCCGCGAGCACACCACCGGCTGTTGGGGGTCCGGCCGATGACGCGTCCGGGCAGGCATACGCAGACCGATGGTGCGGCCGGTGAGCATGAAGCCGCCCAAGATGGCCAGGGTGAGCCCGATCGTGATCCCGAGCCAGGGAGCAGCCGTCACCAGGGTCCGGGCACCGGCACTGATCGCGATACCGGCGAGGGTGAGGGTGCCGGTGAACCCGATGGTCAGGACGGCCCCGGTGCGCAGTGCCCGGGCCAGCCGCACGAGCACCGCATCGGTGCCGCCGGTGGCGATGGTGCCGGTGATCCACGCCGGTAGCAGCGCGAACCCGCAGGGGTTGACCGGGGCGAGCATGCCAGCGGTAAACGCGAGCGCGAGCAGGTTCACCGTGCGGCGCTGCTGCCGAGGGCGGCCAGGATCTGATCCTGGGACGGGGCGTGGCCGCGGTAGCTGATCTGCCCGGACGGGTCGATGACGAGGGCGGTGGTCGGCGCGGTCACCTGGTAGCGGCTGGTCAGGGCCCCGTTAGTATCGACGACCGCGGGCAGGCTGGTGCCGCCGATCTGGTCCAGGAAGTGGCGAACATCGGCGGGTTTCTCGGTGGGGACGATGTCGACGGCTAGGAACTTGGCGCTGCCTCCGGCTTTCTCCACGGCCGCCCGAGCAGCGGCCAGGGATTTACCGCCGCCGACGCATTCGCCGCACCCGTAGGAGAAGAACAGGATCGCGGTCGGGGCGGCAGCGGGCAGTTCGACGGTTTTGCCGTCCACCGTGGTCAGTGTCGCCGCCGTCGCCTGGGTTGTGGCGTTGGCGTGTGGCGGTGAGGTCGGATTGCTGGTTGTGGCCGATTGGCCGCACGCGGTCAGCGCGCCCGCTGCCAGCATCACAGCCGTAACGCCCGCCCACCTGTGGGGTGTAAACGAACGCGTTTCAGACATTGTCGATGCTTCCTTTCGTCAGGTCGTCGAGCGTGTGCGTCGCGGGTGAATGGCTGTCGGCGGGACAGCAGTGATCGCCGCGTTGACCGCGGCGGGCGAAGGCGACCACAGCCGCCAGCAGCAGCGCGACGGCTGCCCCGATGACCCATGGATTCTCGAGCAGTCCACACACGGCGGCGAGCGCGCCGCCGGCGATCAGGACTGGCGCGGCGCAACACAGGGCCGTCACCAGCACCGCTGCCGCACCCAGCAGCACGGGATTTCTTCGTGGACGTTGATTCATTGATTTCTCCTCATCAGGTTGGGTGCGGCTGGTCAGCTGCAGCAGCCGGGGTGGGCAGTTGGCGGGGTATGGAGCTGGGTAAGGATTTGTGTGGTCAGGGCTGCGCCGAGTTGGTGGGCCTCAGCGACGCTGACGATCTGACCTTCGGGGTGCTCGGCGAGCCACGGCGCGGCGTCCTGCGCGCAGGTGAAGTAGTGCACCTGGTTGCAGAATGAGGACCGGATCGAGGTGAGGTCGTCGGGGTTGACCAGCGAGACCACCGCGGTCTCGGGCTGCACGCTGGTGACACCGTTTTCGCCGACCGAGACCCTGATCGGGTGCCCGCTGACGGGTGATTCGGATTCGATGCTGGCGGGCCGGTCCAGGATGGTGGGAAAGATGAGGGTGTCCAGGGCGCACCAGGTGTAGAGCTCTTGGCCGGCCACGGTGAATCGGTGGCGGGTCGGGCGCAGGGTCAGGCCCTGGCCGACGATGCGGCCCTGCTCGTCGTATTCGGTGTCGGGTACCGCGGCCAGACGCCGGGTCACCTCGTCAACCGGGAGGCCGACGGCCGCGGCGAGCGCCTCCACGGTGACCGGCTCGCCGGCGGCGAGCAGCCGCAGCAACGGCACCAGCATCGTCGGGTCGAGCCCGGACTCTTCCGGAATGGTCAGGCGGTCAAGGAAATTGGGCATCAGGAACCTTTCGAGTGAGCCATGCGTCAGGATGCGCAGCAGGACAGTCGGGACATATCGGCGCTGAAGGACTGGGCGGCGATTTTGATGCCTTCGGCCATGGTCAGATACGGGGCCCAGGACCCGGCGACCTGGTCGACGGTCATCGCGGCGTCGAGGATGTAGACCGCGGCGGCGGCGATCTCGCCAGCATCCTTGGCGACGGCGGTGATGCCGTGGATGCGGCCGGTGCCGGCGTCGGCGACGAGTTTGATGAAACCGCGGGTGTCTCGGTTGACCACCGCACGCGGCACATGTTTTAGCGGCAGCACCCGGCAGTCGCACCGTGTCCCGGCGGCGAGGAGCTCGGCCTCGGTCGTCCCGGCCGCACCGACCGCGGGGCTGGTGAACGTCACGCGGGGCAGATGGCGGTAGTCGACCCTGCGGCCGGCGTCGGTGAAGATGTTGTCGGCGACCATCGCGCCGTGATGGGCGGCGACGTAGACGAACTCGCGGTGCCCGGTCACGTCGCCGGCCGCCCAGATCCGTGGGTTCGACGACTGCAGCCCGTCGCTCACCACGACCTCGTTGTTCTCGCCGGTTTTGACCTGCACCGCTTCGAGATTCAGGCCGTCGGTGTTCGGACGGCGGCCGGTGGCGACGAGGACTTTCGCGGCACGGAACTGCTGCGTTCCGCCGGTGATGGTCGCGGTGACCGTGACCTGATCGTCGGCCTGCTCGACCTCGCTCACCGTGGCGCGGCGCACCACCCGGATGCCGTCGTCGGCGAACACCTCCAGCAGCGCCATGCCGACTTCCGGCTCTTCCTTCGATGCCAGCGTGGAGCGGACCAGCACCGTCACCGTTGACCCGAGCCGGGCGAACAGTTGCGCCTGCTCCAACGCGACGTAGCCGCCGCCGATCACCAGCAGCGACTCCGGGACCTCGGTGACTTCCATCGCGGTGGTCGAGGTCAGGTAGGCGACGCCCTCGAATGCGGGCGGGATGACTGGGTTCGCGCCGGTGGCGATCAGGTAGTGCTCGGCCTCGATGGTGGCATCGCCGACCTCGATGACGGGCGCGTCCGGGGTTCCGGCGAACCGCGCTTGGCCCTGAATGCGCTGCCAGCCATACGATTCGGCCACGTTGAGGTACTTCTCTGAGCGCAGCGACTCCACCAGATCGTGCGTGCCGGCGATCAGGGCCGCCATGTCCACCGGGCCGGCCGTGGTGGCGATCCCCGGGAACCGGGCAGTGTCGGCTGCGGTATGCCGGGCCTCGGCCGCTGCGATCAGGGCCTTTGACGGCACGCAGCCGGTGTTGACACACGTGCCACCGAAGATGCCGCGCTCGATCATGACGACGGACTTGCCGAGCGCGGTAGCGCGGATCGCCGCGGCCATCGCCGCGCCGCCGGAACCGATGACCGCGAGGTCCAATCCCTGACTCATGCACCCATCCTTGACCTTCAAGTAGGCTTGAAGGTCAAGTGTTCTGAGGAGACATCGTGAGAATCGGGAAGCTCGCCGAGGCGACCGGGGCCACCACCGCGACGCTGCGCTACTACGAAGACGAAGGCCTGCTCCCGCCCGCCGAACGTTCCCCGGCGGGGTATCGCGACTATGCCGCCGACACGATCGCCCGGGTCGGCTTCATCCGACGGGGACAGGCCGCCGGGTTCAGCCTCGCCCAGATTCGGCAGATCCTCGACATCCGTGACAGCGGCCACGCGCCGTGCACGCACGTGCGCGACCTGCTCGACATCCGACTGACCGACCTCGACGAGCAGATCAGCGCACTGGTGGCACTGCGCGAGACCATCGCCCGGCTGCGGCAGGGCGCCGAAAGCGTCGACCCGGAATCATGCAGCGCCGATGACGTATGTCGATACCTCTAGGAGCCACCTCCGTGGCACCGGAGGCATGTATTTCGTCAAGTCCGTTGACCCCGGCAGTCGTCATGAATTTCCGCCCCACTGGAGGTCGTTGGTGCGCGGGAGCGCGGGGCCTGCTGAGCAGTAGGCTCACCCGATGCGGTGGGATTTCACTCGAAGCTGGTCGCATTGGCCGTGCTGAGCCCAGCCACACTCGTTCAGGCGATCGCCACCTTCGCCATCACCAATATCGACGACATCGTGGTCCTCGCGGTGATGTTCGGCCAGGCGCCCGGTCATCGTGGCGCAGCCATCCGAGTGACCGCCGGTCAGTACCTCGGCTTCACCGCCATCTTGGCAGTTTCGGTCGGCGGCGCACTCCTGGGTGCCACGCTGCTTCCTCCAGCCGCACTGCCGTACTTCGGGCTGCTGCCCATCGTGTTGGGGCTGCGGGCGGCATGGCTGGCCTGGCGGGATCGCCGCACCCAACCGGCGCCGACCGATGATCCCGCAACACTGTTGACGCCTGGCACCTGGCAGGTCGCAGTCATCACCTTCGCCAACGGCGGCGACAACATCGGCGTGTACGTTCCGATCTTCGCCGTCTCAACGATCGCCACCATCGGTGTTTACATCATCGTGTTCCTCATCGGTGTGGCCATCTGGTGCGCGGCCGGCCGATATTTCGCCTCCCACCCGATCATCGCCAAAGCACTCTCACGCTGGGGCCACATCGTTCTGCCCGTTGCACTGATCACAATCGGGGCCCTCATCCTCATCAAAGGCGGAGCGTTCGCCCTCTAGCTCGGAGCAACTTCACCACTCAGGGCCAGGAGGCGCTCCTGCATCGGCATGTGTTGGCGTTCAACCACTTTGGTGATGTCCCGGCCCGTATCCGCTATGACAATCTAAAACGGGCGGTGGCCAAGGTGCTCAAAGGCCGCAGCCGGCACCCGAACTACCAACACGAGCGAGCGCACCACAGAATCATGATCGTGTGTCACGAGAGACACGATCACAGTAGTTATACCGAAGACGTACCCGAGCCAACGGAATCGACAGGAGACCATTCCGGCTACCCTGCTGCGCTCGCAGCCGGGCGCGGAAGCAGGGTAGCCCCAGATTCAATGAGAAACGTCGCGATCGAAATTCTCATCCAATCTGGGGCAATGCAGGTCAGACTAGTAAATGTGCCCCAGATTCAATGAGAACGGACATATGCGGTGTCACCCTAGACGCGCACAATAGGTGACATGGTTGCAACGATGGACGCTCGGACCCAGGCTGAGATCTCTGCCAGCCCGTGGTACGTCGCCGCTCACCGCGGCCGGGACGCGATCAATATCCAGGAGTTCTCGAAGCTGCGGACCGGCCGGCGCCTGATCTCACGCTCGTGGAACGGCTTCCGTCTGTTTGAGGAGCCTGCCTACATGGTGAACTTCGGCTACGCCCACCTCTACCTGCCGTGGGAGGTCTGGCAGGTAACCCCGATACGCGTACGGGGGTACGAGCCGATGCTGCACCACGAGGCACGCCAGATCCGTGCACGCGGGCTCCAGGTGGTGCGGCGCATGCCACCCGGGTTTGAGTTCGGACCCAATGGGTCGAACGTCCGTAGGCTCGTCGAGCAGCTCGCCCAGGCTCAGCACCCGCCGAGCGACCGGCGACCGCCCGCGGACTACGAGATCGCCATGACCTTCCTCGAAGATCAGCGTCGCCCGGGCAGCTGGCTGCACGATGCCCGGGTGTCGCTGGCCCACACCTATCTTGACGTTCTTACATCGGGCTCTGCCACCGGTCCGATCGGGCGCTGGGACCGCCACACCCCGGCAAAACTCCCGGCGCACACGCTGATCGACGCAGCTGTCGCCGGCCTCGCAATACCTGAGGCGGTCACCCGGCACTGGGGCCTGGACCAGGGTGGTGAGGCAGGCTCTGCTGCTCAACGATTCGAGCAGTAGGCGTCACGCCCTACGGTGCAGAATCCGCGCGAGCATCCCCCGCGATGCCGGTGCGCCCACCGTAGGGCGAAATTCCTCGATCGTCGCCTGGAGCTGTGCCACCGTTAGCGGCTCCCGTACTGCGACCTGCACATAGTGGTGGCGGATTCCGCTGTCCAACAGTAGTTTTGCGACCTTGGCGCGCCACAGCCCGGTTTCGTCGTAGACCTTGGCGGCCGAGTGATACGGCCTGCTCGCATCGACCGTTGGCGCGAGCGGTATGAGTGCTGAGACTAGCGAGCCTGCCAGCCCCGACGCAGCGGCCACCTGATCCCCGCTGAGCAACTCAGCTCCTCCCGATGTCACGGCTTCGAACGTAAACGGTGCGCTGCCTGCCAGTCCATCGGCAGAGCCGAATCCGTTCGTAAATCGCCGCCAGCTCGACCACGCCCGGCGCACCCGCCCGGTCATCACTGTGGGGGCGGATCCCGCCACCGGCCGCCGTTGTCGATCAGTTGCAGAGCTATGGCGCGATCGAGCCACCGGGGCGGCACGGGCTTTCCGAGCGAGGCCTTCACGACATCGATGGCCGGGCGGGAGAAATCGGCCTCGTTGAGCTTGAGAGTGATCCGAGGGGCTCGCAGCAGGTCCTTCTGGCGTTGATTGTCCGAAAGCTTGCCGTTGGTTCGGTCCATCGGATCGAACATGTCGATCAGCCCGAACTCCTGCAGTTCGTGGCGCGCCGAGAACGCCTCAGGCGAGAGCCCGTACCACTGCCAGCGCACCAGCTGAGGCAGAGCGACCCCTGCCTCGTCGGCGTCCTTGCGGCTGCGCGGCCGTTCGGTCTGCGCCGCGACGGCTAGCAGTGTCGCCATCTCCTCGTTGGTGAGAACCAGGTGCCAGCCCGCCATGAAGAAGCCCGCCGGCAGGGTCAGCGAGTCCGCAGCTGACGGGACGAAGTAGCGGGACCGCGACCGGTTCTCCTGGTAGAGGGTGAACCGGTCGAACCTGCGCTCGCTCTTGCGGGCACCCACGCGTACGAGGTCATGCTCGGCGAGTTTGGTCAGGGCCCGGGTCATGCGCAGGTTGAGTTCACGATTCGATGTGTCCGGGGCCAGCAAGCCGGACAGCTCGCTCCAGCCGCCGACCCCGTTGTTGGGACGCCCGTTCTTCCATCGTGCGCCGGGCTCGAATTCCAGGTGAGCGATGTAGAGCAGGCTCAGATACACCTGCAGGGCGTTACTGGGCCGGTGGATCAGCTGAGTCAATGGCGGCCTGGTGTCGACATCTCCCCTGACCGTCTTGAGCCGGGGATCGGTCTCCCGGCGCGCCCGGGCCGTGCCGAGCCGTACGAAGCGCCGGCGGATCCGGATGTCGGGCTGATCGCCGTCGTCCAGCGTTGCGTACTTGTCGGTGGCACGCCTGATGGCATCCGTCCGTTGGCCAAGCTGTTCCCGGCGCCGTATCCGCACGCTGCGGGCCTCTGCGATGGCCACCGTGGTCTCCTGGTCCAGCTTCGCCATCTTCTTGGTGGCGGCTCGCACGGCGTCCATGCCGATGCCGAGCTGGAGGCGTCGAGAACTCATAGGGTATGTCCTGGCGGGGTGTGTGCTGGCGGATAGTACATGGACATGTAAGAGGTTAATGTACGAGCCGCCACCGGCTACCCTGACACCCGCCAGCAGCTACCCTCTCCTGGGGAGAAATTCGGTGTCGATTCGGCGCAGCATGCGTGCATGGCGAAGCATGACAACGAGCCGAGCGAGTTCGAGCGGGTGGCTCGCGCGGGCTGGATGGTGACACTGCGGTACCGGCTGCTGCTGGCGACCCAGCCGCCGTACCGTCCGGCTAAATGGCGGTGGGCAGCAGGTGGCGCTTCGGCCGCCATGGCCGCCGCGGGCGTCATCACCAAGCTCGGGTGGTTCTAGTGCCCAACAGACGCACCGTAGGTGGAGGTGAAACGGATCGCTCGGCGGCCGACTGGCACGACTGGGCGCCGGTACGCTATCTGCACACATGTCCTCTGATCGGCCGCTTCGATTGCCCGACCCGATGCTGGCCACCCTGGGGCCTCCGCCATCGGGCGACGGCTGGGCTGTGGAATACAAGTGGGACGGGTTCCGCGGCCGCTGCATCATCGAGCCATTCGCAGTAAAAGTGTTCTCCCGCAACGCAGCCGATGTGTCTTCTCTAGGGGTGAGACATGCTCGGTGCACAGCATTGCAACCCCTTCTATGAGACAGCCATTGAAGACGTGGGCTTCGCGAAGCGGTACCACGTGCACCACAGTGTCGTGGACGCTCGCAATTGGCGTCCATGTTCATGCCTACAACGGCGGTACGAAGACTCCTCTCCGCGAGTGAGACACGAACGTCGCTGCCCTTATCCGCGCTCCAAAGCCTGGTCGAGGGCCGTGGTCAGATCTTCGTAGCTGCGCGGTTGGATCCGCTCGTCGTTGATGAAGAACGTGGGGGTTCCCTGCACGCCGAGGGCGGTGCCGTCATCGACGTCGAGTTGGATGCGTTCCAGGGTGGCGGGGTCGTTATAGGTGGCGTCGAAGGCTCCCATGTCCAAGTCCAGCTGTTGTGCGAAGCCGCGGAACACGTCGTCAGCGGGAGTCTGTTGCTCGCCCCACTGGGCTTGTGTCTCATACATTTTGCGGTACATGGCTTCGAGTTGGCCTTGCTGAGCGGCAGCTTCCACCGCGCGTGCGGCGCGTTCGGCGTTGAAGTGCGAGCGCAGCGGGAAGTAACGCAGCACGAAATTCACCCGGTCGCCGTACTCGGCGCGGAGCTGCTCGATGGCGGGATAGAGCGCCCGGCAGCCTTCGCATTCGAAGTCGAGGAACTCAACGAAGTAGATATCGCTGTCGGGCACCGAGTTGAGCCGGTGACTGTTTTCTCTGACCGTCTGACCGGCTGGTGACCCGTCAAGTGCAATGTCGGGAGTTGAGCCCGCGTCGCGGACGGAGAGAAACACCACGGTCCCCACGGTGGCGACCGCGATGACGAAAAGCGTGAGGAGCACGCGGGTGTTGGCCAGGATCGAGCTGAGGCCTTTCATCTTCATATCAACGTATTTTAGTATATGAATATGGCCGAGCCGCTCGATACCTGCGATCTTCTGTGTTTGGACCTGCTCCACGCGGAGGAGATCCGCGCCGCGGTGCCCGACGGCGCCACTGTGCAGGCCGCCGCCGCAGCTGCGCGTGGGTTGGGGGATGGCACTCGGCTGTCCATTGCGGCCGCGTTGGCCACTGGCGAGGAACTGTGTGTCTGTGACATGGCCTGGGTGGTCGGGTTGTCTCAAGGTCTGGTGTCACACCATCTGCGCCAGCTCAAGAATGCGTCCCTGGTGTCCTCGCGGCGCCAGGGGAAGTTGGTCATGTATCGGCTGACCGAGCGGGGTCGCCAGTTGACGGCTTCGGTGCTGACCGGCGTGGCCGCGGTTGCTGAAGGAAGTCCGTTGTCGACTTCCAGGCGGAACGTGAAAAGCCTTGGCCAGCAACGCAATGCAACTGGTCTCGGCGGCATTCCTGCTGTCGGTGACCGATCTCCGACCGCAGGACAGGAGCCAGTGTGATGCCAAGGATCAGTGCGCAGGCCCGGCTGGTGTATCGACGCGAGATGGAGGCGGCCAGGAAGGCCGACGATGCGCTGGTGCGGTGGCGACATCTGGAGCGGGCTCACATCGTGTCGCAGCCAGATCCGTGGCTGCACACCTGCAACCACGCCGCCATGCTGGTGTTGGCCGTGCGTCAGCGCGATCGCCGCGAAGCACTCGGGCAGGTGCTGCGCCTCATTGTCGCCGCCCCCGGGTCGATGAGCGGTCGGTATCCCGTCGGCAACACCGGCCGCGTCACGGCAGGGCTGATGACGCCGATGCCCATTCCCGACGATCTCGCCGCAGCCGTCACCAGTAGATGAGCGCCGCCACGGCGACCGGAGACGCCAGGCTGGTATCCCCCGTGGAGGTGTCAGGGCTCGGTGGTGAGCCGGTCGAGTAGCGGCCGTAAATCTTCGGCCAGGAGTGCCATGAGGTACACCGCCGCGACCCTGTGCTGGCGGTCCAGGACCATCGTGGTGGGCACCACGCTGGTCGGATAGTTACGTCCCAGGGTGATCAGGCTGCGCATTGCTGGGTCGAAGATGGAGGGATATTGCACGTTGCGGTCGGTGACGAAATCGCGTGCAGTGTCCCGGTTGTCGCGGACGTCGATGCCAAGGAATTGCACGCCCCGATCGCGGTACTCGGTGTACACCGTTTCCAGTTCCGGTGTTTCGGTGCGGCAGGGCGCACACCAGGAGCCCCACACGTTGATCACGACGACCTTGCCGGTGAAATCGGACAGCTGGATCGGTTCGTCGGTGAACAGATCGGGTCCGGTGAGATCGCCGATCGTGCCCCGTGTCGAGGGTGGGTCGTAGAAAATCGCGGTTTGGCCGCCGGGTGAGACGAAGTCGAAGGTGCCGCCTTGGGCCACGGCATCCTCGCCGGTGGTGCAGCCGGTGACCGAGGCTGCGGCGACGACAACGGCTGCCACGACGGCGATACATCGCCTGAGGCTCGGCACGAAAATTCCTTTCGATGACCACGTTGTCGCCGATTGCACCGCCGGTGTTCCTGGCTGCCTAGTTTTCAAAGGCGAGGCCGCTGACCAGGATGAAGATGCCCAGTCCGATCAAGACGATCGGGAACAGGACGTGTTCCCAGCGTTCGAGGACTTCGGCGATCGGGCGGCGGGTGGCGACGAATCGGGCGGCGAGGACGAGGACCGCGACGAGGGCGAGGAAGACGATGCAGTAGGCCACCACGGCCGCAGGTCCCACGCTTAAGAAGACCGGAACGTAGACCCCGATGTTGTCTCCGCCGTTGGCGAAGGTGACTGCTGCGACGGTTAAGACACCGACGTTCTTGCCGGCCACCTTGTCGTCGTCGTCATCGTCATCGTTGCCACGCCAGGCTTCCCAGGCCGCCCACAGTCCCAGGGCCAGGGGTATGAGCCCGAAGTACGGGATGACCTCCGGGGGGAGGAACGCTCCAGCACCCAGTGTCACTAGCACCGCCGCGCCCAGAATCCCCGCAAATCCGAGGTATTGGCCTGCGGTGATCCGGGCCGTGGTGCCGCGTTGTCCCGCGCCGCGGGCGAAGAACAGCGAGAGCACGATGATGTCGTCGATGTTGGTGACGATGAACAGGCCGATGGCGGGCAGAACCGACGACACGATCATGCGCCTGCCCCCGTGTCTGCGGTGTCGTTTACCCGCCCATAAGTCACCACGCCGGTGGTCACGACGGCGCGCCGACCGGCGCCGCGCGAGTGGGGCTGGCTGCCGGATCGGCCGGCGCGCCGGCCAGCGGTGTGCTGCGTCCGGCCCGCACACCGTTGGCGATGACCACGATCTCGGCAAGTTCGTGGACCAGCACCACGGCGGCCAGCCCGAGCACCCCGAACAAGGCCAGCGGCACCAACGCGATGATCAGGCCCAGAGACAGGCCGACGTTTTGCAGCATGATCCGCCGCGCCCGCCGGGCATGGCTGAACGCTTGGGGAAGGTGGCGCAGGTCTTCACCCATCAACGCCACGTCGGCGGTTTCGATGGCCACGTCGGTGCCCATCGCGCCCATCGCGATCCCCACGTCGGCGGTGGCCAGCGCGGGAGCGTCGTTGACGCCATCACCGACCATCGCGGTGGGGCGCTGAGCCCGGAGCTGTTCGATCAGCCGCGCTTTGTCTTCGGGGCGCAGCTCGGCGTGCACGTCCTCGATCCCGACATCGCGGGCCAGCGCCGCGGCGGTGGCCGTGTTGTCGCCGGTGAGCATCGCCACGTGATAGCCGTCGCGGCGCAACCGGGCGACCACCTCGGCGGCCTCAGGCCGCAGCTCGTCGCGCACGGCGATGGCGCCGATCACTTCGCCGTCGTCTTCGACGAGGACCGCGGTGGCCCCGGTCCGCTGCATGCGGGCGACGTCACCGGCGAGCGGGCCGGGGTCCAGCCAGCCGGGGCGGCCCAGGCGGATGGTGTGCCCGTCGCGGTGGCCGGTGAGCCCGGCGCCGGTGACGGCCTCGACGTCGGTGGCAGGGGTGACGTCATCGACGGCGGCGAGGATCGCCGCGGCCAGCGGGTGCTCGCTGCGCGCTTCCAAGGCGGCCGCCACATCCAGCACCTGGGCGCGGGTGGCGCCGTTGGTGGCGGCCACGTCGATCACGGCGGGCCGGTTCGCGGTGAGTGTGCCGGTCTTGTCCAGGGCGACGCCGCGGATCTTGCCCAGCCCTTCCAGTGCCGCGCCGCCCTTGACCAGCGCACCGAGCTTGCTGGCGGCGCCGATGGCGGCCACCACGGTGACCGGCACCGAGATCGCCAGGGCGCACGGTGAGGCGGCGACCAGCACCACCAGGGCCCGCTCGATCCAGGTGGCCGAGTCGCCGAGCAGGCTGCCGATCACCGCGATCAGCGCCGCGACGATCATGATCCCGGGCACTAGGGGTTTGGCGATGCGATCGGCCAGGCGTTGGGAGGCGCCCTTGCGGGACTGCTCGGCCTCCACGATGCGCACGATGCGGGCCAGTGAGTTGTCCTCGGCGGTGGTGCTGACCTCCACCTCGAGTGCCCCGGTGCCGTTGATCGACCCGGCGAACACCTCATCACCGGGCCCGACCTCCACGGGAACTGACTCGCCGGTGATGGCCGAGACATCCAGCGCGGTGCGACCGTGGCGGATGATGCCGTCGGTGGCGACACGCTCACCGGGCTTGACCAGCGTCCGGTCACCAATCTGCAAATCCGCAGGCGCGACGGTCTTTTCGGCGCCGTCACGCAGCACGGTGGCCTCGTCGGGGACCAGCGACAATAGCGCGCGCAGTCCGCGGCGAGTGCGGGCCAGCGAGTACTCCTCCAGTCCCTCACTGATGGAGAACAGGAAGGCCAGCATGGCGGCCTCACCGACCTCGCCGAGGATCACCGCGCCCACCGCGGCGATGGTCATCAGCGTGCCGACCCCGATTTTGCCCTTCGCCAGCCGCTTCAGGGTGGACGGCACGAAGGTGTAGGCGCCGGCCAGCAGCGCCACCGCTTCCAGCGCCAGGACTACCGGCTCGGCGGCGTCGAGGAACCCGGCGATCACCGCTGCCAGCAGCAACACTCCCGAGAGGGCGGCGAACTGCAGTTCTTTGATCTGCCAGAGCCGCTCGGGCTCGCGGTCCTGCTCGTCGGCGCCGCGGGGTTCGCCGTTGCCGCAGCCGCATGCATCGCTCATCGGCGGGTCTCCTGCGTACCCCTCGTCGCGCCGGTGCGGGCGCGGGTGCCGTAGGTGGGGCACAGCGCCACCTGGTTGCCGGTGGCGGCCAGCAGGGTTTCGGCCGAGGCGAGCAGATCGAGCAGCTCAGGGCGGGTCAATGAGTAGAACACCTGCCGGCCTTCGGGGCGGCCGCTGACCAGGCCGCAGTCCCGCAGGCACGCCACATGAGCCGACACCGTGGATTGCGCCAACCCCAGCTCCCCGATCAGGTCGACCACGCGGGCCTCCCCGTCGGCCAGGCGGCGCACGATCGCCAACCGGGCCGAGTCGGAGAGGCTGTGAAACAGTGCCACCGCGGCATCCAGATTCGAACTCCCCGAGGCGCTGCCGGTGAGGCAGCCGTCCGCTTCCACCTTATTCATCGCCATATGACGATGATAGCCGGTCAGCAGCGATACTTCGAGGCCGGGTCTGGGACCGACGTCTCCGCCGCGCCGTTCGTCGTCGGGGCCATGGACTTCACGGCGCAGCCGCCGTTGTGGGTGAACGGGTAAATCATCTGGCGCAGGTAACTGCTGGGGTAGTCGGGCTTGGCGGCCATGCCCAGCTGGGTCGAGTCGAAGCGGCGGGTGGGGTCGTAGGAGAAGGTGCGCATCAGGTGGTCCCACACCAAGGTGAACAGCCCGAAGTTGACATCACCGATGCCGGCCCATTTGAGGTGGTGGAAGCGGTGGCCTTCGTTGAGGGCCAGCACGTACTTCGCCGGGCCGATGCGGTAGTCAGCGTTGGAGTGCTGCAGCAGCAGCTGGATCGCCACCGCCAGGGCCAGAGCGGAGGCCACGTCGACGGGCAGCCCGATCAGGATCAGCGGTGCCACCCCGGCGGCCATCTCCACGGTTTGGTGCAGCGGGTGTTTCATCAGACCGTTGAGGCCGTAGAAGCGGGTGATGCTGTGGTGCACCGCGTGGAAGCGCCACAGGAACCCGACTTTGTGGCTGGCCAAATGCACCACGGTGATCCCGAAATCGGCAACCAGGACCGCGGCCAGGACTTGTGCGACGAATGGCCAGCTGTGCGGCCACAACTGGGGTGCCGGGACGATCGCGGCCAGCAGCGGGATGGCGGCGACGCTGGCCAGGATGAGGGTTTCGTTGACCGCGACGTGGATGCGGTCACGGGTGCTGTCGGCGCGGTCGTGGTTCCACTGCGGGTCATACGGGATGACCCGCTCCACCACGAACGCCGTCGCGATCGCGGCCGCCAGAATGATCAGCAGCCAGTACTTCGGTGCGCCGGCGGCGGCCACGGCGATGCCCGCACCGTTGAGGCCGATCAGCAGGAACGGCACGTAGCCGTAGCGGGCCACCGCCTGGACCGCAGTGATCACCCTCGTCAATGGCGGAGAAGAAGTCGTACCCATGCCCTGAATCGTCGCGGCCACCGCCGCGACGAGGCTTGAATGATTCGGCTACCCGCTGTCGAGATCCCAGGACACGTGTCGGCTCAGCACCGAGGGTGGCAGGCCAAACATCTCACGGGTGGTCCGGGTCAGGTGAGCGCTGTCAGCGAACCCCGCCCCGTGCGCGGCGCCGGTCAGATCATCCCCGGCCTGCACGCGGATGATCGCGATCCGTAACCGCGTCCACAGCACGTACCGCCGCAGCGGGATGCCGACCTGCTCGGTGAACAGATGCGTTAACCGGCTCGCCGAAAGGCCAACCAGGGCAGCCAGTTCCGTGCCGCTGACCGGTCCCGCCGCCACCAGGTCGGGCAGCAGCCGCAACGCGTCATCGATGGCGGGATGCCGCACCGCGGTGCCGTTGTCGGCCGTGGCGGGCGCCAGGTGCGCAATCAGCTCGTCCACCACCGCGGCCAGCGCGCGTCGACGGGTCGAACTCAGCACCGGGGTGACGATCCACCCGGACCGCACGGCACGGGAGTGTGCGGCCTGTCCCGGCGCGGACTCCGGCTCCAGGAACACCACCGTGCCCGCCTGGGCGCCGACCTCGATCCGGTGCGGCGCGTCGGCGGGCACGACCACCTTCGTTCCCCGGTGCCGCGCGCCGTGATCATCGAGCACCGTCAGCGCCGTTGTCGCGGTGATGACCTGCACCGCATGGTGAGCGTGAGCATCGGTGGAGCCGATCGACCCCGCGAAAGCCAACACCCCCGGCCGCAGCAGCGCCGCCCCACCCCAGCGCGGTCCGGCCGCTGCATCACCACCACGCCTATTCATCGTCACTAAACGATGATAGCGTTCGCCATAGATCGTTTATGGGCGATGCCACCGATGAAGTCCGATCATCCGGACGCTGTGGCGGCCTCGGCCTTGTGAGTGGAAGGAGTCCTGCGAGTGTTGATGAATCGAGCGGAAACAGCCCTGATTAACTCGCCGCCTCGGCGCTGGCTGCAACGCCTCTATGAGGTGCCGGTACTGCTGAGCTTCGGCGGTCGGCTTCCCCCAGGCAGCAGAGCCCTCGAAATCGGCTGCGGATCGGGCTACGGCTCGCAGCTGATGCTGCAGCGCTTCGGCGCCGCGCAGGTCGACGCGATCGACCTGGACCCGGCGATGATCGCGCGGGCCCAAGCCCGGCTCGCCCCCTACCGCGACCGGGTGCACCTGGCCACCGGCAGCGCCACCGATCTGCGGGCCGCGCTCAACGCCGACGACGGCAGCTACGACGCGGTGTTCGACTTCGGGATCATCCATCACATTCCCGACTGGCGCGGCGCGGTCGCCGAAGCCGCCAGAGTGCTCTCCCCCGGTGGGCGGTTCTACTTCGAAGAAGTCACTTCACACGCTCTCAACCGCCCCACCTACCGGCGGTTGTTCGACCACCCCACCGAGGACCGGTTCACCGCCGAGGACTTCCTCGACCAGATAGGCCGACACGGCCTGGTCATTCTCGGATCGGTGACCCGCATCCAGGGCGACTATCTGCTCGGCGTTGCCGCCAAGCCGCTTCCGGGCCGTCGCTGATGGCCGCCGCGGCGCTGGCCCTGTTCGTGGTCATGATGCTGCTCGCCGGGGCGCTGCGCACCCTCATCCAGCGCCGCCGCACCGGTGACAGCGGCAACCGGCGCACACTGTCACCGCGCGGCTCGCTGGGCTGGTCAGCACTCACCGCCACCGACCTCGGCTACCTCATGGTCGGTGTCGGCGGCCCGCTGGCGCACTGGCTGGGACTAACGCCCATAAGCACGCTGCAGCACCCTTCCATTCACGTGCTCGGCGTGGTCCTGGCGGTCCTCGGCATCCTGGCCACCTTCGGCGCGCAGATGGCGCTGGGCGCGTCCTGGCGCATCGGAGTGGACCGAAGTGAACGCACCGCACTCGTTACCAGCGGCCCGTTCCGGTGGGTGCGCAACCCCATCTTCACCGCGGTGCTAGTCACCCTCCTCGGCCTAGTGCTCATGGTTCCCAACCCCGTCGCACTCATCGGCTGGGTCATCGCCCTCACCGGCATCCAAACGCAAGTACGACTGATCGAAGAGCCCCACCTCCACCGTGCCCACGGCGAGACCTATACCCGCTACGCCGCCGGCGTCGGACGGTTCCTGCCCGGCCTGGGGCGCCTCCGTATCCGGTCCGCGTGACCATCGGAACGCACAAGTCTTGGCTCGCATGAGCGCGCGGACTGAAAAGGCACACTGGTGAGGTGAAGCGGCCCAGGACCGATATTCGAACACCGGTGCCGCCGGCACCGATGTTGGCTACCGCGGGACAACCTCCGGTGGGTGATGACTGGATCGTCGAGCCCAAATTTGACGGGGCTCGATGCGCTGCGCGGATCGGCGGTGGGCGCGCTGAGTTATTCAGTCGCCAGGCCAACAACGTGTCGGCTGCCTTTCCCGACGTGGTGTCGGGGTGCTCGGCATCGAGCGGACGTGACGTCATTCTCGACGGTGAGATCGTCGTGTTGGACGACCGGACGCGACCCAGTTTCCAGCTGCTTCAGCGGCGTTTGCCCGTGGCAAGGCCTCCACAGTCGCTGCAGCGCCGCTTACCCGCGCGCCTGGTGGTCTTCGATGTTCTGCACTTAGACGGCCATGACCTCACGAGCCTCCCATATCGAGAGCGTCGCGGAATCCTTCAGGATCTCGATTTCGCCGTAGCCGCGCCCGCGCTGTCGATGTCGCCGGCCTGGGCTGGGCTAGATGGGCGCGACGTCCTCAAAGCCATGGTCGATGCTGGGATGGAAGGTGTCGTGTGCAAGAGGGCCGGCTCCTCTTACTGGTCGGGTCGGCGGAGTCGGCAATGGATCAAAACGCCCTACCGCCATAGCGGCCATTTTGTGGTCGGGGGCTACGCCGCCTCAGCAGCGGGTGCAGTAAACGCATTACTGGTCGGCGCGTACGACCAAGCCGGCCACTTGACGTATTGCGGAACCGTCACTATCGGGTTCACCGACCGTGCACGCCGCGACATGGGGGCGGCACTCGCTCAATTACGCCGGGTGGTTTCACCTTTCAGGTCCGTTGCTACCTCATTGGATGAGAGCCGCATATGTTGGGTTGAGCCGCTTGTGGTGGGACGCGTCGAATTCCGCGAGTACACCGGTCGGCTACGACACGCGGCGTGGAAAGGCGTAGTCGCTGTCGATGCCGACGCTGTATGCGTGCCGGCCCTGACCTAAATCTCAGGACGACCTGTTCAGGGCTGCGATGAGTTCTCTGTTGGCGGCGCGGGCGGCGTCGAGTTCGCCATCTCGCTGCTCCAGCTGTCGTTGCAACGCCAGGTTTCGTTGTTCGAGTCCGGTCACTTGCCGTTGCAGTGCATCGATGTCAGGTGCAGCCCCGAGGCCGGATTCGCGCCACGCCTGCTCGCCGAGGACCTCGGACAGCTTGCGTTCCAGCTGCCGGTTGTGGGCGGCCATGCGGGCGATCCGCTGCTGAGTGTTGGCCAGGTCGGCCTTGAGTGATTCGCTGGTTACGGACGCTTGCTGCTGTCGACGCGGGGGCGCGACCTGCGACTCGTGTATTTCGGCGAGTAAATCGGGGTGGCGGTATAGGAAGCTGCGGTCCACGCCGGCGGTTCTCGCGATCGAGGCGACGCTCAACACCAGGCCCTGATCGTGGGCCTGAGCCAACGCGAGTCTGAAGCGTTCACGGCGGCGGTGTGAGTCGGCGCGTCGGCCGTTGATCATTGCGTCGGTCACCGTCATGCCGTTCTGTCGGGGCGAATGGTGGGGACGGGTTGGCGGATGCCGGGCATGTTGAGGCTCGTGACGCCGTTTCGGGCTCGTCGGACGACGCTGACAGCCTCCTCGATCTGTGCGCGCTCGGTTTCGGAGAGTTCGTCGACACCGGCTTTGATGCGGGCGATGAGGCGGCGGATCCGCGCGATCTCCTCATCGGAAGGTGTCGCCTCGTTTCTGGCCCATTCATCGGCGTTAAGGAAGCCGAGCAGCTTCTCGCGTGTCCGGAGCAAATCGGCGAGGTAGCTCTCCAGATCGGGCAGATAGGAAACGTCGGTGCTGAAGTGAGCACACCCGACGCAGCGGAATCGGACAGGGCAGTCCTGGCCCCCTGCTGCGACGTTGGTTGGTTCACTACACATTCCGTAGGGGACGGCGACTTCGCCGACCGCCCTTCGGAGATGCTCGGAGTCCAAGAGGCGCTTGGCGTTGCTCCACGTGCGGTTGCCGTGCCGGTCGAACTGCATCGCAGTCACCCGGTCGACGGCATTGCGCCGCCGCAGCTCTCCAACGCGGTAGTAGCCCTGTGTCGTGATCAGATTGAGGTGGTCCATCAGTTCGCGCAGCACATCGATCGGAACCCCGGCATCGGCATGCCTTTGGGCATAGGTGTGTCGGTAGGCGTAGGGGAATATGCGGCCCTTGTCGAACGGCATCGTGTCGGCCGCGCGACCGTCGTCTGTCGACCGTGTTGACACCAGCACGTCGGGCAGGGAATCAACCCACATCCGGTGCCGTGTGCCGACGGTTTCGTCCCGCAAGCCCTTCGCGCCGTAGGGGTTCTTGATCCAGGTGGGGAGGAGCTTCAGCTGCGCTGCAGGGGTCTGCGGGAAGCGCTGACGCACCCGCCGCTGCTGCCGTTCGATTACGGTGACCGTCGCCGCTGCAATCGGCAGGTGGCGTTGCAAGCGGTTGGCCTTGAGGTTGTCATAGACCAACACCGGCTTCCCGGTGCCGTCGCGGGTGATGCAGTCCATCGCCAGTGCGCAGATCTCCTCCGGGCGACGGCCAGTGTCGATCATCAACTCCACGGCGACCCGTACTTCGACGCCGGCTTGAGCCTCGAGTTCGTCGAGGTGCTCGCACAGGTGCCGGACTACTTCAATGGGTAGATCTCGGCCGGCGGCCTGCTCCTCGGATTCACCGGGGACGTCTCCCTCGGCGATGGAGAAGTCGTCGGGCAGGCCGTGTAGTGGTTGACCACTACGGGTTAAGCCGAGGGCCCGCATCTGTCCGAGCGTGCGACGCAGCTCGCGGACCGCACGCGGCCTGAGCTTCGCGGAGATCTGACCTTCGCTTTGCAGGAACGCCAGCCGATTCAAGAAGGCGGTGATGTCACCGCGACCAAGGGCATGAATGTCCATGCCGGCGTCCTCGCGCTGGATGACCAGGCTCTCGCTGAGGAGACCCAGGTAACTGATGCGGGTTTGGCAGTGGCTCTTACCTCCTTTCCCGCGGCGGCGCGGAAGATCGTTGTACACCTCTACTTTCGCTGCGGCGCGCAGCCACGGTTGCGTGATCGATCCGAATCTCAACGTCCCTGGGTAACCGAAAACGGCGAGATCCCAGACGTCCTTCACGGCCTCGATCTCGGGTGTCGAGCGCAACCTGCGAGCACTGGTCACGAACTTGCGATGCAGTTTCGCGACCTCGAAAGTGAACTGAGTTACGTCCGCGTCATCGATGGTGAGCACCTGCTGGCTTAGCAGCTGGCGGCCCAGCGTGCGGAAGTACGACGCGTCGAGACGGGCGCCTTGGTCGACGTTGCGCTGCAATCCGTACAGCATCTCGGCTATCACCCGGTCCGGCAGTCCGCGCAGCGTGATCTCCCCGCGAATGGTGATCGCCGGCTGCACCCGCCGGAACTGCTCCTCGTCGGGGCTCGCAAGTTCGCATGTCCGACGGTGCTCTCGCCAGCGGCCGTCGTGAGGGGAGCAGTACGGATTAGTGCTCGCAACGCGTTCTCGGTCGCACGCACGTACCGCGCATTCGCCGAAAGTGGCGAAACCTTCGAGACCTGGCTGGTTCACGAAATCCTCGACCGCCATATCGCGCCTCTTGCGCGCGCGCTCGTGGGCGCCGCACAAACCGGAGGCGGCTCGCGCCGTTCGCTCACACACCTCAACCCCGCACGGGTCTGCGCCGATTCGTTTGAGCCGCACCCGAGGCACTCGAACGAAGTCAGCCAGTTCCGGACGAGCCAATTGCCTCCATCGGAGATTGCATGCCGCACAGAGGGCTTCGGTCACAACGAGAATTCTCTGGTCGCACTCCGGAACGATGCATTCTCTCCAGCCGAGCACGGGGTGATCGCGAGGGAACACCAGGACCTGATCGTCGGCCGACCAGTGCACCGATGCCAGGAAGTCCTGTGAGATCGCATTCCACAGCTGTGCGCCGACGGCATCGTGGTCAGTCGGCGAGGGGGAAGGCGGTAAATCCGCAGCCACGGTCACGTTGGGTGCACCGTCGCCCTGGGCGTCCCACCCGTTCCACCGCCGCGCGAAGCCGGTCCGCCGACGGATGGAGATACGGTTGCGACGAACGTCGGGCTGGCGTGTCCCATCAGCATCTGGATCTCGTCGAGCAGCGCCCCGGAGTCGGCGAGGTTGCTGCCGAAAGCGTGGCGTCCTTGATGTGGCGTGACGGCGCGTTCGAGGCCCGCTCGGCGAGACAGCGACGCGAAGAGTTCGTTGAACGCCCCTGGCTGCATCGGTGCCCCAAGCGGCGCCCGGAACAGGTTCACAAGAAGGTAATCGCACTCTGCGGCCGCCGGCTGGTCCTCCCGCTCCAACAGGTAGACGTCCAAACTCCGTACCACCATGAAGTCGATCGGCACCGCTCGCGGATGCCGGGACTTCGCCCAGGCCCCGTTCGTATTCGGCCGGCGTACGACATGCAGATGCGCTCCGGTGATCGCGCATCCGTGAACATCGTTGATGGGCAACGAGTGAACGTCCGAACGGCGCAACCCGGCTGCCTCTCCGCGGCGCAACCCCACCCGTGACAACAACAAGACGATCAGGCGGTCCCTGGCCGATCGGCACGCCCCGAGCATGGCGACGATCTCCTCGTCAGTGGCTCGGTCAACCGTCGTCCTGGGTTCGCTCATCCGATGACGGGCCCGCAGCCGATACCGAAGGGTCGTGTCCTCACCGTGCGCCTCATTCGGAAGATCCCGCGAGTCGCCCATCTCGTAGAGCTGGTCGAGTACTTCAGGTGGCAGTTCCTTCGCGACAACGGCGAAGGACAAGAACCCGCGAACTGCAACGAGCACCCGATTGATCCGGCCGACGCTGCGGACGGGTTTTGCGCCGGGGCCGGGAATGACACGTGATCCGCTTGTCGGCTGATACTTGAGCCAAGTAATGAAAAGTCCTAAATGCCCGGCGGCGGTGCGCCAGTCGCGTTCGGTCGCCAAGCACCACCGCAGAAACAACGACACGCCCTCGGCGTACGCCTTCGACGTCGATTCCGCACGGTCACGCCCGAATCGAAGCTCTCGGAGAAATTGATCTGCGACCGGCTGCGCCTCGTATCGGTCATCGATCACCGTCCAGTAGCGGTCACCAGATGGCATCCGAACCGGAAAAGCTCGCATAGCCGCGCCGCCTTCGATTGCACAACGAGTCGAGACAGAGTCAACACCCCCGGAGAACCCATCCCAGCACATCTGCGCCGTGTCGCGCGCGACTAAGTGCGACACACGACGCCGCCCAAGAGAACATCACCTCCACCTTTCCCGAACTCGCCAAAATCAATGAGGTGACCGGTGGGCAACGTCTGCTGCTCGACGGCGAAATAGTCGCCCTGGACCAGCTCGGCCGCCCGTCGTTCTCCAGGCTCCAGCAGCGATGGCCGATGCGTCGACGTCCCACCCGCAGCCTGTTGGAGCAGGTGCCGGTGATGTTCTTCGCTTTCGATTTACTCGCCAGCGGCAACGACGACCTCACCGACCGTCCCTATGTTGAGCGCCGCCAGATGCTGAGTGCGCTGCCCCAGGGATACCCGTTGATGATCCCCCCGTACTGGGACGATGCAAAGCCCGTCGACATGCTCGCGGCGGCCGCTGAAAATGGCGTCGAGGGAGTCGTCGCCAAACGCCTGAATTCGCCATATGTCTCAGGACGATCCTCTGCGTGGATCAAGTCGCCGGTACGGCGCAGTTGCGAGCTGGTGATCGTCGGCTGGTGGCCGCCCACTGGACCGACTCGATCGGGGCGAGTCGGATCCCTTTTGCTCGCCGGCCGCCGCGAGGATGGTCAACTCGTTCTCGTAGGCCAGGTCGGCTCCGGGTTCAGCGACACCGAGCGCCGGCGCCTCTATAGCCTTCTCGACGGCCTTGCTCAGGAAGCCCCTCCGGTGCCGGATGCACCCGCGATCGGAGGGGTCACCTGGGTTCGTCCCCGGTATGTCGGTGAAGTGGCTTTCCGGAGTACAACAGCCCCGGAGGATTGCGGCATGCCTCCTGGAAAGGATTGCGCGAGATCCGGATTGCCGATGTCGGCATGCCCGACCAACTGCAATAGGGAGTCGGCTACCACGCGGTAGGGCGAGTCACCAGTATGCCGGAATCTGTTCAAAAACCCTGGCATGCAGTGAAATGCGGGCGAGGTCGGCAGCCGTCCGGTCTTCCCAGGACGCGATCCGCTCTTCGAACCACGACCGCCAGTCGACTTCCACTCCGGTGGTCGCCAGCGCAGCAAGGTAGGAGGCAAGGAGGGTGTCTCGTTTGACGATGAACTCTGATTCGAGTTCCCGCAATGCTTTTCCCTGCACATCGTCGACGATGGGGACATCCATTCGGAGTGCTGGTGCTGGGTCTTGCGCTCGGAGGCTGTAGCTGAGCAGCTTCAAGTTCTGCACCTGGATGCCGATCGCGGCGGTGCGGGCATGTGTGCGGAGGCGGTGTTCATAGGACTTGCCGAGTTCGTCCGACGCGTCGTGATACCACCGATCCAGAGCTGACCGAGTTTCCGAGTTGACTCCGGGTTCCCAGGCGGCCAGTGGCATCGCTTGGATGGTGGCAATGACTGCACCGTGGACCCCCTGAAAATCGGGCGCATCCGCTAAGGCGCCGTTCTCTTCCAAGGTGTCGCGCCACTGCGGGGAGAGAATCCCGTCCCGCGCTTGCTGCAGGGCCCGGATGAGCACCTCGTTCTCCAGGAGCCGGCGCGTGCTCCGCCGATCGTCCTCCGTGTACTGAATGTTCATACCTGTTCCCTTCTTTGCGATATTTCGTTGATAAGTAACGATTTAACGGATGACCGGCGCTGGGCGTCAGGCGGCGGCTTCGCCCTTTCCTGCGCGGTCGTTGTCGGATCCGACGCGGCTGTTCGAGGGCTTCTGCGAGTTCGACGCGGAGGACGGCGAGTCACTGCGGTGCCGTCCGGTAGCCGTGCCCGAAGAATTCGATGCGGTCTCGCCGGAGGCATGCCGGCCATGCGTGTCGGCCCGGTCACCGGGCGAGGCCTCGTCGGCGTCTTTCGCAGGCCGGGCTGTCGGGCGGGTCGTGGCGGCATCATCACCCTCGGACGCTGCGCTGTGTGCGGTCGGCCGGGTCAGCGCCTCGGCGTCACTGGTGTCTGGGTCCAGCGCGGCGCTGCCCTGAGGCGATGGGTCTCCGGCCGAGGATGTGCTGGTGAGAGACGTCAACTGCCCCGTGTCCGCGTCGCCGAGCTCTTGCTCCACTTCCACGGGTGTACCGTCCACCGCCGGCAACGAGACGGCCATGTCCGCGTGCGGTGCTTCCGGCGCACCTGCGCTGGCAAGAGGTGCTTCGTCAGCGACCGTCGCAGGGTGTCCCTCCCCCGCCATCGGTGAGGGCGCGGTGTCGGCTTCCGGGCTTGGCTCCTCCGCCCCGGCGGTCGGTCCCGCACTGCTGGCGGTGAGGGTTGGGACGTCGATGAGCACGCGGCTAGACGCTTCGCGCGACAGCGTAGGAGTCGACGAGCCCGCTATCGCCGAGCCGATGTCGAGCACGGTAGCGACGGCGTTGAGTCCCGTTGAGACTCCGAAGCTCACAGCGCGCACGGTGATGTTGATGGTCGTCGCCAGGGCGTGCGGCAGCGAGGAGACGAAGGACGGTAGACCCGCTGCGTGCAGGATGCCTGATGCGGCTGTGGCCACCCCGTCAGTGAACCGGGTGATCATGGCTGAAGCCGTTGACGTGAGGTCTGCGCCTGCGGTGAATGGCACCGACAGCAGGCTGGCTCCGGCGCTCGCGACCGACCGCACGGAGCTGATCCCAGCGCTGACCACCACGCCGAGCGCACGGGTGTAGCTCGCCGCACTCAGTGGAGCTGCGCCGATCGCGTTGATCGCCTCCTGGAGGGCTCCGCTGGCCGTGCCATCCCCGAGCCAGGTTGCGCCGATCTCAGATGCGCCACCGGCGAGCTTGCTCACAACGCGGGATGCGGCGGAAGTAAGCGTGCCGGCCACGCCGTCGACCCCCGCCAGCGCTGCGGTCACCGGCGCTGACACGATCCCCTGCACTGCGGTCAGTACGCCGTCGAGCAGTGCCACGCCGGGCACCGCGCCCTTGGCCGCGTCAATCAGTCCGTTCACGCCGCGGAGAATGTTGTCGATCTGGGACGTCACCCCGGTAACCAGGGTGCTAGTCACCGACAGCGCGCCCGATCCCACGCTGTCGACCAGCGACAGTCCGTTGTTCACGACCAGTCCTGCGATATCGAGGGGCGCGTTGAGAAGGCCGGTGTAGCTTGCCAGCGCCAGCGGATTGTTCACAATGGTGGCGACCGCGTGCAATGCGGTGCTCAGAGAGCCGGTCAGCGCCGAGGCCAGCAAGTCGGTGACTTCCCCGGTCGTGAGCACCACAGCGGCCCCGGTATCGCCCACTGTGGTCGACAGCCGGGACAGGCTCCCCGAGGACGTCGCCCGCAATGCGTTGAGCAGGTCAACGAGGGACCGGCTATCGGTGGCATCGATCAGGCCGTCCCACAGCGAATTGTTCACCGAGACAGCGGAGTCCAGTGCCGAAGTCAGACTGTTGGCGGGCATCGCCACCGCGGCGGTAACGGTCGAGGACACCGAGGCGAGGGCCGAGTTCAACCTGTCGACCAGGTTGTCGATGTCGGTCGGGCTGATGACGGCCGCGAGCTGTACCTGCGGCACGGATACCGCCGGTGGTAGTGATATGGGCAGGGTCGGGGCGTGCAGAGCGGAGGGCCCTGCAATCAGCGGGGCGAGGGTGATGGCCGCTGCGGTCACCGCGGTCCCTGCTGTCCAGTGCGGGCGAGTAGAGATTTCCATGGATGGTGGTCAGCTTCCTGTGCCTGTGGTGAGTGATTTGCCGATGCGAATCGTTGCGTCGCCCGAAGTGGGCGACGGTCGCTGACGGCGCGGCGGAGAAAGCCGCAGAGCTGGTGTGCCATGAGATGGGATGCCGTCAGGCATGCCGGGGTGGCCGCATCGCGCGTGTCGCGTGTGTTGCATGCCGCCCCCGGCCTCCGATGCAGCACGCTCCCCAGCGTGTTGCAGGACCTATCAAGCTATTTCAGCCCGGACCGTATAAACGCGGAGTGTGAGGCGTCCACCACCGCAGCGGCATTGACCTCCAAAGTGTCCACATCGTGAGATGGAGGCGATAATCGGGTGGCCGAGTGGCAGCTAAGGTGCCGCGTAGCCGCCGCGGCGCAGCAGCGGGCTGCCGGTCGGACTGAGAAACGAGCGCTTGAGGTCGGCAATCGACCATTGCAGGTAGTGCGACAGTGGCACCAGCGCGAGCAGGCTCAAGGTGGGATCCGGTGCCGCGGCGACCGGTCCCCCACCCACCCGTTTGAGCGTGCGGTAGCCCCGCTCCATCTCGCTGACCTCGTATCCTCTGGCCAAATCGTCGACAGTCCAGCCTATTTCGAGGAGCGGCAAGTCGAGATCCTCGCGGATGTCATCGGCGAACAGGCCGATCAAATGTCTTTCCAGCACTTCGGTGTCGGCCACGAACAGCAGCGGGTGCTCGGCGTCGTCGTCGAGCTGGGTGAGTTCGAGTCGGTCCGGTCCGCGGCGCCGGATGAAGTACCGCGTAGGGGCACCCGCCTCCGAGCGCAGCTGAACATCGCCATCCTCAGCCACGGTGGTCACGTAGTGGGCAGTGCGAGCCCAGCCCACGCACTCAGCGGTGAGGGGTACCGAAAACCGCGGGTGCGGCGTCGCTTCGATGTCCCTGCTCACGCGGGCGAGCGTACGCACCGTCCTGATGCCGCGCGGCCCGGACCGCGCTTAGATCGCGATGCCGGGTTGTTCCTGCTCACGCTCCACGCGCTGCTGGCGCCGCACCGAAGCGCCCACCGTTGTTGCGAGCATCCGTCCGTGGCCGATGATCTGTCGAGCCTCGGCGCGCTCGTCCTCGGTGGCATCGCGGTGACGGGCGACCTGACGGGCCTTACTCACCGCCGACCGTGCCAGTTCTCGCCGGCGCTGCGGGTCAGCGTGGCCGCGCGCATCTGCAAGCGTCGACTGCGCTTCGCGCAGCAGGCTGCGCGCTGCCAGCGCGAGGGCGGTGTCCATCACAGCCACAGCCCGGGCCCGGTCGGCGTCGCTGGTCGTGCTGTCGACGGCCACTTGCGCGGCAGTGTCGGCAGCCGAGCGGGCGTACTGGCCCTGCCGGTGCCAGTCGGTCTCAAACTGCGCTGTGCGCAAATCGTTTTCGGCGTCGTCTAGGCCGCCGGAGAGTGAAGCTGTCATGTGACGGACCGTACGGAGCAACGTGAAGCGGAGTCCACCACCGCGAGCAACTTCGCCGAAAAATAGTTCCGGCGGGGGCAGGCTTCCAGGTTCGCCGGCGGCCGCTCACGTGCACCGGGTTCTGGTTGCATGCAGGCCCGGCTCAGCTCGGGTCATGACTTGCCGCCACCTCGGTCTGGGCAGCTCCCCTTTGCTCCGCAGCAGCGGTGTCGAGGGGGCAGGAAACGAAAGGCCCTGATCAGAGCGGTGATTGGAGCAAGCCAACACGCGCATGCTGGTTCATGAAACATGTTGCACTACAACGGATTACGCGATAGACTGTTGCTTATAAGCAACATCCACCGAAAGGCAGTCCGATGAAGTCTCGCACCACCGAAACCCATGTCACCCCCGCCGCCCTGCTCACCCACACGATGGTCCGCATCCAGGGCGACCAGAGCGGCGACATCGCCGTCTTCCACGCCTGCTCCCCAGAGGCCCGCCTGCGGTTGCAGTGGGGCGGCCTGCTGATGACGATGTTCTCGGCCCAGGCCGTCCAGCGGGTGCTGGAAGGGTTCTGCGCAGCCCGGGCGGCAATGACGCTGATCCCGCGGTCGATCCCGGCGCCGGTACCGGCGGACGAGCCCTTCGCCGTGCCGACCGTTTCCGTCGACTGGACGCGCCGCCCCGCCTACGCCGTGGTGCCCCGCCAGGAGCTGTCGCGCGACCGTTCGCGCCAACTCCGCTGGCTCGACCTGCACATGGGCCCGATCACCTTCCAGGTTCTCGACCAGGCCGGTGCTGTCAGCACCGTCGACCTGCTGACCACAGCCCACCGCACAGGGGCGCAGATCTTCCTCGACGGCCCCGACTTCGCCGCCGACCCCCGTGACCGGGACTACACCCCGCCCAGCGGTTAAGGGTTATCCACAGCCTGCCAAGAGCCGGGTCTGTTTATCCACACCAGTGGAAGGCAGACCCGGTTTTTGCTGTTTGGGGGCGCACACTGTGGCCGAGGTATCCCCCACGCAAGGAGGCAGCGCCATGACCGCTCACTGGACCCTGACAACCACGACCGCGCGCAGAGTCGACATGATGATCGGGTCGGCCCAGGACCACGAAGTCGCCGTGACGGCGGTCTTGGCCGCCGCGCTGGACGCGATCGACGACGCGAGGACCGGTGAGTCGGCCGGTCTGCCCCGCTATGAGCTCCGCGTCGACGCCGAATTGATGGCTCTGATCCAGACCGGCACCGACGACGCCGGGTGCCCCAATCACGCAGAGGCCGCCACGCTGATTCAGCGGATCGAAACCTCACGCTGCCTCGGCATATCGCCTTACTGAGCCGCCTGGGTCTGCAGGAGGGTCGCGGGGTCGACGCCCAGGCCGCGCGCCAGGTGAACCAGCACCACGACAGTCGGGCTCTTACGCCCACCCTCGATGTGATTGAGATGCGGCCGGCCGATACCCGCCCGTTCCGCGAGCTGGGCCTGCGTCAGACCCACCGCGGTCCGGTGCTCTCGGATCGCGGCACCCAGCGCCGCCAGGATCGCAGAACCGTCGTCTGTGGACGTGTCGGCGTCCATGGCCAGCTCCCTCCGATGACGTTGCCCATAGGCTACACCGTCGCGGCGGGGTGGATTGACCTCAGAACAGAACAGCATCGCTGGTCGCCTCCTGCCACCATTCGTCGAAACCGGGCCGCGCTTTGTCCTCCACCACTGCCGGGCAGACGACGTAGAAGTGTTCCAGAGAAGGCAATTCGGTACCGCGGGCCCGCAGTACGTGACGCGTGATGCCGTCCGGCCCGTCGTGGCGGTCGCCGGGCTGAGCCGCCAGCTGCCTCGTCATCTGCTCGCGCGTACCGTGCGCCACAGCGCGTACCGAACGCGCGGTGATGCCGCGACCATCGGTCCGCTTGGACGAACGGCGCGTCAGCCGGCGAACCTCGTAGACGGCGTGAGGCTTGTCTGCCAACAGTGCCTGGTAGTGCGCCTGAACCTCGGTCAGACCGGCGGCATCCACCAGTTCGGCTGCCGACCCACCGGCGATGAGGGTCTGTCGTTCGTTCAGGCTGCGGGCAACGAGCTCGAGGAACAGCGCCTGGGCGCCGGCATGTGGTTCGCGGCGGTAGCGCTCGACGAGGGCCTGCCGACCTGAGGCCGTCGCCATGGCGAAGGGACAGAAGCCACACGCCGATTTTGACCACCGGCGCCCGGTCACCTCAGCGATGACGTCTGTGCACCGGGCCCGATCCCAACCCCACTCCAGGAGCGGGTACCACCCTGTCCGGCGCTCGGTGTTGAACACCGCATCCTTGGCAGCGCGGGCCCGCTCACCGGCTTCGAATCCCAGCACGTGGCGATACCGACGACCTCCGGTCACCGACGCGATGATCGGATCCAGGCAGTTCCCCTTGGCGTGAACCGAGCACATGCGGGCCCCCCCGAGCTGGGGAAGCGTTCCAGCCGAAAGCATTTCGTCGGACAGCTTGTAGCCATCGACGTACAGCCGCTGCGGTGTGGTGGAGTCGTCGAGCACAACGACCCCCTCCCCGCCGGCGGTCGTCTTGCGCTGTGTGCGGCCGACCTGGATGAACCGCACACCGTGGTGACGGAGCGCGGGCAATACGACCTCTTCGACGTCGCGCAGAGTCTGCTCGAACTCATCCCCGGTGTGGGCGGTGATGACGATCAAATCGCTGAGAGCGAAGTCCCGACTTGACGGGTCGGTCAGCCAGCGCAGCAGGATCGCGGTCGAGTCGACGCCCATGCCGTAGCTCATCACGACGGTTGTCCCGCAGTCGTTTTCGGTGATGCCGGGTAGCTGGTCGTCGTTCAGGGCCATCGGATTTCAGTGCTCCTCGTCGAACCAATGTGTTGCCTATAGGCTACATCATGGTGTAGCCTATAGGCAACAGGTTCGAACAACCAAGAAAGGGCACCTGATGACAACCACCACCACTCCCGAGCTGCTTCACCTGGACCCGACCACCATCGAAATCGGCGAGAACGTTCGCCTAGATCCCCGCCTGGATAGCGATTTCCTGGCCTCCATCGAGGCCCACGGAGTTCTCGCGCCGGTGACGGCGGTGCGCCTGGAAGATGGCAGCGTGGCCCTGCGAGATGGGCAGCGCCGCACGCAAGCTGCGCGCCAGCTGGGCGTGCCCACCATCCCCGTCTACGTCCACCCCGCCGAAGGCGACGAGGCCGCACTGCGCACCCACCGCGTCATCGAGCAGATCGTGCTCAACGACCACCGCGCCAAACTGACTGAGGCCGAACGGGCGCGGGGCATCAACCAGCTTCTCCTGGAGGGGGTCTCCCCCACCAAGGTTGCCAAGGAGCTGTCGACCACCAAAGACGCTGTGGCCGCTGCCAAGGTCGCTATCGACTCTCAGACGGCCATGAGCGCCCTGGACACCGGGCAGCTCACCTTGATGGAGGCCACCAGTTTCGTGGAGTTCGACGGGGATGACGCTGCTCAGGCCGAGCTGATCAAGGTCGCCGGTACCGATCAGTTCGACCACAGGGTTGCTCAGCTGCGCGCCGAGCGGGAGGACCGGCGGCGCTACGAGGAGACGGCAGCGCTGTTCACCGCGAAGGGCTACACCGTGCTCGACCGCCGTCCCGGCTGGGGCGATAAGGCCTACATTCCGACCAACTACCTACGGGATGCCCAGGGCGAGCACCTCACCCGCGAGACGATCGCGGCGATGGAGCCCCGGCACTGGGCCGTCGTGCTCGACAGCGAAGAGGTTTTCCTCGACGTCGAAACTGGCGAACCGGTCGATGAGCGCGACATCGACTTCGCCACCGCCGACGATCCCAGCCTGGAGCCGGACGAGGGCTACCGGCACATCCGGACTGTCACCGAGACTACCGCGTGGAGCCCCGAGTACTACTGCTGCAACCCGCGCGGCGCCGGGGTCACCATGCCCGACTGGGCGGCACGCCAGTACGGCTTTGACGCCGACCGCCTGGCCGATGCCAGCGACCCCGAGGGCGCGGTCGAGCGGGAACGAGCCCGCCAGGAGGAGGCCGAACAGGAGCGCGCCGAGCGACGCAAACTGATCGCACTCAACAAGCTCGGCGAAGCAGCGGCGATCGTGCGCCGCGAGTGGGTGCGCGACAAGCTCCTGTCCCGCAAGACCGCCCCCAAAGGCGCGGCCCTCTACCTC